>CAYLZN010000254.1:0-6841 GCA_964387935.1 uncultured Vicinamibacteraceae bacterium | reverse complement strand
CGGCAGCAGCCTCAGCCAGGCCACCTCCCACGCCACGTCCCGACCGCCATTCTGCCCGGCGAGCGCCAGGGCGCGTGCCCGGTGCTGCCACACGACGTCCCACCCGGCGTCGGCTCGCATCGCTGCGCCGATGGCGAGAACCCGGGTGCGGAAGTCGTTCGGGCGGATCGACGCCAGCCGCAGGCGCAGGTCGAAGATGTCGCGCTCGCTCCGCCCCATGCGGGCGTAGGCCACGGCCAGGTTGTTGACGCCCCAGTAGTCGTCTGGGTGCAGCCGCACCAGGGCGTCGAAGTTGGCCAGCGCCTCTTCGCGTTCGTTGCGCGAACTGTAGTAGCTGCCGAGGATGAAGAACCGTTCGCGCGGGGTCACGGTATCGGCCAGATCGCGTGCGCGCGCGAAGTGCGCCGCACTCTCTGAGCGCCGCACCTGGTTGTTCTTGGCGTGCCCCAGCCAGACCTCCGCTGAGGCGAAGGTCGGATCCGCGACGAGAGCCGCCTCTGCCAGCTTCTCAGCCGCCGCCCAGTCGCCGGCGTTTCCAGCGTCGTACGCCCGCGAGTACAGGTGCAGCGCCTCCAGCGACGGCGTCGTCACGCGCGCGAGCGCCCGCTGCTGTGAGCGGATCGCGTCCCGTCGCTCCCCGAGCACGGCGCGCACGCGGGCGGCCAGCCGACCGACGGCGGGAAGCACGTCCGCTTTCGTGCGCGCGTCAGCCCTCAGCGTCACGATCTCCGTTCCTGCCTGCGGCTCCACGGCCTGCACGGTGATGCCGTACCCCTGTGGAAGCACATCCACGCGCCCCGTGAGCAGCACGCGCACGTCGCCGTCACGGACGCACACTTCCTGCGCGATGACACGGTCCAGCCGGGTCGTGGGCGGCTTCTTCATCAGACGAAGTGTGTCGGCCACCCGCTGGGCGGACACCAGGCTGAGGAAGGACGAGTTCGACAGCTCGCGGAGAAGGGCGAACTCGACCGCGTCGAGCGATGGGTCGCCGGTGTCATTCTCGAAGGCCGCCAGCAGGACCCAGTCGTTCGGCGCGAGCGCAAGGCTCGGCGGCGCGGGTCGGGACCAGAGCCAGCCAATCAGCGCGACCACCGCGCCTGCCGAGACGACGCTGCTGACCCAGAGCAGGGCGCGGGCGGGGGCGCCTCCGGTGGACAGTGGACTCGGCAGACCGGCAGCAGCCGGAGCGGCCTCTGGCGGCGCCAGGTCCACGGGCACCACGGGCACGAGCAGCCGATAACCGCGCTTGGGGATGTTCTCCAGGTACCGCGGCCGGTCGGCCTCGTCGCCGAGGGCCTGGCGCAGCTCGGTGACGGTGCGGGTCAGCGCCGACTCCGTGATCGCGTCGACGCGCCAGACCCCGTCGAGCAACCGTTCCTTCGACACGATCTGCCCCTGGTGTTCCGCAAGAAACACGAGCAGGTCCATCACCTTGGGTCGAAGCCGCACATGCCGTTCCGCATTTGTGATACGGCAACGCTCCGGTTCCACAACCCAGTCGCCGAGACGAAACGCGCTGTCCATGGCCATCGTGAGTTGCTTGGTGTACTTAATATGAATAACGACGCGCCAAGGAAAACCGAACACGCGCCTGAAGGCTTACCTCGCTGGTCTGAAGTCGGAATTCAGGCAGATCGTCACGACTTGCTGAGTCCGAGGCGAGAGGGTGGGGCCTGTGCCCCACCCTCTCGCGCGTCATGTCGCCGGCGTCGGGATCTCCGCGCTCCTGGCCGCTGCACCCATGGCGACCAGCTCGCTGCTGGCCGGATCACAGACAGACCCCGCCGTGTGGCCCGTGAGTTGCCGGGACGCAGGGCACCCGCCCGCCGGCGGCGCGAGAATCCAGGCGACCGACCTGCAGTCCGTGGCGCTCATGAGACGCGGATGTCTGGAGTCGGCAACCTTCCGCGCGATCGTCCTGGCCATCGAACGAGCACACGGGGTCGTCTATGTCGGCTCATCCGTCGGGCTGTCGGCAGGCCTCGAGGGCTCCCTCTTGCACCGCCTCGTGCGAACGCCCGACGGCCTTCGCTGCCTCTGGATTGTCGTCAGGTCCGATCGTGCGTCTCCCTACCGCGTGTCGGTGCTCGCGCACGAACTCCAGCATGCTCTCGAGGTCCTCGAACATCCCGACATCGCCGACAGCGCTGGCGTCGCGCGTCTGTACGCCGGACACGCGCGCACGCCGGGCGGCCGCGTGGCCGAGACCGACGCGGCCCAGGCGGCGGGTGCCGCGGTCCTCCGTGAGTTGCGGCAGTGAGCGTCGCCCGTATGATAGGAGGATGATCCGCCTTCTTTCCGCCATCCTTGCCCTGATCCTCCTGCTTGCGCTCGGAGCCTGGTTCTTCGCCGGTCGCGCCGCGCCTCCTGTCATCGACGTGCGACAGCCCGCCACGGCGCTGGGCCGCACGGGCACCGTCGACGTCGCCGTCACGGCCCCGGCGGGCTCGCTCAGCCGCCTCGACATCCACCTCGAGCAGGGTGCACAGCAGTTCCCACTCTTCTCGCTGCCGGGCGACGCCAGCAGCACGGTCACCCAGGAAGCACCCGATCGCGTCGCCGTCACGCGACGGATCGCGGCCGGCGATCTGCCCGCCCTCAAATCCGGCCCGGCCCGCGTCGTCGTCAGCGCGGTGCGGCCGGCCGTGTTCGGATTGCGGTCGGTTCAGGCGGATGCGACGCGCGACATCACCGTCTCCCTCGAGCCGCCCCGTGTCGGCGTCGTCTCACGGCACCACTTCGTGAACCACGGCGGGTCCGAACTCGTGGTCTACCGCGCGACGCCGCCGGAGGTCGCGTCGGGCGTGCGCGTGGGCGATGTCGAGTACCCCGGCTTCCCCGCCTCGGCCGCGGGAGTCACCGGCGCCGATCCGGCCCTGAAGGTGGCCTTCTTCGCGCTGCTCCACGATCAGGATCTCGCCACGCCGATCCGCCTGTTCGCGCGCGACGCCGCAGGCAACGAGGCCACGGCGGCCTTCGACTTCCGCGTCTTCCCGAAGCCGTTCCGCAAGTCCACGATTCCCGTCGACGATGCCTTCATCTCCCGCGTCGTGCCAGCCATCCTGGAGCACGCGCCGGATCTGCCGATCGAGAATCGCGACGATCCGGCGCAGGCCTTTCTGGCGGTCAACGGTGCGCTGCGCCGGAAGAACGCTGAGTTCATCGCGGCGCTCGCGCAGAAGACATCCCCCACGATGCTGTGGGAAGGCCCGTTCCGTCAGCTGACGAACTCGCAGGTGGAGTCCGCCTTCGCGGATCAGCGCACCTATGTGTACAAGGGCCAGGAGATCGATCGGCAGGTGCACCTTGGTTTCGACCTGGCGGTGACGGCCAACGTGCCGGTCAAGGCCGCGAACCGTGGCGTCGTGCTCCACGCTGACTATCTCGGCATCTACGGCAACTGTGTCATCGTCGATCACGGCCTGGGCGTGCAGTCGCTCTACGCGCACCTGTCGTCGTTCGACGTGAAGGCCGGTGACCAGGTCGAGAAGGAACAGACGCTCGGGCGCTCGGGTACCACGGGGCTGGCCGGGGGCGACCACCTGCATTTCACGATGCTCGTCGACGGCCACCCGGTTACACCGGTCGACTGGTGGAGCGTGCAGTGGATCGAGGATCGCATCCTGCGCAAGCTGCGAGAGGCAGTCGCCGGCGCCCCGGCGCCGACGACTCCCTGAACCGCATGCCGTGCGCCAGGCCCGTACGCCCCCTTCTGATCGTACGCCGCCGTACGCCCTACGCCGTACGCCATACGCCATACGCCATACGCCGATATAATTCCACCGTGAAGGCCGGAACGACGACGCTGCCCGCTTCGCCCTCGCGATCGTCGGATTTCTTCGCGCTCACCAAGCCGCGCCTCAACTTCCTCGTCGTCGCGACGGCGGCGGCGGGCTTCTACATGGGCGCCGGTCCCGACACCTCCCTCGCCACGGTCATCCACACCGTCATGGGCACGGCGCTCGTGGCGGCCGGGTCCGCCGCCTTCAACATGGCCCTCGAAGGGCGGGTGGACCGCCTCATGAAGCGGACACGTCTGCGCCCCGTGGCCGACGGCCGCCTGCGCGCCCGCGAGGCGACATGGTTCGGTGTTCTGCTGTCGATCCTCGGGCTCGTCCAGCTGGCCCTCGGAGCGAACCTGCTCGCTGCCGCGGTCGCCATGGCGACGCTCGTCACCTACATTGCGTGGTACACGCCGTCGAAGCTTCGCACGTCGCTCTCGACTGTCATCGGCGCGATCCCGGGCGCGTTGCCCCCGATGATCGGGTGGGCCGCGGCCACCGGGACGCTGTCGATCGAGGCGTGGCTGCTGTTTGCGATTGTCTTCCTGTGGCAGATGCCGCACTTCCTCGCGATTGCGTGGATCTACCGCGAGGACTACGCGCGCGCCGGGTTCGTGCTGCTGCCCGTGGTGGATCCGGACGGCTCCAGCACGGCGCGCCAGGCCACGGCCTACGCCGCTGCCCTGCTGCCGGTGAGCCTCACGCCAACGCTAGTGGGCTTGACCTCCGGCGCGTACTTCGTGGGCGCCATGGCGCTCGGGCTGGTCATGCTCGTGGCTACCTGGAGGTTCGCCCACGATCGCTCGGGGCGCAATGCCCGCACGCTGTTCGTCAGCTCGATCGTCTACCTGCCGCTGCTCTGGGGCCTGATGGTCGCGACGCGGACACAGTAGCGAAGGGACGCTGATGTTCGACGCCACCGTGTTGCCCACCGTCAACGCCACGCTCAATGGCATGGCGACCGTGTGCCTGCTGGCGGGATGGCGGTTCATTCGCGCCGGTCGCAAGGACGAGCACCGCGCGGCCATGATCGCGGCCCTGCTCTGTTCGACGCTGTTCCTGATCTCCTATCTCGTGTATCACGCGCAGGTTGGATCGCGCCCCTTCACCGGCACGGGCCTCCTGCGCCCGATCTACTTTTTCGTCCTGATCACGCATGTCGTCCTGGCCGCGGCCATCGTGCCACTGGTGCTGGTGACGGTTGCCCGCGCCCTCCGCGGGCAGTTCGTGCGGCACCGCGCCATCGCCCGATGGACGTTGCCCTCGTGGCTCTACGTGTCGGTGACGGGGGTGATTGTGTATGTGATGCTGTACCACTTGTAGGCGTACGGCTTACGGCGTACGGCGTACGGCGGCGTACGGTCAGGAGGGCGTACGGCCAGGACTCGTGATCGCGCACGCCGCACCGGGCACCGGGCACCCGGCACCCGGCACCCGGCACTTCAGTACAGCAAATACTTCGCGCGATGGAGGCGCCACTTCGCCTCATCGCCAGCCCAGTCCGCGGCGATGCGCTGCGGATCCTCCCCGGCCAGCATCCGCTTCAACCCCCGCTCGGACCCGAACAGCCTGCCGGTGTTCTGCACCCTGAAGTGTGAGGGATACAGCCGGTGCAGGGCGGCCGCGATCTCGAATCCCACGCGCACGGGGCGGAAGGCCTCGCGATCGGTGATGACGATGAACACACCCTGGCAGGGTTCGCCGGCGTACTTGCTCGACGCCGGCGTGAAGGACACCGGATAGAAAACCACCCCCGGCAGTGCGCGCCGCGCCAGGTCCGCGGCCAGGTCCACGCCGTTGATCCACGGCGCACCGACCTGCTCGAAGGGCGTGTCCGTGCCGCGCCCGACCGAGATGTTCGCCCACTCGATGGCGCCGATCCCCGGGTAGAGCGTGGCCTGCCACAGGTTCCGCATGTTCGGCGACGGGTTGACCCAGGGCTGGCCGGTGGCGTCGAACCACTGGTCGCGCGACCAGCCCTTCACCTCCACGACGGTCAGCTTCGCCCCGATCCCGGCCTCCTCGTTGAAGAGTCGCGCCAGTTCGCCCATGGTCATCCCGTGGCGGATCGGCATCGCGAGGTACCCGGTGAACCCGAGCGCCTCCTTGTCGAGCGTGGGCCCCTCGATCTGCCACCCGTTGATCGGGTTGGGCCGGTCCAGCACGACCACCTCCAGGCCTCGCGTCGCCGCCTCCTCCATGACCAGGCCCATCGTGCTGATGTAGGTGTAGAAGCGGGCGCCGACGTCCTGGATGTCCACCACCAGCGTGTCGATGCCCTTCAGCATCTCGTCGGTCGGACGACGCGTGTCGCCGTAGAGCGAGTGGATGGGCAGCCCCGTCTTCTCGTCCACCGACGACGCCACCTTCTCGTCGAGGACGCCACGAATGCCGTGCTCGGGACTGAACAACGCGACGAGCGTCAGGTCCTTCGCCGCATGCAGCAGGTCGATGGTCGTCGCCCCGTCCCGCGCCCGGCCCGTGTGATTGGTGACCAGTCCAATCCGCCGTCCGCGGAGGCGGGCGAAGCCCTCGGCCCGCAGCACGTCGATCCCCGTCATGACCGGCGCCCGCGCATCGCCGCGGCGAGGCACCGGCCCCGAAGGTGCCAGCGCGCCCGCCCCGAACTGGCGGTCTCCCGGGGGGGGCGGGTCGAGCAGCGAGGCCGCTGCCAGCGTGGCCACCCGGGCCCGAAGCGCCCCCACATCACCCTTCCCGTTCGGGTGCAGGCGACTCGACAGGAACACCACGAACAGGTCCGCCGCGGGGTCGATCCAGATCGACGTGCCCGTAAAACCCGTGTGGCCGAACGATCCGGGCCCCATCAACTCGCCGCGATTGGCCGAATAGCTCGAGTCGATGTCCCAGCCGAGTCCTCGAACGTTGCGTTCGCCCCGGGGCGTCGACGGACTCGTCATGCGCGAGACGGTCAGGGGCGACATCACGCGCACGCCGTCCAGGGTGCCGCCCTGGAGGAGCGTGCGGGCGAAGCGGGCGAGATCCCGCGCCGTCGTGAACAGGCCCGCATGGCCAGCCACGCCGCCCATGCGTCTGGC
>CAYLZN010000253.1:6943-8683 GCA_964387935.1 uncultured Vicinamibacteraceae bacterium | reverse complement strand
GCGGCCTGTGCTAGGCTCGACTCGTGAACGTCTACGTCCGGCTGACGGAGGAGTTCAACCAGGGCCGTACGCGCGCCATCATCAGCAGTGGCCAGGCCGTCGTCCTGCACGGGCTCGCCATCATGAGCAAGGACGGAGACTGGATTCTCCGGGAGGACGCGGAGGCTACTGGACACATCCTGGCCACGCTGGCGTCCCACGGCGCGACGTACCGGTTCGGGGCGCCGCTGGATCCGCGGTGGCTGAGCGGTGGATGGAGCTCCCACCTGGAGTATCGGGACGGTCCGCTGCGTCTCCGTACGGATTTCGTCACGCGCCCGCCACGGCTCTCACCCGAGGCGCTGGCGGCGGCGTGGGTGGACGCGGAGTGGTGCTCGCCTCCGGTGCTCGGCGTTCGAGAGTTGGCCGAACTGAAGAAGACCAACCGCGAGAAGGACTACGCGGTCATTGGCGAACTGGCGCGACGCCTTCCCGAGGTCGCCGATCAGCTCCTGCTGTCGAGGAGTGCGCGTGACCTGATCCGGGTGGCCGAGGCGCACCCCGAAGCGTGGGCGCGTGCCTGCGAGCGCCGGCCACTGCTGCGCCACGCGGCAGAGGGCGTGGAGGCGCTGGAGTCTGCACTCGACGCGGAACGGCGGGAACTCATGCACGCCAACGAGCGCCGGATCCAGTCGTACCTGGACGCGGCGCGGGACTGGGCAGCGGCCTGGCCCGAGGTGGCACGGGTCACGGCCAACCTGCCTCTCCTGCAGGCCCATGCGATCGTCGCCGAGCGTGCGGAGGGCGTGTTGCCTTGTGCCCTGCCATGACGACCGATCCGCTGCCGCCGATGCGTGACGAGTTCCTGAGCGAAGAAGACCTGGATCTTCGAAACCTGACGACCGAGGAGCTCGCGGCGTACTGGCACCTGTGGTTCCTCCAGGCACAGGCCACCAACGACAGCGACCGCTGGACCTACGCGCACGGCGTGTTCGAGGAAGTTCCCGAGTGCGCGCGGGTGTAACGCGTTCGAATCGTCACCGGGCCCGCGGTGAGACGACCCTGAATGCGGCGGTCGTGTCGAGGTCTCCCTCCCCACGCGCGAGGGCCGCGTCGTAGACGCGCGCCACGGCGGGCATCACCGCAAGCTCGACCCCGTGGCGTGCGGCTTCCTCCAGCATGAGTCGGACGTCCTTGCGGGCCATCGAGGCGGTGAAGGACGGCGGATCGTAGGGTCCGTTGGCGACCTTGGCCGCCCAGTCGGGGAACATCCGCCCCGGGTTGAACTCGGCAAACAGCGTCATCGCGTCCGTCGGGGTAATCCCGACGGCCGCCGCCAGCCGCGCCACGTCGCCCGCCAGCCCCTGGAACCCGAGGATCGCGAGGTTGCCGAACAGCTTGTACGCGGCCGCGGTCTCGGGCTTCGGGCCGAGCGGCAGCACCTTCGAGGTCATCGCCTCGAGAAACGGCAGCACCGTGGCGATCCGTCCTGGATCGCCGGAGACGAGCATCAGGCCCGTGCCGTCCTCCGCGTTCTTCGGTCCCATGAACACGGGCGCGTGGAGGTACACGCGCCCGCGGGCCGTCCAGCGTGCCGCCCGCTCCGCCGTCGGGCCCGGGGCCGTAGTCGTGTGATCGACGATCCAGGTCCCAGCCGGCACCGCATCTCGAATCGACTCGAGCACGGCGTCAACCGCGGCATCGTCTGACAGCGCCACGTGAATCCGCTCTGCGCCGTCGAGCACGCGTGCAGCCTCCGCG
>CAYLZN010000253.1:0-6843 GCA_964387935.1 uncultured Vicinamibacteraceae bacterium | reverse complement strand
TGACAGCGCCACGTGAATCCGCTCTGCGCCGTCGAGCACGCGTGCAGCCTCCGCGGACCGCATGCCCGTTCCTGATCATGCGCCGCACGAAACCGGCGCCCATCAGCCCCGCTCCGAGAAACCCGATCGTCACACCCGACTCCTCTCCCCACGCAAAAGCCAGGGGCCATGAGCATAGCGCAGGCGAGTCTCGGACAGTCTCGGGGTATCCTCTGTCCGTCGCCGGTCACCTACGGTCGCTCGAGAGGAGATTGCCCATGGCCACCGATCGCCGGACCTTCATCAAAGCCGCCTCCCTTGCCGGCGGCGCCATGAGCCTTGGATGGACACGGGCGCCCATCGAGCGGGCGCCGGAACCTCTCAGCATCCTGATCCTGGGAGGCACCGGGTTCACGGGACCGGAACAGGTGGACTATGCCCTGGCGCGCGGGCACCGTGTCACGCTCTTCAACCGCAACAAGACGCGGCCAGGGCTCTTCAAGGGCAAGGTCCACGAGGAACTGGTCGGCGATTTGAACAGCGACACCAGCGCGCTCGCCGGCAGGCAGTTCGACGTGGTGATCGACAACCCGACCACGTTCCCGGCCTGGGTCCGGAACGCCGGCCGTCACCTGTCCGGCCACGTGAAGCACTACATCTTCGTCTCCACGACCTCCGTCTACAGCGACCAGAGCATCATCGGGCTGAACGAAACGAGTCCGGTGCACACCATGCCCGAGGGCCTCGATCCGTACACCCTCGAGCCGCGACACGCGTCGCAGCACTACGGCCCGCTCAAGGTCCGGGCCGAGGAGGAGGTCAGGCGCACGTATCCGGACATCTGGACCGTGATCCGCCCCTGCCTCATCGTCGGGCCCCTCGATCGGACCGATCGGTTCACGTGGTGGCCGGCGCGTATCGATCAGGGTGGGGAGGTCCTCGCGCCAGATCAGCCGAACGACCCCTGCCAGTTCATCGACGCGCGCGACCTGGCCGAATGGACCGTGCGGATGGCAGAAGCGCGGGAGTTCGGCGTGTACAACGCCATCGGTCCCGCCCACCCGCTCACGATCGCGGAGATGTTGCACGGGGTGAAGGCCGTGACCACGGCCGGCGCCCAGTTCACGTGGGTGCCGTGGGAGTTCCTGCAGGCCCAGAAGGTCCGCCCGTGGCGCGACATGCCCGTGTGGCAGCCGCCGGTCGGCCGCACGGCTGGCTACCAGCGGCGCGATGCCAGCAAGGCCATCGCCAAGGGCCTCACCTTCCGGCCCCTGGCCGTGACCGCGAAGGACACCCTTGACTGGCACAAGACGCGCCCGGCCGAGGAACAGGCGGCGACGCTCGAAGGCCGCGTCAACGGGATCGGTCGCGCGCGGGAAGCCGAAGTGCTCGCCGCCTGGCGGGCCACGCAGAAGCGATAGGCGGGCGCCTACTTGAACAGGAGCTGCGCGTAGTCGCCAAGGAAATCCCGCCACAGGAACCAGTAGTGCCTGCCGGGGATTTCCTTGTACGACGTCTTGAAGCCGAGCTCCTTCAGGGTCGCGTGCACGTCGACCATCCGTTCGCGCGCCGTATCGGTCGTGCCGGCGCCGGTCCAATAGAAATGGACCCCGCCCGCCTTCACGGCCGCCAGCTGCTTCTTCATCACCTCGTCGACGCCGCCGCGCGGCCCTGAGCTGAACACCGCGGTCCACCCGAACACGCCCGGGTTGTTGTTGGTGGCCGTGAGCGTGTGTCCGCCGCCCATCGACAGGCCGGCGATCGCGCGGCTGTCCTTGTTGGCGATAGCGCGGTAGTACTTTTCGACGAACGGAATGACGTCCTTCACGAGGCTGTGCGGGTAGGAGCCCTCGTAGGGCTGCGGAGGCTGCGGCGGTCGCGCCGGCTGCCCGGCCGCCTGCTGGGCCGCCTGAATCGGCGGCGGCGCGGGCGCCACGACCTGCTGGCGCGCGGGCGTGGGCCCGCACCCGTAGCCCTGCGAAATCGTCTGGGCGGCGTTGCCGTTCGGCATCACCACGATCATGGGCTTGGCCTTCCCGGCCGCGATCAGGTTATCCATGATGATCGTGGCGCGGCCCATGGTCGTCCAGGCGTCTTCGTCGCCCCCGCCGCCGTGCAGCAGGTAGAGCACCGGGTACGTGGTCGTCGTGTCCTTGTAGTCAGGCGGCAGGTACACGTACTTGCGCCGACGGGCCTGCTTCAGCGTCGGCGAGGGATACCAGACCTGCTCGACGGTCCCATGGGGCACGTCCTTGAAGTCCCAGAGATCGGACTCCGGACCGGAGATCATCAGCAGGTTGTCGTACCGATTCCCGTCGCGCTGCGTCTCGCCATTGCTGGGATCGAGTGCCTTGACGCCGTCAGCCAGGAACCAGTAGCCCCACAACTGCGGCGCCATGGGCCCGACGGTCACCGACCAGACCCCGGCCTCGTCCTTCTGCATCTTGATGTCCGTGCCGCCCTCCCAGCTCCCGTTGAGCGTGACCTCGCGGGACTTCGGGGCGAAGAACCGGAAGGTGACCGTCCTGTCGGGGTGGATCTCCGGTGAACGCAACTGCGGCGCGGGGGGGCGGTTCGCCGCGCCCGGGTCGGGCTGGGCAAAGGCGACCGAGGCCTGCAGGAGCATGAGCCCCATCGCTCCGATCCAGTGCACGTGGCGCAACATCATGACGCTCCCTCCATCTCGAGGCCCCGCACGGGCGGCGACCTGATGATCCGCACAGATCCGGGAGACGAGGGAGCGGTTTGTTACGAGCCGGACGCTGATGTCACGAACCGGTCACGATCCGGCCCTCCAACGCGCTACCCTGCTGCGCGGTCGGGACCCTCGCGCCCTCGAGGGCCTCTCGCCGACTCCGCAGCTGGAGGGAACGCTCATGAAGGTCTTTGCCGCGGCCGTGATTGCGCTGAGTTCACTGACGGCCACTGTCACGACGCAGACACCTGGCCAGGGTCCGGCGCCGATCGTGTCTCCCGAGATCCTGTCCGACGGCCGCGTCACCTTCCGGCTTCTGGCGCCCGACGCGACCAGCGTATCGGTGACCGGCGACTGGCCCGGCGGGATTCTGAGCACGACGTCGCCGATGGTCAAGGACGACAAGGGCGTCTGGTCCGCCACCGTGGGACCGCTCCAGCCGGAGTTCTGGATCTACACGTTCAGCGTCAACGGGGTGACGACGCTGGATCCCCGCAACGTGAACACGAGGCGCAACACCGCGCGCATCGAGAACACGCTGCTCGTGCCGGGGCCCGCCTCCGCAGACTACATGGTCAACGCCGTCCCGCACGGCACGGTGTCTCTCCAGTGGTATCCCTCGCCGACGGTGAACGCGACGCGACGCGCTTACGTGTACACCCCGCCCGGGTACGAACACGGCACCGAACGCTACCCTGTCCTCTACCTGCTGCACGGCGGGAGCGGCGACGAGGACGCGTGGTCGTCGTGTGGAAGGGCAACCCAGATCCTCGACAACCTGATCGGCCAGGGCAAGGCAAGGCCGATGATCGTGGTCATGCCCAATGCCAACACGACGCGCATCGCGGCCCCTGATCTGGTGCCCGCCCCGCCCGCGCTCCCGGCAAACCGCGACCCGGCGCGATTCCCGCGCTTCCCGGAGAGCCTCGTCAAGGACCTCGTCCCGTTCATCGACAAGACGTACCGCACCCGTACGGATCGCGAGAGCCGTGCGATCGCCGGCCTGTCCGTGGGCGGCGCGCAGACGATGTACACGGCGTTCAACCACCTGGACCTCTTCGCCTGGGTGGCCGCCTTCAGCGGGGGCTATCCGGTCATGCCTGGCGTGGCCGTCGACGTGCCGCCCCCGCCGAATGCGGCGAGCCTGCGTGGCCCGGACCTCACCAAGTCCCTCGACCCGGCCAGGTTCGCGGCACTGATGCCACTGTTGAACGCGGAGGCCAACGCGCGGCTGCGCCTGCTCTACATCTCGATTGGCACGGCCGACACCCTGATGACGGCGCACGAGGTCGTGAAACAGGTGTTGAACGACAAGGGCGTGAAGTACACCTTGAGGGAGTTCCCTGGCTACATCCACGAGTGGCCGGTCTGGCGGGTGTCCCTCAAGGACCTGCTGCCGAGGCTCTTCCAGCCGCCCGCCGCGTCATCGGCCGCCAGGTGACGCGGTGACCGCGGCCACCCTGGCACACACACGGAGACCCGACATGAGACTGCTCGCATTCGTTGCAGCGTTGCTGCTGCCGGCCTCGCTGCTGGCCCAGCAGCCCGGTGGTTCAACAGGCGTGGGAACCGGGCCCGGGTCCGCCTTTGGCCTGGCCCATGCGGCCGTGCAGTCTCCGGAGGTGCGGCTCGACGGCCGGATCACGTTCCGCCTCGTCGCGCCCAAGGCGGCACAGGCCTTCGTCCAGGGCGACTGGCCTGGTGGCCGCGATCTGGCGATGACGAAGGACAGCGCAGGTCTGTGGTCGGTCACGACGGGTCCTGTGGAACCGGAGTTGTGGACCTACACCTTCACGGTGGACGGCCTGCCCCTGCTGGACCCGCGCAACTACAACGTGCTGCGCGACGGCACGCGGTTCATGAACACCGTGATCGTGCCGGGTCCTGCCTCGGCGCTGTACCAGGCCGGGCCCGTGCCGCACGGGACGATCACGGTGACGTGGTTTCCGTCGACGGCCCTGAAGGCGTCGCGCCGCATGCTCGTCTACACGCCGCCCGGCTACGAGGCCGGCACGCAGCGCTACCCCGTCCTGTACCTGCTCCACGGGAGCGGCGGCGACGAGCACGCCTGGAACGAGATGGGCTCCGCCAGCGTGATTCTCGACAACCTGCTCGCCCAGGGCAGGATCACGCCGATGATCGTCGTCATGCCCAATGCGTACTGGGACGAGCAGGCGGCGCTCGACCACGCGTTCCGGCGGACGTCGCAGCCGCCCGGCGTGGGATCGGGTCGTCGCGATTACGACGGCAACGAGAAGGACATCGTGAACGACCTCGTGCCCTTCGTGGAGAAGCACTACCGCACGCTGCCGGGGCGCGAGCACCGGGCCCTGGCCGGCCTGTCGATGGGGTCCGGCATCACCGCCAACGTGGGCCTCAAACGGCTCGACCTGTTCGCCTCGATCGGGATCATGAGCGCGGGCATGTTCGGCAACAGCACGAACCCCGCCGCCGTGCCGGCGGAGGGCGTCATGCTCCTGGAGAAGATCTCTCCGGGGCTGGTGACCGATCCCGCGGCCACCAACAAGAAGCTCCGCCTCTTCTTCTTCTCCTGCGGCGTGACAGACACGCGCATCGCGTACTTCACCAAGGCGGTGGAAGATCTGAAGAACCGCCAGGTGAAGGTGGAGTTCAAGACCTATCCGGGCGAACACGAATGGCGGGTCTGGCGCCGCTCACTCGTGGACATGGCACAACTGCTGTTCCGATAGGGTGCCGCGCCCTGCGCTCCAAGGGGTCGGTGATGGCCAGGACAACGACGTTGTGGATGACCTTCAGTGCCTGGTGTGGTGGCGTGGTGTTCGCCGCCGCAGTATTGGCGGCAGCGGCGCAGACTTCCGCGCCCGTCGTGCCAGCCGCACTACCGCTGGTGGCGCCGGTCACCGCGTGCGGAACGCTCAGCGGCCTCGATCTCAGCGCCGACGTTGGTGCGAAGGTGCGAGTCAGCGCGGCCACGGTCGTTGATGACGCGACGCCGTCCGCGTACTGTCGCGTGACGGGAGACGTCGAGCCGGCGGTCACCTTCGAGGTGCGCCTCCCAATGACGAACTGGACGCAGCGCTTCGTGCAAACCGGTTGCGGGGGGTTGTGCGGCCACGTCAACATCCGCCTGGGCAACGCCGCCGGGTGTCATCCCGCCGACCGGGGTGAACGGGCCCTGGCCTCCACCGACATGGGACACGCCGGCGGGATGGATGGCGAGTTCGGCCAGGACCCACAGCGACGAATCGACTTCGCCTACCGGGGCGTCCACGTTACGACACTCGCCGCGAAGGCCCTGATCCGCGCCTTCTACGGCCAGTCCGCGAAGTACTCCTACTTCGTCGGGTGCTCCGATGGCGGCCGGGAGGCGCTCATGGCCGCGCAGCGCTATCCCGAGGACTTCGACGGCATCATCGCCGGCGCGCCCGCGATGAACTTCACCACGCAGAACACGTTCTATCATGGGTGGAACGCGATCAAGAACACGGCCGCCGACGGGACACCAGTCCTGACGGCCGACACGCTGCCCGCCTTGCACGAGGCGGCGGTGCGGACGTGTGACGCGGCGGACGGGCTCGAGGACGGCCTCATCAGCGATCCGGTCAACTGCCGCGTCGATCCTGGCGTCCTGCGATGCCGTGACGACCAGTCCCCCGCCAATTGCCTGACCCCGGCGCAGGTGGACGCCGCACGGGCCCTCTACGCCGGCGCACGCGACTCCGACGGCCACAAACTGGTCATCGGCGGCCCGCTGCCCGGCTCGGAGCTGTCGTGGGCTGGGGTGTTCGTACCCCGTCCCGGCAGCACCCGCGTGATGAGCCGAGCGATTGCCACGGCCGCGTTGAAATATCTGGTGTACGAAACGAACCCTCCGCCCACCTACACGCTTGCGGACCTCCAGTTCACTCGCGAGTCCTTCGTGCAGGCCACGACGCTCCACGGCCTGTACGACTCGACCAACCCGGACCTCGGCGCATTTGCCGGGCGCGGAGGGCGCCTCATCCTCTGGCACGGGCTCGCCGACCCGCACATTTCGCCGCTGAACACCATCGCCTACCACGCGGCGATGACCCACGTGATGGGCGGCGAGCGCGTCGAAGCGTTTGCCCGCCTCTATCTGTTTCCCGGTGGCGATCACTGCAGCGGTGGTGAGGGTCCGTTCGACATGGACCTCTTGAGCCCGATCA
>CAYLZN010000252.1:0-8752 GCA_964387935.1 uncultured Vicinamibacteraceae bacterium | reverse complement strand
ACGCGGCGGAACTCGCGATGGCCTTCCGACACGGCCTTGAACACTGCGACGCGTTCGGCGCAGAGCGTGAGGCCGTAGGTGGCGTTCTCGATGTTGCAGCCGGTGATGATCTCGCCGGTCGCCGTCTCGAGCGCGGCGCCGACCTTGAACTTCGAGTAGGGGGCGTGCGCGCGCGCGCGCGCGGCGCGGGCAGCCGCCACCAGGGCGGCCGCCTCCGAGGCGTGTGGACGTCGGGTCATCGTGCGAGTCACCAGCCGGGTGCGAATCACACCCGCGAGAGGATGCCCTCGAGGAGGGCGATGAACTGGCTCTTGACCCGCGCGGCGGTCTGCATCACCTCCGCGTGGTCGAGGGGCTGCGGCAGCACGCCCGCCGCCATGTTGGTGATACAGGACAGGCCCAGGACCTCGAGGCCCATGTGCCGGGCAACGATCGCTTCCGGCACCGTCGACATGCCGACCGCGTCGGCGCCGATGGTTCGCAGGTAGCGGATCTCGGCCGGCGTCTCGTAGCTGGGTCCGTGCAGGCCCGCGTACACGCCATGGGCCAGCGTGAAACCCTGGGCTCCGGCCGTCTCGTCCGCAATCCGCCGCAGGCGGCCGGCATAGACTCCCGTCATGTCCGGGAAACGCGCGCCGAAGCGTTCGTCGTTCGGCCCGACCAGGGGGTTGGTGCCGAAGAGGTTCAGGTGGTCGTCGATGACCATGAGGGCACCTTGAGAGAAACTCGTGTTCACGCCCCCGGCCGCGTTGGTCAGAATCAGCACCCTGACGCCCAGGCGGCCCAGCACGCGCACGGCGAACGTCACCGTGTGCAGGTCGTGTCCCTCGTAGAAGTGCGCGCGGCCGGCAAGCGCGATCACGCGTCGCCCCGCAACCTGGCCGGCCACCAGCTTGCCCGCATGGCCGATCACGCTCACCCCCGGCCAGTGCGGGATCTCGCGGTACGGCACCGTGACGGCGTCCGCGAGCGTGTCCGCGAAATCCCCGAGTCCCGAGCCCAGGACCACCGCGACCTCCGGCGGATCCCCGAGTCGTCCCCGGACGAACGACGCGGCCGCGTCAACCGCCGCAAAGTAGCTGTCCACGTCAGTGCCGCGTCCGTCCATCATGCCCCTCAGCAGCTAGTTCATCCGTTCCACGATCAGCGAGTCCGGCGATCGCGCCTCGTCGCCCACCTCGAACGCGGCGGACACGAGCGCGCGTGCCGGCTCGAGCCCGCGCCCCTCGCGGTGATGGATCTCGGCCAGGGGCTCGCCCGCGCCGACGCGGTCACCAGGCTTCGCCCGCACCAGGATCCCCACCGCGTGATCCACGGCATCGCCGGCCCGCTCACGCCCCGCACCGAGCCCGAGCGAAGCGTACGCGATCCGGGCTGCATCGACCCCTTGCACGATTCCCGCCTGCGTCGCGGCTACCGTGACCCGACCGGGTGCGGCCGGCAGGCGATCGCGGTGGTCGATGACGCGGGCGTCGCCGCCCTGCGCCGCCACCATGGCTCGGAAGCGTTCGAGTGCGGCGCCGGTGTCGAGCGCGCGGTGCGCCCGGGCCCGCGCGGCCGCAGCATCGGACTCGAGACCTGCCACGACGAGCATGCGTGCCGCGAGCGCGAGAACGACCTCGACCAGGTCCGCAGTGCCTCGTCCCTGGAGGGTGTCGATGGCCTCTGCCACCTCCAGCGCGTTGCCGACCGCCCGTCCAAGCGGCGCATCCATGCGCGTGATGAGCGCTTCGGTGCGCAGACCGGCCGCCTGCGCCGCGTCCACGAGCGCCCTCGCCAGCGCGCGCGCCTCGGGCAGGGCCGTCATGAACGCGCCGCGACCGACCTTGACGTCCAGGACGAGCCCGTCCAGACCCTCGGCGAACTTCTTGCTCAGAATCGACGCGGTGATGAGCGGGACGCTCTCGACCGTGGCGGTCACGTCCCGAAGGGCGTAGAGACGTCGATCCGCCGGGGCGATGTCCGCGCTTTGACTGAAGATGCTGCAGCCGGCGCGCCGCAACGTCTCCTCGATGTCCGTGGGGGTCAGTTCGGTCCGGTAACCGGGGATCGACTCGAGCTTGTCGAGCGTGCCTCCCGTGTGACCGAGTCCCCGGCCGGACATCATCGGCACACAGGCCCCGCAGGCCGCCACGACCGGCGCGAGCACGAGCGACGTCTTGTCGCCCACGCCACCGGTGCTGTGCTTGTCGACGAACGGACCCGGCAGTGTCGGAAACCGCAACTGGCGACCGGAGCGCGCCATCGCACTCGTGAGGCGCGCGGTCTCGGCGACGTCCATGCCCCGCCACACGATGGCCATCAGCATGGCCGCGAGCTGATCGCTGCTCCAGGTCCCGTCGCTCGCGCCCTGCACGAACGCGTCGATGGCGGCTGGCTCGAGGGCGCCGCCGTCGCGTTTCCGGCGAATGAGATCAACGGGCCGCATGGAAGCGCCGGCCAGTATAGCAGTCTGGTGCGAGGTCCCTTGACGCTTGGCCCCAGCCTGGGGTCTGCTTGGGGAGCGTGCCCTTCTCCGACGCTGCCCGTGCCCTGCTCCTTGCGGCCGTCGCCACGCTGGCGATGGTCGGGTGGATGGCGCTGCGGGCCCTTCGGCTGCCGGGACCCGCGCCCGACCGGTTGATTGCGGAACTGCGCCTGGCCCAGGTGAGCGCGGTGGTGCTGGCGTTGATGGCTGGATCGTCTCTCGGGCTCGCCGCCGCCCACGAGCACGTGCCCGGCGTCGGGCTCCAAGTGGCCTTCGCGCTGGGATTCCTCGTCGTGGCCGTCCTGGCGCCGCTGCGTGATCCGCACGAAGCGCTGCTCGTGCTCGCGCTGGCCTTCCTGAGCCACGCCGTCCTCGACGTGCTGCGGGGACCCGGCCTGCTGCCAGACGCCACGGGACCGCGCTGGTTCGCGATCGGCTGCGCGGTACATAATGTCCTCTCCGGCGCTGCCAGCTACCTGCCGGTCTTGCGCCGCTGATCGGCCGGGACAGGGATCCAATGACGCGACACGTGAGAGTTGGACTTGCCGTAGTTTCCCTGCTGCTGGGGGCGTGGCTGCTGCACGGCCGCGCACAGGAGCCAGGGTCGTTCTCCTCGGGCAGAACACTCCTCCAGCCGGTCGCTCCCCCGGGGATCGACAACGGCATCTACGACGATCCCGTCGGCGTGACGCTCCGGCACACGAGCCGTCCGGCCCGCGTGTCCCTTGCGGGTGCCTCATCGGACCCGGAGGCGGTCCCGGGCCGGGTCATCGTGAAGTTCCGCTCCGGAACCCCAGGCGATACGCGTGTGAGCGTGTCGTCGCTCGCAGGCGTGCGACGATCGACGCGCCCGAGCTGGGCCGACTTCGACATCCTCGAACTCGATCCCTCCGTCGATCCCCGCGCTGCCGCGGCGGAGCTTTCCTCGCGCGCCGACGTCGAGTACGCGCAGCCCGCCTACCGGGTGCACCCCGCCTACAGGCCGAACGACCCCCTGTTCGACCGCCAGTGGAACCTGTCGGCCATCGGCATGGAGCAGGCGTGGGACATCAACCGGGGCGCAACCCAGGAGGTCATCGTCGCCATCCTCGACACGGGACTCGCCTACCAGAATGCCATCTACGAGTTCAACGCCCCGGCGTTCGAGATGAACGGCGTGAACTACCCGGCGCTGGGCCGCGTGCAGGTCCCGTTTGCCGCCGCGAACGATCTGGCCGGCACGAGTCGCTTCGTCACACCGCGCGATTTCATCTGGAACGACGAGTCGCCCACGGACATGGACGGCCACGGCACGCACGTGGCGGGTACGGTCGGCCAGTTGACGGACAACGGGGTGGGCCTGGCCGGCATGGCATTCAACGTACGGTTCATGCCGGTCAAGGTCATCTCCAACGAGTGGGACGACATCTTCGAGGCCCCGAACATCGGCACCGATGACGTCGTGGCCCGCGGCATCAGGTACGCCGCAGACAACGGGGCGAAGGTGATCAACATGAGCATCGGACGCACGGGGCCGGCCGCCCCGGTCGTGGGCGATGCCATGCGATACGCGGTCGGCAAGGGCGTGTTCATCGTCGTGGCCGCAGGAAACCGCTATGAGGACGGCAACCCCGTCGAAGCCATCGCCCAGGCCGCCGCACCGATCGAAGGGGCCATCGTGGTCGCGTCGGTCGGGCCGGACCTGACACGCGCCTACTACTCGGGAGTGAAGGACTACGTTGAGATTGCCGCCCCCGGAGGTAACTCGCGCCAGGGAGGCGCCGCGGGCGCGGTGTATCAGCAGACCTACGACCCCACCTTCAGCGACACCTATCTGCTGCCTCCGAACCGGTTCGGCCCCCCGCGGTTCGATGTCTTCTCGTACCGCGCGTTCCAGGGAACGTCGATGGCGACGCCGCACGTCGCCGGCCTCGCGGCGCTCCTGATCACGCAGGGCATCACGAATCCCGCGGCCATCGAAGCCGCACTCGAGCGCTTTGCCACCGACAAGGGCCCGACGGGGCGGGACGACGAGTATGGGGCGGGCGTCATCAATCCGCGGGCGACGCTGCGGGGTCTGGGGCTGATCAAGTGACGCGACGTGGTGCGTTCCCGCTGGCCGCCGTCCTGGCGTGCCTGACCTTGGTCCCGGGGGCCGCGGCTCAAACGTCCGGCACGGCGAAACCGGAGCCGAAGCAGCCGCCCGTCACGTCGGCGCCGCCCGCCAAGCCGGCGCAACCCGCGAAGCCGGCGCAGCCATCGAAACCGGCGCAACCCGCCAGGCCACCCGGGCCACCGGCGCTGACCATCGCCGGCTTCGCAGAAGCCGGCTTTCTGAGCTTCAGCGCTGCCGAATCGTTCGACGCCGTCTATGGCGGCTCGAGCGGCGTCGCGTGGGGGGGAGGGGTGCGCGTCGCGCACCGCTCCGGCCTGTTCGGCCAGGTGTCCGCCACCACCTATTCCGACGTCGGGGAGCGGGTGTTCGTGGACGGATCGGCGGTCTTCCCGCTCGGCATCGAGAGCCGGCTCACGATCACGCCGCTCGATTTCACGGCCGGCTGGCGCTTCGCGCCGAAGCCGAAGAAGCCCAAGGCCCCGGCCGCGAAACCGCCCGTCAAGCCCACGACGCCGCGGAAGTCCCCTGGTGCGCCGCTCCGGGAGCAGGCGGCGCCGACGCCCAAGCCGGCACCGGCGCCAGCGAAGCCCGCGACGCCCGCTGCACCCAGCCCGGCGGCCCCGCGCGGGTTCTTCGGTTCGCTCGTGCCTTACGTGGGCGGAGGAGCTGGCGTGGTGCTCGTCAAGGAAGAGGCGGATTTCGCCGCCACGTCAGACGACGTGTCCGACAGACATTCGAGCTACCACGCGCTCGCCGGCGTGGAGATCCCGATCTCGAAGTGGTTCGGTGCAGACGTGGAGGGCGGCCTTCGGTGGGTGCCCGACGGGCTCGCGGGCAGCGGGGTGGCCGAAGCCTTTGGAGAAAAGGACCTGAACCACTTCTTCCTGATGGTCCGATTCAGGATCGGCCGGTGACGCCGGCGCCGGCCGGACGCTTCGGCGATCGCGTGCTGTCAGTCGTGCGGGCGATCCCCGCGGGTCGCCTGGCGACCTACGGGGACGTGGCCGCGTGGGCCGGGCGGCCTGGCGCCGCGCGCGCCGTGGGCACCGTGATGGCCCGCTGTGACGATCACACGGTGCCCTGCCATCGCGTCATCGCGGCCGGCGGCCGCCTGGGCGGCTACGGAGGCCACGAGTCGCTGAAGCGGCAGCTGCTGGTGCTCGAGGGCTGCGCCGTTCGAGGGCGCGTGATCCTCGATTTCGCGGCGCGCCGGTGGATCGGGCACCGGTCGGGCCGGGCGCGAGGGACCGGCCAGACCGCCGGGCGGTCGCGAACGTCCTAGCCTCCACACTCGTCTTCTCGACCCGGAGGCAACGCATGGCCCGGGCAGTCCCGTCTAAGCCGATCGAAGACGCCCGGATGGGCGACGCCGAGCTGGCGGCTCGCGTGGTGGACGGGGACCGGGGCGCGTTCGAGGTGCTGTACAACCTGCACGCGTCGCGGATCTTCAATCTCGCGTGGCGTATGCTCGGGAACGACGCCGACGCCGAGGACGCACTCCAGGAGGTGTTCCTTCAGGCCTACCGCCGGATGGGCACCTACAAGGGGGAGGCGGCGCTCGGAACGTGGCTGTATCGCCTGGCGGTGAATCAGTGCCTGGACCGGCTGAGGAGCCGGGCCGGGCACGAACAGCGCAAGACGGAATCGCTGGAGGACGCGGGCGACGGTCCGTTGTCCCGTGGCCGCCCCGCCGAGGCCGTCGTGAGCCGGCTCGACCTGGAACGCGCGATTGCCCAGTTGCCGGAAGGGGCACGCGCGGCGTTCGTGCTGCACGATGTCGAGGGATTCGATCATCGCGAGGTGGGGGCCCTGCTCGGGGTGGCGGAAGGCACTTCGAAGTCACAGGTCCACAAGGCGCGCCTCAGGCTGCGGGAGTGGCTGACGCAATGACCTGCCGGGAATTTCGCGACGTCGCCTCGGAACTCGTGGAGGGTGCCCTCGACGCCCCGGCGCGCGCGGAGGCGGAGGCGCACCTCGCCGGCTGCGAATCGTGCCGCCTGCTCGCCGGGGACCTCCAGCGCATCCGGCAGACGGCAGCCTCGCTCGAGCGACGGCCCGTGCCGCGGAGTGCGTGGGCCGGCCTTCTGAGCCGCCTGAACGAGGAGGACGCCGCGCACGGCCGTGCACAGTCGGCAGCCGACGCGGCGCCGAGAGCGTCGTGGGTCCCCTCGTGGGCCTGGATGGGCGCCGCGGCGCTCGTGGTGCTGGCGACCGGGCTGGGCGTGTGGACCGTCGCCCGTCTGACGCCGACCCCGGGGGTCACGCAGGACTCAGGGCCGCCGGCGGGCAACGCCGCGCCGGGCAGCCTCGTCGAATCGATCGAGAACGAGCTGCAGATGGCCGCGAATCACTACGAGAAGGCGATCCAGGGACTCGAGCAGATTGCGAGCGCCTCGGATTCCCCGATCGACCCCGTGCTGATGGCGACAGTGAAAGAGAACCTCGCCGTGATCGACCAGGCCATCGAAGAGAGCCGCGTCGCCTTGCGGACCGAGCCGGCCAGCCAGGTGGCGCAGGAGAACCTGTTCGAGGCGTTCCGCCGCAAGATCGGACTGCTGCAGGACACGATCGCCCTGATGAACGAGATGCGCCAGGGCGACGAGGCGGGCGCCGCACGCATCGTCGAGAACCTGAAGAAATCGTAGCCCCGACGGACCGACATCATGATTGACGCGCGCAGATTCCTTCTCGTAACTGCCCTTGCCCTCGCGCCCGGTCCGGGTCTGTCCTGGGCGCAGGGCCCCGACAAGACGGCGACGCCGCAGGCGCCCGGCCGCCAGTCCGAGCGACACTCGCGACCGGCCCGCGAGGCCGTGGAGACGAAGACACTCACCGTGGAACGGGATGCCGTGCTCTCGATTTTCAATATGGCCGGCGACACCGAGATCACCGCGACCGGCGGCGCCGACACCACCAGGCTCACGATCACCAGGCGCGCCTTCGGACACACCGACGAGGAAGCGCAGGCCGTGCTCGTGGCGAGCAGCCTCGACATCCGGCAGCATGCGGGCCGTGTCGAGGTGCGAACCATGCCGGTGAAGTCCTCGCGTCGCGCGTCGGTGGTCCTGTCCATCACGGCCCCGGCGAACCTGACGGTAGACGCACGTTCGATGGCAGGCGACATCATGCTCGCAGGCGTGACCGGCGATGCCAGGCTCGAGACCGTGAGCGGCGACCTCGTCGGGCGCGATCTGGCGCGCCTCTCATCGGCCAAGACCATGTCGGGCGACGTCACGCTCACCAACTGCACGTCGAAGGCGGATCTCTCGGCGGCGACGGTCAGCGGCGACGTGGCGGCCACGGGAATCAGGGCTCCGAGCTGCGAGTTCGGCTCCATCAGCGGCGACGTGACGCTCAAGGAGTTCGCCTGCGATCGGGCCGGCGTGCGGAGTGTCTCCGGGGACGTCGGCTACAGTGGCACGCTCGCCAGGGGCGGCCGCTACGAGTTCAAGTCGCACTCCGGTGACGTGCGGGTGGCGCTCGACGGCAAGACGGGGTTCGACCTCGAGGCGCGCACCCACAGCGGGAGCCTGCGGACCGACCTTCCGCTGACGCTGCGCTCCACGCCGGGCGAGGAGGGCGGCGCCAGCCGGCGCCTCCTGGCCGGCGTGTTCGGGGACGGCAGCGCCGAGATCGCGGTGACGACGTTCTCGGGCGACGTGACGATCACCAGGAAGTAGCCTACCTCGCCATCACGTCGAACTGCTCGTGGTGCAGCAGCGGATCGGGCTTGAGCGCGATCCGCTTGCCGAGGGTGCGTTCCACCTCGCGCAGCACGCTCGCCTCCTCGCCCTGCAGCACGCGCGCGATGTCGGGGTTGATCCGCAGTACGACCTGCTGACCGTTCAGGTCGGGAGCGATCTTCTTCATCTCGTTGAGAATCTCGAAGCAGATCGTCGCGCTGGACTTGATCGTGCCGGTGCCCGAGCAGTACGGACACTGGTCGGTGAGCTGCCGCTCGAGGCTCTGCTTGACGCGCTTCCGCGTGACGATGATGAGGCCGAAGTCGGAGACCTGGATCGCCTTGGAGGGTGCGCGATCGCGCGAGAGCTCCTGCTCGATCGCCTGGTAGACCTTCTGGCGGTTCTTCTTCTCCTCCATGTCGATGAAGTCCAGCACGATGATCCCGCCCAGGTCGCGCAGCCGGATCTGCCGGACGATCTCCTTGACGGCCTCGAGGTTGGTCTTGA
>CAYLZN010000251.1:0-8789 GCA_964387935.1 uncultured Vicinamibacteraceae bacterium | reverse complement strand
CGGGCATCGCCGAGGTCGAGACCGGCTACGGGCCGGAGGCCGCGAGGCTCCAGGCGGCCCGGTGCCTGGTGTGCCACGTCCAGACCATCTACGACCCGGAGAAGTGCGTGCTCTGCAACCGGTGCGTGGACATCTGCCCCGAGCACTGCCTGGCGATCGTCCCGCTCGACTCGCTGGAGCTGAGCGACGCCGATCGGGCGACGCTTGGCGAACAGCTCGACGCCCGTGACCTGCCGCTCTCCGCGATGATCAAGGACGACGACCGCTGCATCCGGTGCGGGCTGTGCGCGATCCGCTGCCCCACCGACGCCATGACGATGGAGCGATTCACGATTACGGAACGACTGATCCCCGGCGCTCGCGCCGCCGGAGGAGCGTAGGACGTCCATGGCCGACACCGCACACGCCACCACCCCGAAAGACATCGCCAAGGGTTCCAGCACCGGCGATGCGGCCTCCAACGATCGACGCGACTTCCTGCTCAAGCTGGGCATCGGCGCCGGTGTCGCGGCGATTGCCGCGCAGACGGCGGCGTCGCTGCGCTCGCTGGTCCCCAATGTGTCTTATGACCCGCCCACGACGGTGAAGATCGGGCAGCCGGCGGCATTCCCCGACGGGCTGAAGTTCCTCCCCGACGAGCGGCTCTTCGTCTTCCGCGAGGGGAAGACCTTCCACGCGATCTCCGCGGTGTGCACGCACCTGGGATGCACGGTCCGCGCGGAGGCGCTGTCGCAGCCGGAGCAGGCCACGGTCGAAGGACAGTCGATGCGGCTGACGCACCGCTTCAGCTGCCCGTGCCACGGCTCCCACTACAAGGGGGACGGCAGCAACATCGACGGCCCCGCGCCGAAACCCCTGGCCTGGTACCACCTGACCGTCTCGCCCGACGACGGGCAGCTCGTCGTGGACCTGGCCCGCGAAGTCGGCCGCGACTTCCGCCTGACGCTCGCCTGAGGATCCGACTATGAAGGCCCTGCTCAAGCGCACGCCTGACTCGCCGTCGGCCCCCGGGGTCCACCCGGAGGCGTTGTGGAGCTATCGACCGCGGTCGGATCGCGAGGCCGGCGACGCGATCGTCTCGAACCTGCTCCTTCACTGGTTCCCCTCGAAGGTGTACAAGCCCTCGCTCGACTGGGGGTACTCCTTCTGGATGGGCACGGTCTCGGCGGCCCTCTTCCTCGTCCTCATCGTGTCCGGGCTGCCGTTGCTCTTCCTGTACGTGCCCTCGGTGGAACGGGCCTACCAGTCGGTGAAGGACATCGAGTACGTGGTGACCTTCGGCTGGTGGATTCGCGCCGTGCACCGGATTGCCGCTCACCTGATGGTCATCGCGGTGGTCCTGCACCTGATGCGGACCTTCCTCACCGGCGCCTACAAGAACGGCACCGGACGCGGGCAGCGGCGCGAGTGGAACTGGGTGATCGGCGTCGTCATGCTCCTGCTGACCCTGTTCCTGTCGTTCACCGGGTACCTGCTCCCGTGGGACCAGCTCGCGTTCTGGGCGGTCACCGTGGGGACCAACATCGCCTCGTCGATCCCGTACGTCGGGCCGACGGTGCGGGAGTTGCTCATCGGCGGCCGTTCCATCGAGCAGGCCACGCTGATCCGGTTCTACGTGCTGCACGTGATCATGCTGCCGGGCGCCCTGGGCCTCCTGTTCGCCTATCACATGTGGCGCATCCGGAAGGACGGCGGCCTGGCGAAGGCCGATCGCGAGGCGCTGCTCACCGAGGCGCGCGAGACCCCGGTCGTGCCGACCAAGACCTACACGCTGCTGGGCGTCGCGCGCGGCACGGCACCGACCGTGCAGGCCACATCGCTCGAGGCGCCGAACCTGACGGTGAACGCCGTGCCGGACCTGCTGCGCCGCGCGGCCATCGTGGTCCTCGGCACCTTCGCGCTCGTCAGCATCCTGGCCAGCGCCATCCCGTCGCCGCTCGAGGAGCCGGCCAACGCGCTGGTGACGCCGAACCCGGCGAAGGCACCGTGGTACTTCCTGTGGCTGCAGGAGATCGTCACCGACACGACGATCCGCCTGGGCTCGTTCACGATCAACGGCGCGTTCATCGGCGGCGTGATCCTGCCGGGGCTGCTGGTCGCCGCGCTCACGCTGTGGCCGTGGCTGGACAAGAGCCCGGCGGTCGCGGCGGGGCTGTGGTTCCCGAAGAGCCGGCGGACCCAGAACCTGGTGTTCCTGCTGATCATGCTGGCCGTGCTCATCCTGACCTTCGTGGGCATGGTGATGCGCGGACCCTATTGGAACCTGTACTGGCCGTGGGAAGCCTGGCCCGAGATTCCCGCGAGGATCTGACATGGAGAAGCGGACTGACTCGCCGTATCCGCGCTGGGACCGGCCGGTCCTCGCGGTCATCGGACTGCTGCTCGTCGGGGCGACGGCCTTCTTCGCCTACAGCGACCGGCAACACGACTACAAGTACTACCAGTATCAGTTCCGGAACATGGTGGCCGAGAAGTTCGGCGCGGAGAAGGCGGACACCGTACCGATGGGCATTCAGCAGGTGTGGGTGCCAGGCCTGCGGCGGGCCGACCGCTGCACGACCTGCCACCAGGCCACGAACTGGGCGGGTTTCGAGACCGCCGAGCACCCGTGGCGGACCCACCCGCAGGAGATCCTGCGCTCGCATCCCCCGGAGAAGTTCGGGTGCAGCTCGTGCCACGGCGGCCAGGGGTGGGCCATCGACACGGCGGAAGCCCACGGCGAGATCGCGCACTGGGAGGAACCGCTGCTCGGTGGAGCCCTGGGCGAGTCGTACTCGCTGGCGGACAACAGGCAGGCGCTGATGCAGATGAACTGCAACACCTGCCACCGCTACGAGCGGGAGACGAAGGGCGCCGACATGATCAACCACGCGAAGGGGCTGATGCAGGCCAAGGGCTGCCGCGCGTGCCACGTGATCAACGGGCGGGGCGGCACGATCGGCCCGGATCTGACGTGGATTGGGGACAAGGCGCCGGAACAATACGAGTACGGCCGGCTCTCGGGACACCAGACCGCGTTTGCGTGGCACGTGGCCCACTTCAAGGACCCCCGCGCGCTCGTGCAGGACACGGTGATGCCGAACTTCAATTTCACCACCAAGGACGCGCAGGCGCTGGCGATGCTCGTGCTCTCCTGGAGGCGCGCGGCGTTCGACGTGGCCTTCTTCCCGGGCGTGCCGCGGACGGATCCGCAGACCGAGGAGGAGAAGCGCGAGGAAACGGAGATGAAGACGGGCCCCGGCGCGTGGTTCGTGCAGACCGGCTGCTTCGTGTGCCACTCGATCTCCGCGCTGAACGTGAAGAGCCCCGCGCAAATCGGCCCCGATCTCTCGACCGCGGTCGAGGACACGCAGAAGCGGTTCGGCATGACGGTGGACGACTTCATCATGAACCCGACCGGGACCATGTCCGTGGTGCTGTCGAGGCAGATCATCCTCGACACCGAGCAGCGGAAGGTGGCGATTCAGAAACTCCGCGAGGCGTACGCCGAGCACGAGCGGCAGAAGGCCGCCGGCACGGCGCCCGCGCCCTCGCACTAGACCGCGTCCGGCCGGCCCCGCCCGCGCGGGGCTCGGCCCGGATCGCTCGACCGGGGCGGCGCGGCGCGGCCGTCCCCCAATGCAGCATTCATTCCGCGCCGGTGCATCGTGTGCCCGAGAGTCGAGGAGGATACCCTATGTCAAGAAGCCGCAAGCGCCTCGCCGTGTGGGTGCTCGCTGGTGCAGTCGTCGTTGCCATGACGGCGTCTCGCTGCGCCCCCAGCGCGCCGAAGGAGTCTGCCCGGAGGACGCAGGTCTCGGACGTGGCGAACGCCGCGATGAAGACCTACGTCGCGCCCGGAGACCTGGACGAGTACTACTTGTTCGCGTCGGGCGGTCACTCCGGGCAGATCTACGTGTACGGCCTGCCCTCCGCCAGGCACATCTCGACGATCCCGGTGTTCACGCCCTATCCGGCCACCGGCTACGGTTTCGATGACGAGTCGAAGGAGATGCTGGGCGACCTCACCTGGGGCGACGCGCACCACCCGGCGCTCTCCGAGACCAAGGGCGACTACGACGGCCGCTGGCTGTTCATCAACGACATGAACGGCCGCGTCGCCAGGATCGACCTGCGCGACTTCAAGACCAAGCAGATCATCGGCCCCATCCCCAACGTCTCCGGCAACCACGGCTCGTCCTTCGTGACCCCGAACAGCGAGTACGCCGTGATGTCGTCGCGCTTCTCGATTCCCATCCCCAAGGGCACCGCGATCGAGGTGGCCCGCTACGCGACCGACTACAAGGGCGTCCTCACCGGGATCAAGATCGACCCGCAGACGGGCGAGATGTCGTTCGGCTGGCAGATCGTGATGCCGCCGTTCAACTACGACCTGGGCGACGCCGGCAAGGTCGCGTCCGACGGCTGGGTGTTCTTCACGTCCTACAACGCCGAGCGCGCCACCGGCAAGCTGGAAGTGACTTCCGCCCAGCGCGATCGGGACTACATCGCGGCCGTGGACTGGCGCATGGCCGAGAAGCTCGCGGCCGAGGGCAAGGGCAGCCTGATCGGCGGCGTGAAGGTGCTCGACCCCAAGGAGCATCCGGGCCTGGTCTACCTGATGCCCTGCGGCAAGTCGCCGCACGGCGTGGACGTCTCCCCCGACGGCAAGTACATCGTCGGCTCCGGCAAGCTCCAGGGCGTGACGACGGCGTTCAACTGGGAGAAGGTCCTGACGGCGATGAAGAACAAGGACTTCACCGGCGACGAGGATGGGATCCCGATCCTCAAATACGAGTCGATCAAGGACGCCGAGGTGCCGGTCGGCCTCGGGCCGCTGCACACCCAGTTCGGGCCCAACGGCGAGGCCTACACGTCGCTGTTCGTCGACAGCGCGATCGCCATGTGGAAGCTCGGCACGTGGGAGGTCGTGGACAAGGTGCCGATGTCCTACTCGATCGGCCACCTGACGTCGGCCGAGGGCGACACGGTGAGCCCGGACGGCAAGTGGCTGGTCGGCCTCAACAAGCTCTCCCACGGCCGTCACCTCTCGGTCGGGCCGTCGCAGCCCGAGTCCTCGCAGCTCGTGGACATCACCGAGGAGAAGATGAAGCTGGTGCTCGACTTCTTCACCGAGCCCGAGCCCCACTACGCCCAGATCGTCAAGGCCGACAAGATCAAGCCGATCGAGGTCTACCCGAAGGAAGAAAACAAGCACCCGATGGCGATCTGGGACGTGAAGGACGCCGGCGCCACCCGCAACGGCAACAAGGTGCTCGTGAAGATGGTGGCCGTCCGCTCGACGCTGACGCCGACCGATTTCGAGATCAAGCAGGGTGACGAGGTCACGATTGCGATCACCAACATCGAGCAGACCACCGACGAGTTGCACGGTCTCGGCATCCTGGACTACAACATCAACATCGTCGTCGATCCGGGCGAGACGAAGACGGTGACGTTCAAGGCCGACAAGAAGGGCGTGTTCCCGTACTACTGCACGAACTTCTGCTCGGCGCTGCACCAGGAGATGCAGGGATACATGATCGTGAGATAGGCAGGCTCAGGGCTCAGGGCTCAGGGCTCAGGGCTCGGGGCCCAGGGCCCAGGACTCAGGCGTGGCAGGGGGTTGCGCGGCGCGACCCCCTGCCCCGCCGATGGCCGCTGGCACGATGGATTCCGGCGCCGCGTCTCCTCTCGTCGTTCGTCCCCCGCACAATCTATCGGAGGTTCTCTCATGCGGGCCCTGTTCGCCAAGGCCACTCGCTTCCTCGATGCCCCGCTCGACGTCACGCCCCGGCTGCTCATGCTGCTGGCTGCCGCGTTCCTGCTGGCGATCTACATCCTGCCGCTCTGGCGCCTGACGATGTTCGCGCCGCAGTACCCTGAAGGCCTGCGGCTGGACATCTACAGCTACAAGCTCGAGGGGGGGAACAACGGGCAGGACATCAAGGAGATCAACGTCCTGAACCACTACATCGGCATGAAGGACCTCATCGCCGAGGACTTCACCGAGTTCCAGTGGCTGCCCTTCGTCGTGGGCGCGATCGCGCTGCTCATCCTGCGCGCGTTCGTCCACGGCAAGATCGCGCATCTGCTCGACGTGGTCATGCTGTTCCTGTACTTCTCCGCCTTTGCGCTGTGGTCGTTCGGCTACAAGATGTGGTGGTACGGGCACAACCTGGCGCCCAACGCGGCCGTGAAGGTGGATCCGTTCATGCCGCCGATGTTCGGGTACAAGCAACTGGCCAATTTCGAGGTCTACTCCTATCCCGGCCTGGCGTCCTACGCGCTCGGCGCCTCCATGCTGCTGCTGTTCGCGTCCCTGTTCCTCGCGTGGCGGCAGTATCGGCGGGAATCGCGACTCCCGGCCTGACGCCCGTGACCATCCCGCTCGGCGTGCTGCTCGTGGCGCTGTCGCTCGGGGCGCAGGGGGGCCAGGAACACCTGAGCACCCCTGGCGCCGTCGAGGGCCGTCCCGAGACGACGCGTCTGTCGCCGCTCCAGCGGCAGGTCGATGCGGCCGCACCGGGCGCGGTTCTCGAGATTCCGCCGGGCACCTACGACGGCGACCTCTACCTCGACAAGCCCGTCCACCTCGTCGGGCGCGGCATGCCCCTGCTGCGCGGGTCGGGCAGCGGCTCGGTGGTGCTCGTCCGCGCCGATCGCGTCACGATCGAGGGCGTGGCCATCGACGGGCGCGGCGGTGGCGATCTCGGCCGGGATTCCTCGGGCATTCACGTGGCCGCCGAGTCGGTGACGATCCGTGACTGCCGGATCGAGAACACGCTGTTCGGCGTCTACTTCCTCGAGGCACACGGGAGCAGCGTCGAACGGTGCTTCGTCCGCGGCATCCCCGGCAGGGACCCCGGCGAGAAGGGCTCCGGGATCCACGCCTACAACACGCTGCGCTTCCGGTTCGTGGACAACGAGGTCGTCGACGTGCGAGACGGGCTGTACCTGCAGAACTCGTCGCAGGGCGTGATCGCGCGCAACCGCGCCCGCGACGTCCGCTACGGGCTGCACTACATGTTCTCGGACGACAACGTGTTCGAGGACAACATCTTCGAGAACGGGGCCGCCGGCAGCGCGATCATGTACAGCGAGCGCATCGTCTTCCGGCGCAACCGGTTCGTGCACAACCGCGGGTTCGCCTCGGTGGGCCTGCTGCTCCAGCAGTGCGACGACGTGACGGCTGAGGACAACTTCATCGGGAACAACGCGCGAGGCATTTTCCTCGAGGGCACGCAACGCGTCAGCTTTCGCCGCAACATCGTCGCCGGTTCAGACATGGCGATCGTGATGTACGATTCGGCCAGAGCCACGACGTTCGAGGGCAACTCGTTCGTGGGCAACATGACGCCGCTCGTGCTGGTCGGCAAACGGACCGACACCGTGTTCAACGGGAACTACTGGTCCACCCATGGGGAGCCAGACCTCGATGGCGACGGCCGGACCGAACGCCCGTATCGGTTGACGAGCGTCTTCGACCACATCAGGGGCAACCTCACGGCCGCCGACCTTTACGTCGATGGCTTTGCGGCCCGGGCGCTCTCGCTCGCGGAGACCACGTTCCCCGTGCTGCAGCCGGTGACCGTCGTGGAGCCGCTGCCGCTCGCGCATCCGCCCGCGCTGAACGACGTCCCACGACTCGATACGACGCGTACCGGCCGCGACGTCCGGGGCCTCGTGGCTTCGGCGCTGGCCGTCCTGGCGGGTAACCTGGTCCTGCTGGGTGGCCTGAAGGAGCGCCGCCGCTTTCGGAGATCAGGGCGATGATCCGCTATCGGGCCTTCACGAAGCGGTTCGGCGACCACCTCGCCGTCGATCGCTTCGACTTCGAGGTGGGTCTGGGTGAGGTCGTGGCGCTGCTCGGTCCCAATGGGTCGGGCAAGACCACGTCCCTCAAGGCCGCGGCTGGGCTCGTCCTGCCGACGTCAGGAGAGGTGACGCTCGGCGACCCGCCCCGACCGGCGGCGGATCCCGTGGCGCGGCGGACCTGCTCGTTCCTGCCCCAGAAGGTGACGTTCCCCGACGCGCTGAGCGGGCGCGAGGTGGTCGAGTTCTATCGCGCTCTGCGCGACGTCGCGCCGCACCGGACCGACGAGGTGCTGAAGTTCGCGTCGCTGAACGGGGCGGCCACGCGCCACGTCGGCACCTACTCCGGCGGCATGGTGCAGCGGCTGGGACTCGCCGTGGCCACGCTGGCGGACGTGCCCGTGCTGCTGCTCGACGAGCCCACGGCAGCGCTCGACCCCGACGGGCTGTGCGCGTTCTACGGACTGGTCGAACGACGCAAGCAGGCCGGGAAGACCGTGCTGTTCACCTCGCACCAGCTCGGGGATGTCGAGCGACTGGCGGACCGGTTCGCCGTCCTCATCGAGGGCCGGCTGGCGGCGTGCTTCACGCAGCGGGAACTGGCCGAGCGGCTTGCCGATCGCGGCGTGATGCGGGTACGGCTCGCCGCGTGCCCCCCGGGCCTGCTGGCGGCCGTGAAGAGAATCGCCCCCGACGCCGTGTGGGTGCGCGAACAGGACGACCTCGTGGTGCCGGGCGCCGCGACCGATCGCCCGCGCGTGCTCGACGTCGTGCGTGAGTTCGGGGCGGAGATCCGAGGCCTCACGGCCGAGGAAGGCCGCCTCGATACCTTCTACCGGGACCTCGTGCAGGAGCACCAATGACTCGGCTTGCCGCTCTCGTTCTCGCCTCCTCGGCCGCGGCCGCGACGGCCGCGTGCGCGCCTCCAGCCCCCCAGCCCGCGACCGTCGACACCAGGAACGACCAGTGCGCGCACTGCCGCATGACCGTCGCCG
>CAYLZN010000250.1:463-8821 GCA_964387935.1 uncultured Vicinamibacteraceae bacterium | reverse complement strand
CCCGTCGGAGCGGCGCGTTTCCGATCGCACGCACTCCCGTGCGGATGGAGGCGCGCGTTCGAGTGTCGGCCCCCGGGGCCGCAAGCCGTAAGCCGCAAGACGCAGGCCGGGACGTGCCGTACGCCAGGTGTGTCGCAGTGCCGTACGCCGCCGTACGTCGTACGCCGTACGCCGTACGCCGCTTCTCACGCCGCCCATCGCGGCTTCCGCACCTGCTTCTCGGGCTTCTCCAGCGTGGCCTTCACCGACATCGACTTCTTGTCGCGGACGATGCCCAGGGTGACCTCCGCGGAGTCGGTGTCGCGCAGCCGCCGACGCAGCTCCGCGGGATCGTCCACCTGCGCGCCGTCCACCTGCGTGATCACGTCACCAGCCTTGAGTCCCGCCCTGGCGGCCGGTGAATCCGCGCGGACGGAGTTCACCAGCAGACCCTCCTCCACGCCGAAATACTGAGCCAGATCCCCGGTCAGTTCCTGCACGCCCACGCCGAGCAGGCCGCGATCGGAACCGAGACTGCGCTCCAGCTCGAGCCTGAGCTCCCCCAGCTTGTCCAGCTCGGGCACGTCGGGCATGGCCGGCACGTCCGGCATCACGCGCAGTCGGCCACGCGGCATCACCCACGTCCCTTCGCTGCCCGGCGAGTGCCACGAGAACGCCGTACCCTCACCCGCGCCGGGTGTGACGTCGAGGTCCACGCGCGCGCCCTGGCGCATCACGGTGGCCTTCACCTGGCGGCCTGCCGGCGTTTCTTCCACGAGCCGCGCGAACTGGCGCGCGCTGCGCACGTTCTCGCCATCGAAGGTGAGGACGACGTCGCCGGCCTTGAACCCGGCCTTGGCGGCGGGACTGTCGGCCTCCACGTCGTCGATGACCGCGCCCTGACGGCCGGGCAGTTTCAGGCTGGCCGGTTCCTTCTCGGACACGTCGCGGACGCTCACCCCGATCGAGCTGCCCCGTCCGCCGAGCATCTCGAATCGCCGGACCAGTGGTCCCTCGTCCTGCTTGAAGACGGCGACCTGCCCGTGTGCGGCGGGCGTCATCCAGGCCAGACCGCCCACGACGGCCATCGTCAGCATTCCAGCCATGATCCAGAAGCGCGGCGTCAGCATGGGCTCCCCTCCGCGTCACGGGAGGCTGGCTCCCGGGCGCACATGTGTCGGTGGCCGGTCGGTTCCGGCCACCGGATCAGACGCACGACGCGGGGCCTTGGTCGGGGCGAAAATTGACAGCGTCCAAGGGTCGTTCCTACACTCGGCCTCGTGACCAGCCCTGAAATCCCGATGCCCCCAGAGCCGGCTTCCGACCCACGGCGTGGACGGATCCTCGAGATGGCCGACCGCGTGGGGGTGAAGTTCCTGCGCCTCCAGTTCACGGACATCCTCGGCGTCATCAAGAACGTCGAGATCCCGGACAAGCAGTTCGAGGCGGCGCTCGACGGCCGGATCATGTTCGACGGGTCGTCTATCGAGGGCTTCGTGCGGATCGAGGAATCGGACATGTACCTGCGTCCGGACCTCGGCACCTTCCGGGTGTTCCCGTGGACGCCGGCGTCGGGAGAACGCGTGGGCCGGGTCATCTGCGACATCTACAACCCGGACGGCACGCCGTTCGAGGGCTGTCCGCGGACCGCGCTCAAGCGTGTCATCGCGCAGGCCGAGGCGCGGGGCTACGTGATGAACGCCGGCCCCGAGGCCGAGTTCTTCCTGTTCCAGATGCGGGACGGCGACGCGACGACCTCGACGCACGACGCGGGCGGGTACTTCGACCTCACGCCCGTGGACCAGGGCGAGGACGTGCGGCGCCAGATCATCCTGGCGCTCGAGGCGATGGGCTTCGAGGTGGAAGCGGCCCACCACGAGGTGGCGCCGGGCCAGCACGAGATCGACTTCCGCTACGCCGACGTGCTGACCACCGCCGACAACATCAGCACCTTCCGGTTCATCGTGAAGAACGTGGCGCGGACCAGTGGTCTGCACGCGACGTTCATGCCCAAGCCGATCTTCGGCCAGAGCGGGTCCGGCATGCACACGCACCAGTCGCTCTTCACCGGTGCGGGCAACGCCTTCGTCGATCCGTCGGGGCCGTGGGAGCTGAGCGAGACGTGCCTGCACTACATCGGCGGCCTGCTGCAGCACGCGAAGGGCTTCTGCGCGATCACGAACCCGCTCGTGAACTCCTACAAGCGCCTCGTGCCCGGCTACGAGGCGCCCACCAACATCGCGTGGTCGCTCAAGAACCGCAGTCCCCTCATCCGCGTGCCCGCGGCGCGCGGCGTGGCGACGCGCGTCGAACTGCGGATGCCGGACCCGTCGTGCAACCCGTACCTGGCCCTGGCGGTCATGCTGCGCGCGGGCCTGGACGGCATCGAGAAGAGGACGGACCCCGGCCCGCCCGTCAACAAGAACATCTACACGATGAGCCAGCGTGAGCGGCGGCACCTGAAGATCGACGAGCTGCCGGCGAACCTGTCGGAAGCGCTGGACTGCCTGGAGAAGGACGACCTCGTCCGCGACACGCTCGGCGAGCACATCACCACGCACTTCATCGAGGCGAAGCGCGGGGAGTGGCAGGACTACCTGACGCAGGTGACGCCGTGGGAGCTGCGGCGGTATCTGACGGTGTATTAGCGCGGCGTACGCGTAACGACGTTCCCCTCCTGGAGCGTGCGCCGCACCCATTCGAACACCTGGCGATCGCGGGCACGGTCGTCCGCCGGACGCTTGCGCGCGGCGGCCATGACGATGCGCAGGCGCGGGTTGTCGCGCAGGACGGCGGCGTGGCGGTCGAGAAACGCCCAGTAGAGGCGCGTCAGTGGACAGGTGCGGGCCGGGTCGAAGGTGCACCCGTCGCAGTAGTCGCTCATGCGGGCGAGATAGGCAGCCCCCGCAACGTAGGGTTTCGTGGTCATGAGGTCGCCCACGGCGAACGTGCCCATGCCGAGCACGTTCGGCTCGACGACCCAGTCGTACGCGTCCGTGTAGGCCGCCCAGAACCAGTCGGTCAACTCGCGCGGCGAGACGTCGAGCAGTGTCGCAATGTTCGACAGGACCATCAACCGCGTGATGTGGTGGCTGTACCCCTCGTCCCACACCTCCCGCACGACGTGATCGAGACACGCCAGGCCTGAAGGCCGCCCCCAGAAGGCGGATGGCAGTGGGGCGTCGGCACCCAGCGCGGACGGGCGAGCCCCCGCCTCCCCGGTGCTCGGGGATGGCTCACCGGGCAGGTGCCTGAAGCCGTCGGTTTCCCGATGGACGTGGCGGACGAACTCGCGCCAGCCGAGCACCTGCCGGATGAAGCCCTCGCGGCTCGCCAGCGGAATCGGCAGACGTTCCACATCGCGCACGACGTCGCGTGGCAGCAGCCGATGCAGGTTGAGCAGTGACGAGATCCGCGTGTGGAAGAGCGACGTGGAGGCGCGGCTCATCGCGTCCTCGAACGGACCGAACTGGGGCAGGCAGTGCTCGATCGCCCAGGCCCACAGGCGCGCGGCATCGCCTGCCGTGGCGGGCAGGGAGCCGGCAGCCAATCGCCCCGGATGACCGGCGAAACGACGCTCGACGAGATCGCACGCTTCCTGCGTCACGGGATCCGGCTCGAACGCGGGTGGTGTCGGCGCCGCGGGTTCCCCGCGCCATGCCCTGCGGTTCTCCGTGTCGAAGCTGAACTTCCCGCCGATCGGCTTGCCGCGCTCCATGAGGACGCCCGTGGCGCGGCGCACGACCCGGTAGAACGCGTCCATCCGCCACGGCGGCCCGGGCTGGCTGGTGCGAAATTGCTCCGTCGACGTGAGCCAGCCCTCGTGCGGCAGCACCTCGATTGCGCCTGACTCGACCAGCGGCTGCAGGTCCGCGCGCAGCTCGCGCTCGGCCGGCTCCATCATCCGCAACCGGCCCAGTTCCGCGATCAGGGGTTCGAGCGCCGTCCCGTACGGCCCCTGCGCCACCACGTAGCGCACGGCCACCCCGCGCGCGGCCTGCTCGAGGGCAAAGTGGCGCTGGTTCGCGAGCACCAGCGCGAGCTTCTGCGTGTGGTAGGGCCGTCGCGCCGCCTTCCACGGATTCTCGACGAGCACGATCCCGAGTGCCCGTGCAGGCTCGCGCGAGAGCGGGCCGAGGTGTCCGGACAACTGGTCGTACGGCACGTACAGCCAGCGACGCCCGTCCGCCGCGGGCGGCTGCCCGTGCGCGAGGCGCTGCGCGAACACGCTCACGCGTAGCGCTCGATGTACTTCCGCACCCGGAGCTTGCGGGCCGTGTTGTCCGAACTCATGTAGCGGATCGTGCCGTACACGGGCCGCTCCGGGGCCCACGGACGATCGTAGCGGCCGAGCACCCAGAAGATGCCCGAATAGGAATTCGGATCGCGACCGTCGAGCGCGTACTTGTTGTTCAGCTCGATCATCACGGCCAGCGCCTCCCGCGGTGACGCCGTCCATTCCAGGATCTTCTTGCCCCAGAGCATGCGCAGGTAGTTGTGGATGCGCCCCTCGCGCCGCAACTGCGTCTGCGCCGCGTTCCACAGCGGGTCGTGCGTCGCACCGGCCTCGAACGCCTCGAGCGGATAGACGTGCGCACGCTCGTCCGCCGTATGCGCGTCCAGCGTGGCCCGTGCCCAGTCTGGCAGCGACTCGTACCGCTCGTAGTCCGCCCGGTGGTGGCACATGTTGTAGCCCACCTCGCGCCAGGTGATCAGCTCGTCGAGGAACGACTCGACCGGCCTCGACGTCCCCCACCAGCCCTCGCGGCTGCCCTTCGCCCCAGCCGCCAGGGCGCGTGTCGTCCAGCGCTCGCGGCTCATGAGTCGCGAGAAGATCTCGTGAACCGACACGTGACCGAAGTGCAGCCAGGGCGAGAGGCCGCTTGCGACTTCTTCTTCGGGCTGGTTCCGCTCGTCGGCGTAGCGCGGCAGCCGCTCCTCGAGGAAGGTGGCGAGCACCTCCCGTGCGGCGCGCCATCCGCCGCACATGCCTTCGACCGCCGCCACGGCATGATCGATGGGCAGATGGCGGAGCGCCTCGATCCGACCGCTCAGCAGGTCGCTGGTCGCCAGTGGCCAGCGCGCGAGGACCTCGGCGGGCACCGTCGCGCGGGTCGTTGCGTCGAGCCCGTCGAGCGGGGCCTCAGCCGGAAACGCCGTCAGGTGCTCGCGCAGGTGCTTCTGCAGGAACAGGCGAAACGTGAAGGCGGTGGGGTACGCGCGGCCGGTCGCTCGCAGCGGCACGAGCCCGTTCGAATCCACGGCCTCGAGGCGCACATCGAGCCGCGGCGCGGCCGCCGCCACCATGCGGCGATGGAAGAACGCCGGGTAGTCGTCGGTGACGATGACGGCCGCGCGTGCGGCGAGGGCTTCGAGCAGTCCCTTGCCGTCGCCGGGCTCGCGCTCGACGTAGGGGTAATAGGTCACGCGCGATGCGCCGAACGCCTGCGCGTTGTCCGCCATCCCCTGGAGGATGAAGGCATGGAACCGGTCGCTGGCCCAGGCATAGCCGGCCCGGAGCGCCTCGAACACGATCAGCGGCCTGCCCGTCTGCCGCGCCCACTCGATCGCCCGGTCCAGCGCGAAGTTCCACGACGGACGGCGACTGGCGGTCATCCAGTAGAGGACGTAGTCCGCGTCGGCGCGCACGGGGGCGTCGTTGGCATGTGTTACGCGCAGCGCAGGAATGGGCATCCGTCTTGACCCCTCGGGATTAGACGCCGAAAGCGACTCGCAGTCTCAGCCCGTCGCCCCAACTGGCCGTACGCCCTCCAACCGTACGCCGCCGTACGCCTCTTTCGTCCGTACGCCGCCGTACGTCGTACGCCGTACGCCGTACGCCCTCCGCCCTCCCCAGTCCCTTCCCGAGGCCAGCGGCGCGTCTTCGAGAGAGGACGCCCTGCGACGTCGGTCTGCATTTCGAACGAGATCACGAACGCGCGCGCTGGCATGAGCCTTGATACCGAGATCAGCGGGTCGCGCCGGGCCACCGGGGTGCGTTACATCAGGCAGGCGCTGGCACCGTGCCTCGGGTTTTTCAACGGCTCGTGCGCGGCCCTCGTGTGACCCCCGCGGCGGATGTCCGCGGCTACGTCACCCGCACCGCCACCGCGGTTTCGTCGTCTCCCTGCGGCGCATCGCCGCGGAAGGCGGCCACCGCGTCGAACACCGCGTCGACCACTGCCCGCGCGGGCGCGGTCCGCATGCCGTGTACCACCTCGCACAGGCGCTCGCTGCCGAAGAACTCTCCTGCCTCGTTCGCCGCCTCGAACACGCCGTCGGAGCAGAACACGAACAGATCTCCCGAGGCGATCGGAATCGTCAACTCGTCGTAGGTCACGTCCGGGAAGGTGCCGAGCGGGATGCCCGGCAGCACGAGTGGCTGGCACGTGTTGCCGCTCGCCCGCAGCGGGTACGGCAGGCCGGAATTGGCCAGCGTCAGCACCCGGCGCTTCAGGTCGAAGCTCGCGTACACGAGGGTGCAGTAATAGCCGAGCAGGTCGCGCTGCAGCAGGATGGTGTTGATCGACGCCAGAACCTGCGCCGGTGTCGTCCGCACCGAGGTGTAGAGGCGCCGGAAGGTGCGCGACCGGATCAGCTCGCCGACGAACGTGCCGTAGAGCGCGGCAGGCACCCCTTTCCCGGACACGTCGCCCACCGCGACGACCAGCGTGTGGGCTTCTGGCGACAGCATGTCGTGGATGTCGCCCCCGAGCTCCCGCGCGGGCGAGAACCGGGCGGCCACGTCGACGCCCCGCAGGCGCTTGTGCAGGGTGGTCGGCAGGAGCCCCGCCTGGATGTCCCTCGCGAAGTGCAGCTCCCGCTCGAGCCGCTCCTCGTTGCGCCGCAGCTCCTGGTAGAGGCGCGCGTTCTCGATGGCCACGGCCGTCTGGCCCGCGAGCACGGTGAGCACCTCGACGTCGCGCTTGGTGAACGCCCCGAGCTCGGGGCTCTCGAGGTCGAACACGCCGAGGCATCGATCCTTGACGAGCAGCGGAATCGCGAGCTCCGATCGCACGTCCTCCACGACCTTGATGTAGCGCGGGTCGGCGGACACGTCGTTGACGAGCACCGGCTCCTTGTGGAGCGCCGCGTGGCCGACGAGGCCGTCGCCGAGCTTCACCCGCGGCAGCGCCACGCGCTCGCCGTACTGGAGCGCGACCTTCATCTCCAGCTCGCCGCGCGCCTCGTCCACCAGCATGATCCCGAAGGTGCGGTAATTGATGACCTTCCGTGCGTGCTGGGCGACGCTGGCGAGCAGCGCGTCCACCTCGAGGATCGAGGCGACGTCGCGCCCGATCTCCGCAAGCGTCTCGAACACGCGGGCGTCGGCGTACTCGAGCTCGAACAGCCGCGCGTTCTCCAGCGCGACGGCCACCTGCGTGCCGAACTGGGCCACGATCGGCACGTCGGCCTCGCAGAACGTGTCGCGCTCGCGGCTGAGCACGTTGATCGCGCCAATGGCCCGGGTCTTGTACAACAGCGGCACGACCAGGTCGGCCTGCATGCCCGTCGTCACCGCGACGTACCGGCGTTCGGCCGCGAGGTCGTTGACCAGGATGGGTCGGCGATCGCGCATCGCCGCGCCTACGAGGCCCTCGCCAAACGGCAGCCGGAATCGAGCCACGGCCTCCGCCGGATATCCCTTCGCGTAGGCGATGAACAGCTCCCGCTTTTGCGGATCGGGCAGGTAGATGGCAAAGGCGTCGAACCGGATCAGGCGATAGAGCAGCTCCGGGATGCGCGGCAGCAGCTCGTCGAGATCCAGGACGGACGTGATCTCGCGGCTCAGGTCGAACAGCGTTTCGAGCTGCTCGCGCTCGGAGGGGCGCAACGGCGGAACGGGCGGAGGGGTTTCGGCTGACACGGGTGTGGCGCCCTCCCCGAGGCGATCGAACCCTGGGATGGGCGAATTCGGGATTATACTGGCAGTCCCCATGGAGCTGCCGGCAGTACTCGATTACGCGGCCATCGAACGCATCCTGCCGCACCGCTACCCGTTCCTGCTGGTCGATCGGATCACGTCCTTCGAGCCCGACAAGCGGATCGTCGGCCTCAAGAACGTGTCGGAGAACGAGCGGTTCCTGTCGCGCCAGCCCGGCGAGCGGCCGGTCCTGCCGCCGACGGTCCTCACCGAGGCCGTCGCGCAGGTCGGCGCCATCATGATCCTCGCGAAGCCCGAGAACCGCGAGAAGCTGATCTACTTCATGGGCATCGAGAAGGTCCGCTACCGACGCCCGGTCCACCCCGGTGACGTGGTGGAGATCGAGGCCACGGTCGTCCGGCTGCGCAGCCGCATGGGCGTCCTGCACGGCGTGGCCCGCGTCAACGGCGAGGTTTGAGCAGCACACGTCTCAGGCGCGGGTGAAACGCCGTGAA
>CAYLZN010000250.1:0-453 GCA_964387935.1 uncultured Vicinamibacteraceae bacterium | reverse complement strand
CATGGGTGTGCTGCACGGCGTGGCCCGCGTCAACGGCGAGGTCGCGGCCGAGGGGACGATGACCTTCGCGCTCGGCGGCCGGCAGGACGGTGGTCAGGACGCGCCCGCCGCGGTTGACGCCCTCAAGGTTTGAGCAGCACACGTCTCAGGCGCGGGTGAAACGCCGTGAACTCGCCGGCGCCCTCGTCCTGGGCGATGTGTCGCTGCACCTGGTGCAGCTTCGCGTCGAGGTCGTCGGCCGCCGCGAGGATGAACGCCTCCACGGTCATGGGCTCGACCGGCGAGCCGAGTTCCCGGCTGCCGTGGTGGGAAGCGATGAGGTGCTCGATGGCCGTGCGCCGGGCGTCGGTGAGCGACGCCAGACCGGCACCCGCCTCGCGCACCATCATGAGCCCGAGGGCGATGTGGCCAACGAGGTTGCCCTCGCGCGAATAGGACGTCGCGAGGTCGAAC
>CAYLZN010000249.1:0-8899 GCA_964387935.1 uncultured Vicinamibacteraceae bacterium | reverse complement strand
ACAGGACGAAGCGTCCCAGCTCGTCGCCGCCCTCGTGGCCGCCCTGCAGCCAAGGCTCGTGCTCGACACCTGCGCGGCGCCCGGCGGGAAGACCCTCGCCATCCGCGCCGCGCTGGCCCCCGGCGCACGCGTCGTGGCCGCCGACCTGCGGCCGCGACGCGTGCGCCTGCTGCGCGACACCCTGCGACGCGCCCGCGCGGACGACGTCCTCGTCGTCCGCGCGGACCTCACCACACCGGCGCCCGTGGCGCCGGTGTGCGACGCGGTGTTCGTGGACGCCCCCTGCTCCGGCGTCGGCACCATTCGCCGGGAGCCGGAGATCCGCTGGCGCCGCAGCGCCGGCGATCTCCGGCGGCTGGCGGACACCCAGGTGCGCCTGCTCACCCACGCCGCCGGGGCCGTCGGCCCCGGCGGCTACCTCGTCTATGCGACCTGTTCGAGCGAACCCGAAGAAAACGAGGACGTCGTGGCGCGTTTCCAGCAGGCCACGCCGGGCTTCGCGCGACTTGCGCGCGCGGCGCATCCATGGCACGGCACGGCTCGCGAGGGGCTGCTCGATGGCCTCGGCGACCTGCGCACCCTCCCGTTCGTCCACGACCTGGAGGCCTTCTACGCGTCGATCCTGGTCGCCCGCTCGCCGGGCGCGGGGTTGTAGTACAGTCGGGGGTTCGATGGCGCTGACACGCCGTGTGTGGGGCGCGGGCAAGCTCCTGTTCGTCTCGGCCGCCCTGCTCGTCACGTATTTCGTCTTCTTTGCCGTGGCCATGCGCGTCGCGCTCAAGGCCCGTGAGGTGGCCGTCCCGGCACTCATGGGCCGCACCGTCAACGACGCCACGGCCGTGCTCTCGGAGTTGGACCTGACCCTGCACGTCGAGGACGCGCGTCGGGCCGACCCCAGGGTGCCGGCAGGCCGCGTGCTGTCGCAGGAGCCCGCCGGGGGCGTCGTCACGAGGCGGTCGAGGACGGTGAAGGTCTGGTTGAGTGAAGGACCTGCCGTCGCCACCGTGCCTGCCCTCGTCGGGGAGTCGGAACGCACGGCGCAGCTCAGGGCCCAGGCTGACGCGCTCGCGGTCGAGGGCGTGGCCGAGATCCGATCCGCCGACTACGCCTCCGGCGTCGTGGTCGCACAATCCCCGGGCCCGAGGGCACGCAGCGCCGGCGTCCGCCTCCTGGTGAACCGCGGCGAGTCGGGCCAGCGCTTCGTCATGCCCGACCTGATCGGCCTGAGCGCCATGAACGTCGCCGCCCTGCTGCGGTCGCAGGGGTTTCGCGTGGCGGTGGTCGGGGAACAGCCGTACCCTGGTGTGCCGCCCGGCACCGTCGTGCGACAGCAGCCCGCTGGTGGTTTCCAGATTGGCCTGGGCGACGCCATCAGCCTCGAGGTCAGCCGATGAGCGATCTGCGAATCGCGCCGTCGATCCTCGCGTCGGATTTCGCGGCGCTCGGCGATGCCATCCGGGCTGCGGAACGGGGCGGCGCGGACCTCATTCACGTGGACGTGATGGATGGCCACTTCGTCCCCAACATCACGATCGGTCCTCCCGTCGTCAGGGCTCTGAAGCGTGTGGCCACGGTCCCCCTCGACGTGCACCTGATGATTGCAGAACCCGATCGGTACCTCGAGGCGTTCGTCGAGGCAGGCGCCACGATGCTCTCGGTGCACGTCGAGGTCCTGCCGCATCTGCAGCGCACGCTCGCGCGCATCCGCCAGCTCGGCGCCCAGGCGGGGGCCGTGCTGAACCCGTCCACGCCGCTCGTGAGCCTCGAGGAGGTCCTCGACGACCTCGACTTCGTCCTGCTGATGTCGGTCAACCCGGGCTTTGGCGGTCAGGAGTTCCTCCCGCGCAGCGAGCACAAAGTACGAGCGCTGCGTCGGCAGCTCGATGCCACCGGCCGGCACATTCCGATCGAGATCGACGGCGGTATCGACGGCGCCAACATCGCCCGCGTCGTGCAGGCAGGCGTCAACATCGTCGTTGCCGGTTCTGCCGTGTTCGGAACGGCCGATCCCGCGGCCGCCGTGCGCCAGCTTCGGGCGGCCGCACTCCGCCAGGACGTGTCGTCGTCGTGACCCCAGTGACCACCGTCGTTCGGGTTCGCTACGCCGAGACCGACAAGATGGGGGTGGTGTACTACGCCAACTATCTGGCCTGGTTCGAGGTCGGCCGATGTGAGTGGCTGCGGGCCGCCGGCTACACGTACCGCGAACTCGAGGAGCAGGGGGTGGCGCTCCCGGTGATCGAGGCCCACTGCCGCTACTTCCAGCCGGCCCGCTACGACGACGAGGTGGCGATCACGACGTCGGGCGAGGCGCTGTCTGCGGTACGGGTCGCGTTCTCGTACACGCTGGCACGCCGTGACACGCACGTCAGGCTCGCCGAAGGCCGCACGGTTCACGCGGCGATCAACCCCGAGGGCCGGCCATGCCGTCTCCCCGATCACATCAGGATGCTCCTCGCATGAACGCACTCGTCACCGGCGCGGCCGGCTTCATCGGCTCGACACTGTCCGAACACCTTCTGGCCCAGGGTGCCACCGTCACGGGCATCGACTGCTTCACCGACTACTACCCGCGGGCCCAGAAGGAGGCCAACGTGGCCCCCCTGCGCGGCCAGGCGGGCTTCTCGTTCGTCGAAACGAGCATCCAGGAGGCGGACCTCACCAGGCTGCTCGAGGGCGTGACGCATGTCTTTCACCTGGCGGCACAGGCGGGCGTGAGGAAGAGCTGGGGCCGTGATTTCAGTACGTACACGTCCAACAACGTGGAGGCCACGCAGATCCTCCTCGAGGCGTGCGTCGGTCGCCCGCTGGACCGCGTGGTGTATGCGTCGAGCTCGTCGGTCTACGGCGACGCCGCCGCGATCCCCATGCGCGAGGACGCGCTGCCGCAACCGGTGTCCCCGTATGGCGTGACGAAGCTGGCCGCCGAGCAACTGTGCTACCTGTACTACTTCAACGACAAGGTGCCGACCACCTCGCTGCGTTACTTCACCGTCTACGGGCCGCGCCAGCGGCCGGACATGGGCTTCCGGAAGTTCCTGGAGGCCGCGAGAGACGGCCGCCCGATCACCGTGTACGGCGATGGCGAACAGACGCGCGACTTCACCTTCGTGGCCGACGCGGTGCGTGCGACGGCGACGGCCGGGACCCGGGGTGTGCCCGGGCGCGCCTACAATATCGGCGGCGGGTCGCGCGTCTCCGTGAACCAGGTCATGGACATGGTCAGCCGCGTCACCGGGTTGCCGGTCAGCATCCGGCGTGAGGCACCACAGAAGGGCGACATGCGCGACACGTTTGCGGACACGACGCTGGCCCGGGCGGACCTCGGCTTCGCGCCCTCGGTCACGCTCGAGGAAGGGCTGGCGGCTGAGTGGGCCTGGCTGCAGGGGGGGATGCCCCGCTCATGAAGGTCATGGCTCTGTGTCGGGCGACCGTGCTCGTCGTCGCGGCGGCGTCACTGGTGACCGCGTGTGGCGGGAACAGCACCAAGATCCCCCCCGGCACGCTCGAGCCGGACAAGTTGCTGTTCGAGCGGGGGAAGGCCGCGCTGGACGACAAGAAGTGGCTGACCGCACGGGAATACTTTCGCCAGATTTTCGAGGGCTATCCCCAGAGTCCTGTGCGGCCCGAGGCCAAGCTCGGCCTCGGTGATACCTACCTCGGCGAAGGCGGGCCACAGGGATCCGTTCTTGCAATCAACGAATATCGGGAGTTCCTGACGTTCTACCCGACGCACCCCCGGGCTGACCACGCCCAGTTCAGGCTGGCCATGGCGCATTTCAAGCAGATGGCCAAGCCGGAGCGCGATCAGACGGAAACGAAGGAGGCGATCAAGGAATTCGAGGTGTTCTTCGAGCGGTTCCCGGAGAGTGTGCTGGCGCCCGAGGCGCGCCAGCACTACCGCGCGGCCCGTGACCGCCTCAGCGAGTCCGAGTACAAGGTTGGCCTGTTCTATTACAGGGCGCGTTGGTACCCGGGAGCGCTGGATCGGTTCCGGGTGGTGCTGAAGAACGATCCGGAATTCACGGGGCGCGATGCGCTGTATTTCTACCTGGGCGAAACCCTGATTCGCGTCGGCACGCCGGCCGAGGCGCTCGTGTACTTCGAGCGGCTCGTCGCGGAATTCGAACGAAGCGATCATCTGGCGGATGCCCAGAAACGCATCGCCGAGTTGAAGGCGAACGCGCAACCCCGCTCGTAGGACACGACCTGCTCGTCGGTGAGCGTCCGTTGCCGGCGCGGCCCGCCCGGCCCAGGAGTGTCTTGATGCGGAGTCTACTGTCGGCCCTACTGTTCTCTCTCGCGCTGTGCTCGGCGGCCCCGGCGGCGGCCCAGACGGCCGCGCCCGAGTCCCCGTCCCAGGCCATTGCCGAACTGGCGTGTGCCCCCCGGCCGCCCCATCCCGAGGCCCCGGATGCCATCCGCGTCCTTGGCGGCCTCGAGGGGCCGAACCGCCGGCTCACCGCGAACGGCGATCACATTGCCGTGGGCGCCGGCACGAACCGGGGACTGCGCAGCGGGGACTACTACTTCGTGCGCCGCATCACCCGCCCCCTGTTCTACGCGGAGGACCGGACCTCGATTCTGGCCACCGCCGGATGGGTGCAGATCGAAACGGTCCAGCCGACCACGGCCACGGCGCGGGTCGTCTGGGCCTGCGATGGCATCGAGGAGTACGATTTCCTCGAACCCTTCTCGATGCCGGTGCCGGTAACCGCGGATGCCCCGATGGAGTACGAGGGCCTCTATCCCCGGAACGACGCCGGCCGGCCGACGCCAACCCTGGCGGACGTGGACTGGCCGCGGTTCGACGCGACCGGGGTGGTGCTGGCGGGAAACGACTCGAGGATCACCGGGGCGCCGGGCGATCGCGTGCTCGTCGATCCCGCAGGCGCCGGCACGCTCAAGCCTGGTGACGCGGTCACGCTATTCCGGCGTGCCTACGCGTGGGATGCCCTGTCGAAGCGCAACTACCCGAGGGCCCACACGAGGGAACCGGACCAGGGTCCGCTGACGGCGGTGGCGGAGGGCGTCGTGATGGAGCTCAGTCCGACCGGCGCGGTCGTGCAGATCAAGCGGGCTTCACTGGAGGTGCGGGCGGGCGACCGCGTGGCCGTCCGACGCTAGGAGAGTTTGCGGAGTCGGCGTTCTTCCCGGGCGGCCTCGAAACTGGCCACCTTCGCGGCGGCATCCACGTTCGAGAAACGGCGGAAGTAATCCACGGCGGACCACAGGGCGAGCACGAGCACGACCCACAGGCCGATCTGACCGAGGGGAAAGAAGAACGACAGGTGGCCCTGGCCCAGGATCAGCAGGAGGATGGTGGCGACCTGCGCCGCCATCTTCCACTTGCCGAGCCTCGACGCCGGCATGGCGATGCCCCTCGACTCGGCCACACTCCGCAACCACGTGACCACGAACTCCCGACCGATGATGACCGCCGCCATCCAGGCCGGCACGGCGCTCGTCTGGACCAGCGAGATGAGCGCCGCCGTGATCAGCAGCTTGTCGGCCAGCGGGTCCATCCACTGGCCGATGCTGGTCACCTGCTGCCGGCGACGCGCCAGGTACCCGTCCAGCCAGTCGGTCAGCGAGGCGAGGCCGAAGATGGCCGCGGCCAGGATCTCGCGGGGCACGCCGAACAACACGGGTGCCCTGAACTTGGTGAGCAGCACCACCACCAGCAGAGGCACCAGGACGATGCGCGCAACGGTGAGCGAATTCGGCAGGTTCATGCAGCGCCGGATCGGGGGCATTGTAGCGCGTCGAGCGGCCCCTAGCTACCCGGACAATCTCTTCGATATGATGGGCGCTCCATGAAGGCCATCCTGCTCGCCGGGGGCAAGGGCACCCGGCTGCGTCCCCTGACCCTGCACACCCCGAAACCGATCGTCCCGATTTTCGATCGGCCGTTTCTGCAGCATCAGATCGACCTGCTCAAGACGGTGCCCGAGATCAACGAGGTCATCCTGAGCCTGAACTACCAGCCTCGCCGCATCGAGGAGATGTTCGGCGACGGGACCTCGGCCGGCCTCAAGATCCGCTACGTCGTGGAGCCCAATCCGCTCGGCACCGGGGGGGCGATCAAGTTCGCGGCCCAGGGCGTGGACGACACGCTGGTGGTCTTCAACGGCGACGTCCTCACCGAGGTGGATCTGGCGGCGGTGCTCGGCCTGCACCGCGAGCGCCGCGCGGCCGCCACCATCGTCCTCACGCCGGTGGACAACCCGACGGCGTACGGGCTGGTCGAAACGGATGCGGCGGGCAACGTCAGCCGGTTTCTCGAGAAGCCGGATCCGAACCAGATCACGTGCAACACGATCAACGCGGGCATCTACGTGCTCGAGCCCTCGACCTTCGACCGGATCCCGAAGGAGACCGCCTGGTCCATCGAGCGCGCGTACTTCCCCTCCCTCGTCGAGCGCGGGGAGACGTTCGTGGCCTACATCTACGACGGCTACTGGATCGACATCGGCACCCCGGAGAAGTACGTGCAGGTGCACCGCGATGTAATGGCGGGACGCTTTCGCGCGGCGCCGTTCAAGGACGCGGCGCGCGGCGCGCACCGGGCCCCCACGGCCCAGGTGGAAGCCGGGGCGGAACTCCAGGGCCCCTGCTTCCTGGACGAGGGCGTCGTCGTGCGCCCCGGGGCCAAGGTGCTCGCCAACTCCGTGATCGGGCGCCAGGTGCACGTCGAGGAGGGGGCCACGGTCGCGGGCTCGATCGTCTGGACCGGCAGCTGGATCGGCAAGGACGCCGACGTGCGCGATGCCGTCCTTGGCCGCAACTGCTCCATCGGCCGCAATGCGACCGTCCGACCGGGTGCCGTGCTCGGCGACAAGACGGTCGTGACCGACTACAGCCGCATCTAGGCACGCCCGGGGCGTGCGCTGCCGGCGAGGACCGCATCGTGACACACGTGAATCCCGGGATCTTCAAGGCCTACGACATCCGGGGCCTCTACCCCTCCGAGCTGAACGAGGATGTCGCGTTCCTCGCCGGCCGGGCCTTTGCCGCGTACCTCCAGGCCCGACGCATCGGCGTGTCGCGCGACATGCGGCTCTCGTCGCCGGCCATGGCGCGCGCGTTCATCGACGGCGCCACCGCGCAGGGTGCCGACGTGGTCGACTACGGCATGCTCGGCACCGACATGATGTACTTCGCGGTCTGCCGGGACGGCCTGGACGGCGGCGCGCAGATCACGGCCTCGCACAACCCGAAGGACTACAACGGCATGAAGCTCGTCCGGCGGGAGGCCTTCCCGCTCTCCGGCGAGGCGGGCATCTCGGACATGCGGGACATGATCGTCGGCCGCACGATCCCGGCGCCGCACGCGCCGCGGGGCCGCGTGGAGCAGGCGGACGTCGTGTCGGACTACGTCGCCCGCATCATGCGCTTCATCGACCCCTCGAGCATCCGGCCGTTCAACGTCGTCCTGGATGCGGGAAGCGGCATGGCCGGACTCGTGGCGCCGAAGCTGTTCGCGCACCTGCCGTGCCGGACGACGAACCTGTGTTTCACCATCGACGGCACCTTCCCCACCCACGAGGCCAATCCCCTCATCGAGGAGAACCGCCGCGACATCACCGAGCGGGTGCAGGCCGAGCACGCCGACATCGGGATCGCCTGGGATGGCGACGCCGACCGGTGCTTCTTCATCGATGGGTCGGGGGAGTTCATCGCCGGGGACTTCATCACCGCGCTCCTGGCCGAGGCCTTCCTGCTCAGGAACCCGGGCGAGCGCATCGTGTACGACGTGCGCGCCAGTTACGCGGTGAAGGATACGGTGGCGAAGTACGGGGGCACGGCGCTCATGAACCGCGTGGGCCACGCCTTCTTCAAGAAGCGCATGCGTGAGGACAACGCGGTGTTCGGCGGTGAGGTCACGGGGCACTACTACTTCCGCGACTTCTATTTCGCCGACAACGGCTTCATTCCCGCGCTCCTCATCCTCGACCTGATGTCACGTCAGGGCAGGACGCTACGGGACCTGCTCGCTCCGCTGCGGGAGCGCTACTTCATCTCCGGCGAGATCAACACCAAGGTGGCGAGCATGGCCCAGGTCGACCAAAAGCTCGAGGCCATCGCCGACCGCTACCGGGATGGACACGTCACCCGGATGGACGGGGTCTCGGTCGAGTACGCCGATTGGCACTTCAACGTGCGGCCGTCCAACACCGAACCCTTGCTGCGCCTGAACCTGGAAGGCACCACGGAGGCGCAGATGGCCGCCCGGCGTGACGAGGTGCTCGAACTCATACGGGCGTGATCGGAACGCCGGCCGTGGAGGCTGCGGCCGGAAGCGACGCAGGACCCGTCCGCACCGTCCATGGACCTGGCGTCCAGCATCCGGGCACGGGTGGCCGGCCTCGGCGACGTGGAGCTCCAGGTACCCCGCCGTGAGCCGGTGCGCACGCCACCCGACCTCGATGACGAGCGCCTCGCGCGCGCCAGGCGCCGTCGGTGAGCACACTGGTCGACACCAACGTGTTGTCCGAGCTCCTTCGAGCACGCCCCGATCCCGCCGTGCTGCCCGGCGGCAGGGGAGAGAGGGCTCACGCGGCGTCGTTCGCGTCGCGCGCCAGCGCCTGGGCGAGGTCCCAGTCGGCCTGCAGGCGCATCCAGAACTGCGGCGACATCTTGAAGCGCCGCGCGAGGCGAATCGCCGTGTCCGCGGTGATGCCGCGCTTTCCGAGAACGATCTCGTTGAGCCGGTTCAGCGACACCCCGAGTTCGGCGGCCAGCGCGGGCTGCTTCAAGCCCAGAGGACGGATGAACTCCTCCAGCAGCATCTCCGCGGGCGACACGACGACGCCGAGTTCCGACGGATCACGAGTGATAGTCTTCGATCCGGACCTCTTCCGCATACTGTCCCTCCCACCTGAAGGTCACCCGGTAC
>CAYLZN010000248.1:0-8899 GCA_964387935.1 uncultured Vicinamibacteraceae bacterium | reverse complement strand
GCGGCCTCACGCGCCGCGCCCATGGTGCCCGACACGTAGACCGAGGTCCCGAGGTTCTCGCCGCGGTTGATGCCGCTGATGACGAGGGCCGGCCGCTTCGGGACGAACTTCTCGAGCCCGACGCGGACGGCTGTTGCCGGTGTCGCCTCGACGGCAAACGCGGCCGCCACACCCTCGGCGGCGCGCTGCCGGACGATGACCGCGTCGCCGAGCGTGAGGCTGTGGCCCTTGCCGCTCTGGTTCTGGGCCGGGGCGGCGATGTAGAGCTCACCGTACCCCGCAAACGCCGTGACGAGCGCCCTCAACCCGGGCGCCTCGAACCCATCGTCGTTGGTCAGGAGGATGACGAAGGGCGCGGGCTCCGGGCTCCGCGGCGGGGCGGGCGTCGGCTGCGCGACGGCCGAAGGGGTGGCCGGAGGGGCGGCCGATGCGAGCAGCATCAGCGTCGCGAGAAGTGCGCGGGTGGTGGCGGTTCGGCGGGGGCCTGAACAGGTCATTCCAAATCCTTGCCATGAGGGCCGGCCATTGGCGCGCGGGCGGCGGTCTGCGGGCACGGTCGGGAGTCATTTTCGCTCGGGATCGCAGAAACTGCGAAAATGACTCCCGACCCCTTTTTCATGCCCCGCTCCGACTACGACGCGATCGCCCACCTCTACGACGAGCCCCTCCGCGACCACTCCCTCGATCCCTTCCTCGAGGCGTTCGCCGCCAACCAGTCCGTCCCGGGCCCCGCCCGGCCCCTGGTCATCGCGGACCTGGGCTGCGGCACGGGCAAATGGCTCGCCGCCAACGCGGTCGTCGTCCCCGGCGCACGCCTCATCGGCCTCGACCGCTCGCGCGGCATGCTGCAGGTCGCGCGGCGCCGCCTGCCGGGCGTCCCCCTCCTGCAGGCCGACTGGGCATGCCTGCCCCTCGCCGACCGAAGCGCGGACTTCCTGCGCAGCACCTTCTCGTATCACTTCGTCCCCGACAAGCCCGCGATGCTCCGCGAAGCGCATCGCGCGCTCCGCCCGCGCGGCCGCCTGGCGATCACGGACATCGACCCGTGGGCCATGGAGGGCTGGGCCATCTACCGGTTTTTCCCCGAGGCCCGCGCCCTGGACGAGGCGGACTTCCTGCACGCGGAGGCGTTGGGCGCCCTCATGCGCGAGGTGGGGTTCGAGGACGTCGAGGTCACGCGTCACGCCAGTCCCGCGACGCAGGACCTGCGCGAGTTCCTCGCCTACGCCGGACAGCGCCACCGCGCCTCCCAGATGCGCGCCATCTCAGACGAGGCCTACGCGCACGGACTGCAGGCCATTCGGGACGCGATCCGCGACGCGCTGGCGCGCGCTCCCAATGCGCCCCCGGTCATCACTTCGGAATTCTGCCTCGCGCACGTCACCGGCTCGAAGCCCGTTGACGCCTGAGCGGATCGGGAGGGTGGACCGCTGCGGCTGGCGATCGCCGCGGGTGCGGCTGTCAGCGCGCACGGTCGGGAGTCATTTTCGCTCGGGCTCGCAGAAATTGCGAAAATGACTCCCGACCCCTTTTCTTTCCGCCAGCCACCCGGCCATCACCGCCGGAGGCAGCGCCTCGCTGAAGTAGAACCCCTGCACGCTGTCGCAGGCGTGGGCGCGCAGGAGGGCGAGCTGCTCGGCCGTCTCGACGCCCTCGGCGACCACGCGCAGGCGAAGGCTATGGGCGAGCGTGATGATCGCGCGCACGATGGCGGCGCTCTGCTCGTCTTCCCCGATCTCGTGAATGAACAGCTTGTCGATCTTGAGCACGTCCACCGGCAGCCGCCGCAGGTAGGACAGCGACGAGTAGCCAATGCCGAAGTCGTCCACCGCGATGCGCACGCCCATCCCGCGCAAGTGCCGCAGCGCCGCGAGCGTGGCCGGCGCATTGCGCATCACGACGGTCTCGGTGATCTCGAACTCGAGCTGACGGGGATCGAAGCCGGTCGCCGCGAGGATGTTGGCCACGGCGGGCAGCAATCGGTCCTGCCGGAACTGCACACCGGAGACGTTCACGGCCAGCCGCAGCGGGTCGCCCGGGATCGACCAGCGCCGCACCTGTTCGCAGGCCTCCCTGAGCAGCCACTCGAACAGCGCGGTAATCAGGCCGGTGTCCTCGGCGACCGACACGATCTCGCTCGCCGCGATCGGCCCGAGCTCCGCATGGTGCCATCGCACCAGGGCCTCGACCGTGGTGACGCGCCCTGCGGTCAAATCGATCTGCGGCTGATAGTGAATCTCCAGCTCGCGCGCCTCGAGCGCCGCCGCGAGCGACGTGTAGGTGCAGCGCCCGCGCGCGGGCCGCAGCATGTCCTTCGAGAACAGCTGGAAGGTGTTGCGCACGCCCTTCGCGTGCAACGCCGCCGCATCCGCGCTGCGGACGACGGCGTCGGCCGACGTGCCGTGGTGCGGATAGAGACCAATCCCGATGCTGCACGAGAGGCGGACGTCGTGCCCTTCGAGGTCGAGGGGCTCGCGCAGCGCGTCCACGAGCTTCCGCGCGACGACCGTGGCATCCTCGGGCTCGGTCAGGTTGGGAAGGATGATCCCGAACTCGTCGCTGCTGATGCGCGCCACGGTGTCGCTCCGGCGGACGTAGCCCGCGAGGCGACCCGCGATGATCTTCAGCACCTGGTCGCCGATTTCGTGGCCGAGCGATTCGTTGATGCGCTTGAAGCGATCCAGGTCGATCAGCATCACGCCGACGAGCGTGGCGGATCGCTCGGCGGACGCGAGCGTCTGGCGGAGGCGGTCGTCGAACAGGTGTCGGTTCGGCAGCCCCGTCAACGCATCGTGATGCGCCAGATGGAACAGCTGCGCCTGGCGCCGCTCGGCGAGCGCCCGGATGAGGCCGTACCCTGTGCCCATCCCGACATACCGCCCACCCTCGGTGATGATGAACCCGTCGTAGATGTAGCGGCCTCCCTCATCCACGATGATCCGGCTCACATCATCCAGGCTCGTGCCGAGATCGACGACGAGCGGGCGTGGGTTCATGAAGGCGGCGACCTCGCGGCGGGCGAGGCGGTCGCGGCCGAACGGGCGCGCGAACGCGTCGAGCAGCACCTGGCGGCTCACCAGACCCACGGGCTGCGCGTGTCCATCGACGATGGGGATGGCGTGCAGGGCCGGGTTGGCGACGAAGGCGTCGTGGACGCGGCTGCAGGAGGTGTCGGGCGGAAACGGAGGCGCGTCGACGAGCAGCGCGGCCACCGATTCCGGGCGCGTGCCTGCAGGGGTTCCCGACACTGCGTCCGTGGACACAGAACGGGCGTCCAGGCGGAGAGCCGACCCGTGATCGAAACCCATGCCAGTCTAGAAGTCGGGAAAAACGGGTAAGAACTTAAATCCGGGACGGGCGTGGCCGCTCCACCGTGTCTTCACAGGAACGTGGCATCCACCTGCAGCGCGGCCTCGAGCAGCTTCAGATATTGACGTCGCGACACCTTCGTGGCGCCGAAGGTCGCAAGATGCGGGGTGACCCACTGGATGTCGAGCAGACGGTATCCGCGTGCGCGCAGGCGGTCGACGAGCGCGCACAGCGCCACCTTCGAGGCGTCGGTGGCCGTGTGGAACATGGATTCGCCGAAGAACGCCCCGCGCAGGGCGATGCCGTAGAGCCCGCCGACCAGCTCGCCACCCTCCCACGCCTCGACGGAGTGCGCGAAACCGAGCGCGTGGAGGTGGACGTAGCTCTCGACGATCTCGTCAGTGATCCAGGTCTCGTCGCGCACCGCGCAGGCGCGCATCACCCTCGTGAACGCGCTGTCGAGGCGCACCTCGAAGCGTCCCTGCCTGAGCGTGCGCTCGAGCCGGGATGGGATGTGGAACGTGTCGAGGGGCAGGATGCCGCGGGGATTCGGCGAGAACCACTCGATGCCCCCGCCGTGGTCCGGCGGAAGTCCCATCGGGAACCAGCCCGAGGCGTAGGCGCGCAGCAACAGGTCCGCGGGAATCACGACACGCAGGAGTGTGACACAGACTCCAGAGAGACTGTGTGCTTGGTGCCAGGTGCGATGTGACACTCGGCTTGCGGCCTGCGGCGCACGGCGCACGGCGCGCGGCCGATTGCCATATCAGGGGTAACCTTGAAGCGCTCGGGAGGAACGTCCGATTTTCCCGACAGCGGTCACCTGCGATAAGGTTGGGTGTCGTCGGGGCGACCGCCATGACCATGCCGAACCCCATGCTTGGCTCCACCGTTCTGTCAGTGCTCGTTCCTGTCTACAACGAGGAGGACACCGTCGCGCACGTCCTCGACAAGGTGCTCGCCCTCGGGTCCGTCGTCAAAGAGGTCGTCGTGGTGGATGACGGGTCGAAGGACCGGACGGCGCAAGTCGTAGAAGGGCTGGCGCGGAGGGAGCCGAGGATCCGGTTCTTCAGGCAACCGGTCAATCAGGGCAAGACCGCGGCGATCCGGCGCGCGCTTGCCGAGGCCGCGGGCGACGTCATCATCATCCAGGACGCGGACCTGGAGTATGACCCGGCGGAGATCCCCGAGGTGATCGGCCCGATCCTGACGGGGCACGCGGACGTGGTGTTCGGCAGCCGATTCCTCGTGCGGCGCGCCGCGCGCGTGCTCTACTTCTACCACTACCTCGCGAACCGCGGCCTCACGTTCCTGTCGAACCTGCTCACCAACCGGAACATGACGGACATCGAGACGTGCTACAAGGCGTTCCGGGCGGGCGTGATCAAGCCGCTGACGCTGACGAGCCGCGGGTTCGGGATGGAGGTCGAGATCACGGCGCTCGTGACCAAGACGCGGGCGCGCACCTACGAGGTGCCGATTTCGTACTACGGCCGCAGCTACGAAGAGGGGAAGAAGATCGGGATGAAGGACGGTGTCGCCGCCCTTTACTACATCTTCTACTACAACCTCATCGCGCCGAGACTGCCGGCGGGACGCGCCTACCGCGCCGAGGTGGACCGCTTCCTCGCCAACGCAGGCGCGGACGCGCGCAGCGAACCGGTGCTGCGCGCGGTGTGACGAGGGACAAAGGGGTCGGGAGTTGATTTCGCAGACGCCGTGGGGTCAGGTCATTTCTTTTTGCGTTTTGCCGTGGATAGTGGGGCGTCGCAAAACGCTAAAAGTAAAGACCTGACCCCACGATAGAAATCAACTCCCGACCCCTTTTCTCACCGCAGCACCTCGCTCATCGGCGCCCCCGTGTAGCCCGTCATCTCCAGGTAGCCACGGCCCGTCACCGCGCGGCCCCGCCACGTCCCCCGTACCTCGAGGCTGCCCTCCCAGTACGTCACGCCGGTCGAGCGCTCCGTGCGCAGCTCCTGATCGGCCAGCGCCGCACGGGCCGTGAGCACCAGGGACTCGCCCGGCACCTCGAGCTGCCACACCACGGGGTACTCGGCGCCGCTCGCAGGCGACCGCCAGCGCTCCCCCGCGGTCAGCCGGAAGTCCCCGTCCCGCAGCGCGCGCGTCCGCCCGTCCGCCAGGACCAGCGTCCCGCTCGAGTGCGGATCCCGCTGCCCGTCGCGCCGCCGCAACTGAAACAGCATCAGGTCCGTCCCCTCGTCGAGCTGAATCGAGAACCAGTCCCATCCCACCTGCGCGGGCTCGAGGAAGCTCGATCCGAACTCGTGGTCCATCCAGCTCGTCCCGGTCACCTCGAACGCTTCCCCGTCGATGACGAGTCGCCCGCTCGTCGGCATCCGCGTCAGCGAGTAGTAGTGCGACGCGTTGCCGGGCGCACTGCCCTTCCGGCTATACCCCTGCTCGCCCTGCGCGACCCACGCCTTGCCCGGCTCGAGCCGCAGACCGATCCCCAGCCGGTCGTGCGCGGCCGTCAGGACATGGCGGCCCTCGCCGTCGAACGTCGCGCGCCAGTCCTCGTTCCACACCTCGAAGCGGTCGTCCGCCGCGCCGGCCCAGCCGACACCGGCGCGATTGAGCCGGTCCGCGAACCGATACCGTCGCCCGTCGATGTCGGTCACCGCCGCGTGCGCCATGAACAGGTCGCGTACCGCCCACCGCGACGGGTTCCGCGGTGCCGGATCGACGCCGACCCTGAAGAACGTCAGTTGGTACCCAAAGCGTCTGCCATCCTTCGCCTGGACGTTCCCGGTGTAATACCACCACTCGATCTTGTACTCCGGGTGGCTGGCATGGTCGCGGGGCAGCTCGAGGCGGTAGGACGGGTCCGCGCTGCGCCAGGGACCACGGGCCAGTCCCGTCGCGCTGCCCAGCGCGAGTGCGACCGCCAGTACGGCCCCGGCAGCGACAGGCGCCGAGGCGACCCACCAGCGGGCGGAGGCCCGCACGACGCCTGCTGTCCGCCGGTGTCGCATCACTCCTCCACCACCTCGCCCGCCACCTGCAGGCGCGCGGCGACCCGTGCGGGATAGAGTCCCGCCAGCGCCGTGGCGACGAGAATCAGCGCGGTCATCTGCGCCAGGAACGCCAGCGGCAGGTGGAACTGGATCGTCCAGCCGAAGCTCTGGACGTTCACGACGAAGATGAGGACCAGCGACAGCAGGACGCCGACCACGAGGCCGATGGCCTGCGACACGCCCCCCATCATGGCGGCCTCCAGCACCACCATCTTCCTGACCTGCCGGCGGTCCGCGCCGACCAGCCGCAGCATGGCCAGCTCCTTGCGCCGCTCGAGCACCAGCGTCAGGAGCGTCGCCGCGACGCCCAGGATCGCCACGAGTATCGCGATCACTTCGAGCGCGTACGTGATGGCGAAGGTGCTGTCGAAGATGCGCAGCACCTCGTCTCGCAGCGTCCGGTTGGTGTACACATAAATGCGCGCCCCCGCCGGCACGCGGTCCAGCACGTCCGCGCGCACGCGGTCCGGATCCGCGCCCTGGCGCAGGTACACGGTCAGGCCGGTCGGGTTCAGGTCTCCGAAGTGCCGCGCGAACGTGGCGCGGTCCATCACCACGAGGCCGCGGTCGCTGGAGTAGTCGTAGTAGACGGCGGCAACCTCGAAGTCCGTCTCGCCGTCGCGCGTCTGCAGCCGGACGCGGTCGCCCACCGCCGTCCCGAACCGGAGCGAGAAGGCTTCCGACACGACCACCGCATCACGCCCCACCGCCGCCCGCATCGCCTCCCGCCCATCCGCCGGCGCCTTGAACAGCAGGTTGCCGTGCTCGAGCAGCACCGGGAAGTCACCGGCGCCAAGGTAGATCTGCGCATCCCGAAACACGGCGCTCGTCTGCCGGAAGCGGTCCACCGCGAGCACCATCGGGTGCGATGCCACCGCGTCCACGACCTCCGGTGAGATCGTCGCCTGCCGCGCGCCGTCACTTCGCGTCGCGGGCCCGACGAACAGGTCGGCCTTCAGCGTCTGCCCCACCCAGTAGATGACCGTCTCCCGGAAACTGCCGATCATCACCGCGATGGCGACCATCATCGACAGCGCCACGGCCAGGGCCGCGACCGACACCGACAGTCGCGGAATGGCGCCCGACAGGGACGCGTTCGCGAGCCACCCCTCCACGTGGAACAGGCGTCCCATCACCCGCCGCCCGAAGCGCCCGAGCACGAAGAGCAGCGCCGGCACGAGGAACGCCGCGCCGAACACGAGGGTCAGCGCGCTCGCGTAGCCTCCAAGCGGCAGGCCCGAGACCGCCGGCCGCGTCGCGAACCAGGCGGCCAGCGCGAACAACACCGCCGGCACGACCAGGCGCCACGGACGCAGACGATACCGCGTGTCGAGCCGATCCGCCCCGCGTATCGCGGCCATGGGCGTGACGCGCGCGGCCTCGAGCGCCGGCAGCGCCGCCGCGAGCAACGCCAGGGGCACGCCGACTCCGAGCGCGACGAGCGCCTCGTGCCAGCCCAGCTCCGGCGGCGCCGCCGCCGTCGCCACATACAGCACCTGCACCGTGGTCTGCGTCAACGTCAGCGCAGCGTGGGCGAGCACGCGCCCGAACAGGAGACCGAGCAGGCAGCCCGGCACCGCGAGCGCGAGCGCTTCGGCGAGGAACATGACGAGCACGTGGAATCTGGACGTGCCAAGCGCGCGCAGCGTGCCGATCTCCTCGCGTCGCGTGATCACCGACGTGGACACGGTGTTGTAGACGAGGAAGAGCCCGACCAGCAGCGCGATGTAGGACAGCGCGGTGAGGTTCATGTGAAACGCCGACAGCATCTTTTCCACCTGCCGCCCGCGCCGCGACGGGCGCTGCACCTCGAGGCCGGCTGGCAGGCTCGCCGCAATCGCGGCTTCGACGCGGTCGATCGCGTCAGGCTCGCGCAGTCGCAGGTCGATGCGGTCGATGCGGCCCAGGCGGTCGAGCGCCCACTGCGCGGCCGCGATGTCCATCAGCACGAAGTTGCCGTCCAGCACCCGCGCGGGTCCCTCGTCTCGCAGAAGCCCGCGCACCTCGAACTGCTGCGCCCGGTCGCCGATCACCAGCGTCACGCGGCTCCCGATGCCCAGGCCCGTCCGTCGCGCGAACTTCTCCGTGAGGACGACGGCGTGCGGGTCGAGGAGGAGGCTGAGAAAGGCTTGCGTGGTGGCCTGCTGCGCGAAATCGAGCAGGCGGTAGTCGCGAAGCGGCAGGTCGCGGAGGACGTCCACGCCGAGCACGCGCAGCATCTCGTCCGGCGCGTCGCCTGCCGGCTTGCCCGGCGCGTCGCCTGGCAGGACCGCGACGACGTCGCCCTCGATGACCGGGCTCGCGTCCCCCCACTGGCGCAGCCAGCCCAGTTCGCTCACGCGCGCTTCGTCCAGACCGGTCCCCGGTCCGACGATCTCGAGCGACGTCCGACCCGACATCGTGTCCAGCGCCGTCTCGAATCCGGCAATCGAGCTCGCGTTGGCCAGGCGAATCGCGATGACGACGGCCACGCCGAGCGCGATGCCGAGAATCGTCACACCGGACCGCAACGGCTCGCGGATCAGATGACGCAGGATGAACTGGGAAAAGAG
>CAYLZN010000247.1:0-8921 GCA_964387935.1 uncultured Vicinamibacteraceae bacterium | reverse complement strand
AGGAAGTTGCGCACCTCGTTGCGGCCGTAGTTGAAGATCAGCGTGCCCCAGTCCTGGTGTTCGCCCTGCCGGGGATCCTCGTGCTCGTAGAGCGCCGTGCCGTCGAACCGCGCGAGCGCGTGCGCGTCCTTCGGGAAATGCCCCGCCACCCAGTCGAGGATCACGCCGATCCCGGCGCGATGCATCTCGTCCACGAAGTACTTGAAGTCCTCCGGGGGCCCGAAGCGCGACGTGGGCGCGAAGAACCCGGTCACCTGGTAGCCCCAGGAGCCCGTGTACGGGTGCTCCAGCACGGGCATCAGCTCGATGTGCGTGAAGCCCATGTCCTTCACGTACGAGACGAGCTCCGCGGCAAGGTCGCGGTAGGAGTACGGGCGGCCGTCCGGGTGATGCCGCCACGACCCGAGGTGCACCTCGTAGGTCGCCATCGGCTTCTCGAACCACGAGCCGGCCTGCGACCGGGACTGCATCCATTCCTGGTCCCGCCACGTGTGGCCGCTCGAATCCCACACGACCGACGCCGTCTTCGGCGGAACCTCGGCGTACTGCGCGCAGGGATCGCACTTGAGGAACACGAGGTCGCCGTGGGTCCCGCGGATCTCGTACTTGTAGGGACTGCCCTTGCCGACACCGGGCACGAACATCTCCCAGATCCCGTTCGGCACGAGCCGGCGCATCTGGTGGACGCGACCGTCCCACCCGTTCCAGTCGCCCACGACGCTGACGCGCGCCGCGTTCGGCGCCCACACCGCGAAGTTCGTGCCCGCCACGCCGTCCACCGTCATCAGGTGCGACCCGAGCCGCTCCCAGAGCCGCTGGTGCCTGCCTTCGCCGAGCAGGTGCAGATCGACGTCACCCATGATCCGCCCGAAACGGTACGCGTCCTCGATCTCCCAGGTCGTGCCGTCCGGGGCGTGCACGCGCAGCCGGTAGGGAAAGGCGTAGCGACGGCCCTTGAACGTCGCCTCGAACACGCCCGCCGCATGCACGCGGTCCATCGGCCACACCCCGCCGGGCCCGCCCGCATCGTCGAGCTGCACGACCTCGACGCGCGCGGCATGGGGCTGGAAACAGCGGATGGTGAGGCCCTCGGCCCCGTCCACCGTGTCCACGTGCGGACCCAGAATCGAGAAGGGATCCCAGTGAGACGCGCCAACGAGATGATCGAGATCGACAGGGTTGAGGAGGGAAGCCGTCATGACAGACGAAATCTATCGCATTCTCGGTCGCCGGTCGTCGGTTATCCGCGGCTTGCGGCGCGCGGCGAACGGCGGGCGGCGCGCGGCCTGCGGCGGGCGGCGGGTTTCCGGTTGCACTGCAATCAGGTAGTCTGCCGGCGTGAGGCCGACGGCTACACCTGAGCTGCCACACGCGGCACCCGCACCGTCAGCGCGTCAACTGCAAGATGCGCTCCGCCGCGTGGTCCCGGAAGACCGCCTGCTCAGCCGCCCGATCGATCGCATCGCCTTCGCCTCGGATGCGAGCTTCTACCGCCTGATTCCTCAGGTCGTGGTGCTGGCTGCCAGCATCGACGAGGTCAAGGGCCTGCTCGCCGTGAGCCGCGCACAACAGGTGCCGCTCACGTTTCGAGCCGCCGGCACCAGCCTGTCCGGTCAGGCGGTCACTGACGGCCTGCTCGTCGAAGTGGCCCGCCACTGGAAACAGGTCGCGGTCGAAGACCATGGCCGACGCGTGCGCGTGCAGCCGGGCGTCATCGGCCAGCGGATCAACCAGGTCCTCGCGCCCCACGCGGCCCGGCTCGGCCCCGACCCCGCGTCGATCGCCGCTTGCACGATTGGCGGCATCCTTGCCAACAACTCCAGCGGGATGTGTTGCGGCGTCGCGCAGAACGCCTACCACACGCTGGACAGCCTGACCTTCGTCCTGCCGTCCGGCACCGAGATCGATACGGCTGCGCCAGACGCGGACGAGCAGTTCCGCGCGCGCGAACCTCGCCTGGCCGAGGGCCTCCTCGCGCTGAAGCGCGCCGTCGAGGGCCTGCCCCAGCTCGCCGAGCGCATCCGCGCGAAGTACCGGATGAAGAACACCACCGGCTACTCGCTCAACGCACTCCTCGACTTCGAGCGGCCGGTGGACATCATGCGCCACCTGCTGATCGGGTCGGAGGGCACGCTCGGGTTCATCGCCGAGGCCGTGCTCCGGACCGTGCCCGACCTGCCGGTGAAGTACACGGGGCTGCTGCTCTTCCCGAACCTGCACGCGGCCTGCGCGGTGATTCCGACGCTGCGCGACGCGGGCGCCGTGGCCCTCGAGATCATGGACCGCGCCGCCTTGCGCAGCGTGGCTCACCAGCCCGGCGTGCCGGCCGAACTCGCCGGGCTTCCCGACGGTGCGGCCGGCCTGCTCGTGGAGTTCCAGGCACGGGACGAATCCGCGCGCGCCGAGCTCGAGCAGGTGGCCCGTACGGCCACCGCACCGCTCGCGCTGCTGCATGCCGCGCCGTTCACGCACGACGCCGCCGAGCAGGGCCGCCTGTGGACGGTGCGGAAGGGGATGTTCCCCTCGGTCGGCGCCGTACGCCGCAGCGGAACCACGGTCATCATCGAGGACGTCGCGTTCCCCGTGGATCGCCTCGCGGACGCGGCGCTGGACCTCACGGCGCTCTTCCGCGCGCACGACTACGAGCACGCCATCATCTTCGGACACGCGAAGGACGGGAACCTCCACTTCGTCCTCACGCAGTCGTTCAACGACCAGCAGGCCATCGATCAGTACGCGCGCTTCATGGATGCGCTCGTCCCGCTCGTGGTCGACCGCTACGACGGGGCGCTCAAGGCCGAACACGGCACCGGTCGCAACATGGCACCGTTCGTCGAGGCGGAATGGGGCCCGGAAGCGATGGCCGTCATGCGTCGCCTCAAGGCGCTCGTCGATCCGGATCACCTCCTGAATCCCGGCGTGATCCTCAACCCGAGCCCGCAGGCCCACCTCGAGCACCTCAAGCCGCTGCCGTCGGTCGAGGCGGAGGTGGACAAGTGCATCGAGTGCGGCTACTGCGAGTCGCACTGCCCCAGCCGCACCCTCACCCTCACCCCCCGCCAGCGCATCGCCGTCCGGCGCGAGATCGTGCGATTGACGGCGCTGGGCGGCCCGGGGGCTGGCGATCTCGCCGCGCTCGAGGCGGAGTTCCCGTATCAGGCCCTCGACACGTGCGCCGTCGATGGTCTGTGCGCCACCGCGTGCCCCGTCAGCATCGACACCGGGGCGCTGACCAAGCGGTTCCGTGCGGATCGCGCCTCCGCGACAGCCAGGGCCACGGCCGCGTGGTGCGCCCGACATTTCGGGATCGTCGAGCGGGGAGTCCGGGCTGCGCTCACCGCGGGCGACCTCGCGGCATCCCTGATCGGGTCGGATGCACTCGGCTCGATCACGCGCGGGGCGTCCAGGGTGCTCGGTGGGTCCCTGCCGCAGTGGATGGCCCCCATGCCCCTCGCGGCACCATCGTGGCGCCGGCTCGCGCCCGGTCCCGAGGTGCTCGCATCGGCCGGGCCCGACGCTGCACTGCTCTACTTCCCGACGTGCATCACCCGGTCACTCGGGCGGATGCCCGGAGAACCCGAGGGGCCTGGGCTCGCCGAGACCGTCGTGACGCTCGCGCGCCGCGCAGGACTCGTCGTGGCCATTCCTCCCGATGCGGCTGGGCACTGCTGTGGCGTGCCGTTCTCGTCGAAGGGCTACGAAGAGGCGCACGGGCTCGCGGCGAGCCGACTGGTCGAGCGGTTGTGGGAGTGGTCGCAGCACGGTCGCGTGCCGATTCTCATCGACACGAGCCCCTGTGCCCACGGCGTGCTCCACTGCCGCGAGGCGCTGTCGCCGGACCTGCAGGCACGGTTCGACGACCTGCAGCTCCTGGACACCGTGGCGTTCGTCGAGCGCCTGCTGCCGCGGCTCACGATCCGGCGGCGGGCGGGTCGGGTGGCACTGCACCCGGTGTGCTCGGTGACCAGGATGGGCCTCGCCCCGAGCCTCGCCGCGGCAGGTCGCGCGTGCGCCGACAGTGCGTTTGTCGCGCCGTCGGCCGGCTGCTGCGGCTTCGCCGGGGATCGGGGCTTCCTCGTGCCGGAGCTCACCGCGTCGGCCACCGCGGCCGAGGCTCGTGAAGTGGCCACATTCGCACCTGACGCCTGCTACTCGACGAGCCGCACGTGCGAGATTGGTCTGGCGCGCGCCTCGGGGCGACCTTGGCGCTCGGTGCTGTACCTCATCGAGGAGGCGACGAGACCGTAGTGATCACGCGAACACGTCGGGCGCGGCCGCGAGCGCCTGGTCGCGCGTGAGGAGGTCCGCTTCGAGCATCCCCGCCAGGCACAGGTAGGTCGCGTCGTAGGTAGATAGCCCGGTGGCGTTGGCGAGCACCACGACGTCCAGCGGATTCGGGTCCATCCAGGTGATGCCCTGCTCGGGTGCCAGGGTCAGCGCCAGGCACTGGAGAATGGCGCGTGCCCGGTCGGGATGCTTCGCGCATTTCTTTCGGGCCACGCTCTGCAGTTCGTACTGGAGCAGCGTCGGCGCGTAGACGGCCGCGTCCTCGAGGTGCGCGACCCACCCGTCGGCGCCGGCCTCTCCAAACGTGACGGTCGCCATGACCGACGCGTCGACGACGACGCGGTTCATCGCGCGTCCCTGTCGTCGCGGATCATCTGAACCGATTCGTCTGCAGTGCGGAGGCCCACGGCCCGCACCTGCCCCAGGAGGCGGCGGGCATTGAACGGGCGGGCTCCAATATAGGTTTCGAGCATCGCCATCAGTTCCCCCTGGATCGACCGGTGATTGGCCCGGGCCCGCTCACGCAGGGCTTCTGCCAACTGATCAGGGACCTCTTTGATTGAGAGGTTCACGTTGTTCCTTAATGCCTCCATCGTGGAGCCATTATGCCTCCACTTGCTCTTCGTGTCCACTCTGGTTCCACCCAGACGCCGGCGTGTTGCTCCAGAAGGGCGGGACCGGTTGACGAATCTGATTTTACCCGGGTAAAATAATGGGGTCATGGAGACCTCGCTGACCTACACGGCGTTTGCCGGCGACACCCTCATCGCGTCGGGACCGCTGGCGACCATGCTGCCGGCCATCAAGGCCCAGTACGACGCGGGCGGACCGCACCTCGTGTTCGTGTTCGACGACCAGACCGGCAAGGCCGTGGACTTCGACTTACGGGGAACCGTCGAGCAGGTGCTGGCGCGGGTCCTGCCGCGCCCGGGGCCGGCGGGCCCGGGGCGGCCTCGGCTCGGGGTGGTCTCGCGCGAGGTCTCGCTGCTGCCCCGCCACTGGGAATGGCTCGAGCAGCAACCGAACGGCGCCTCCGCCGCCCTGCGGCGGCTGGTAGACGAGGCGCGCAAACGAGAACCGGGCAAGCAGCGCGCCCGCAGTGCCGCCGATGCCGCGTTCCGCTTCATGTCGGCGATGGCCGGCAACCTTCCCGGCTTCGAAGAGGCGGGCCGGGCGTTGTACGCCGGGAACCGCGGGGCATTCGAGGCGCAGGTCCGGCACTGGCCGGCGGACATCCGCGATCACGCGCGGCGACTCGCGCAGGACGCGTTCAGCGACGCGGCGCCCTCTTGAGGTCTTCTGCCGCGAGGAGCGTGATCATGGCCGGCGCAGGCGTAACTTGGTTGTACGAAACGGCTCGGCCGAAACCAAGCCGCGCCTCGTACCGAATCACGCCCACCCTGGCCAGCGCCATCGCGACGAGGTGGTGCGTGTGCGCGACGAGCGCCGGTCCCAGCGCCGGGCGGGTCGCCCGGAGGCCGGACAGTTCGAGCCGGACCCGCTCCAGTGCCCGTTGGTACTCCCAGTGCTTGAGCTCGGCGACGCTCATGCTGGCGCCGGCGCTCGCCGCATAGACGCTGCCACCGTGTCCGACCGCCACGATCGCGGCCACGCCGGGCTCGCCGAGCGTGAGGAGATCGTTCAGGCTCAGGCCGCCATCGCCGGGATGGTTGTGGACCAGGATGAGGTCGGCGCCCGACTGTGCGAGCGGCCGCGCGAACGCGACATCGAAGTCCACCCGCCTCGCGGTGCCGCCCTTCAGCGCACACACGTTCCCCCCGCAGTCGAAGGCGACGAGCACCTCGCGGGACGGGAGCCTGTTCCTGGCGAACATTCGTGCCGCGAACGCCCGCTGAAACTGCTCCACGAGCACGCAGAGGGCCGCCTGGTTTAGCCGGGCCTGTCGTGGACCCGTCCGCCACTCGCGCCACGCGGGGTGATCGAACGCCTCACGCGCCACCGCGATCAGGCAGTCGCCATCGTCACCCGGCGCGCCGGGCGGCGGCAGACCCTGAGCGAGTCCCCCACTCGCCGCCAGAATGGTGAGAGCCCCACCCAGCGCCAGCGCTCGCAGCGCACGGCCTCCGCTCGCCATCGGCCAGACGGTAGCGAGTGGCGGGCCTCGCACGCTTGAAAGTGGCGGCCGATTTCCTTCCGATCTTCCTCCCCGTCGCCATGAGTGCTCCGGACACGGCGCGATCGTCACAGCACGCCGTGTGCGGCGAGGAAGTCGACAATGGCCTGCAGCGTCTCCGAATGGATCTGCGCACGCGTCCTGGCGCCGAACTCCTGACAGACGAATGCCTCGCCGCTCTCGGCCAGCAGCTCGACCGCTCCGTCGTTGCACTCTGGCAGGAAGCTGAAGTGATGGGCATCGGCGACGTCGAGGACGCGGCTGTGCCCGGGCAGCAGATGCCGCATCGGCTCGACATGAGTGGTCGGCGGCAGTTGCTGGTCACGCGCGCCGGTGATCAGCAGCAGCGGGGTACGCTGGGCGGCCAGCGATTCCGCGGTAAAGGCCTCGGTGAAGCCCGGCGCGATGGCGACCGCCGCGCGCAGGCGCGGTTCGCGGTGGTCGCCGTTGGCACGGGTGTAGAAACTGGCGTCGACATCCTCGAAATGGCGCGCGAACGCCCGGCACGCACCGTCGTCGTGGGTCCGGCAGAACTGCGGGAATCGTTCGAAGTCGAGCCGCCCGCCAGCCAGCAGCATCGCCGTGGCGCCGCCCAGTGAGAAGCCGACCGACGCGATGCGCGCGGGATCGATGCGCGCCGCCCAGGGCGACGCGAGCACGGTGTCGAGCAGGTGCCGCACATCGGCCGGCTGGGTCCACACGTGCATCATGCTGGCGCGCTCGGGGTCACCGCCGCTGCTGGCCGGATGATCGGCGGCGACGACGAGCGCCCCGCGACGGGCAAGACCGGTCGCCAGCCACGCGAGGCTCTGCGCCGAACCACCCGTGCCGTGCGTGAGCACGATCAGCGGCGCCGAGGCCCCCAGCGCCGGCGCGCCGTCGGGCACCGCGAGATACCCCGGCCGGATGCGGCTTGCGCCGTGGGTACGTTCCACACCTGGTTGCGCGGGATACCACAACGTGGCGGCGAAGCCCGGCGCGTCGCCCCTGGCCGGAACCGTCAGCACGCTGACGCCAACCGCCGCGGGTGCGTCGGCGGCCAGCGTACCGCGCTCGATCACCGTGCCACCGAGAATCACCTGCTCGATGCGGTCATAGGCCTCGACCGTGTCCAGCGGGTTGGCCGCGAGCAGCAGCAAGTCAGCACGCTTGCCGACTTCGATGCTACCGATCTCATCGCCGAGCCCGAACGCCCGGGCATTGTCGAGCGTCGCCGCGCGCAGCACCGTGCGCAGGTCGATGCCGGCTTCAACCCACGCCTGCATCTCGCGATAGCCCGACAGCCCCGGCGGATTGCCCCAGCCCGGTGTGCCGACCGCGGTGTCGCTGCCGAACAGGAACCGGGCACCGGCGGCGTGTTGCCGCTGCAGGATGCGCCGATAACGCGTCAGATAGGTGGCGATGATCTGCGCCGGCTGGTCGCTGGCGGCTTCGCCGCGCGCATGGGCGTCCTCGATCGCCGGGCCGAATCGCTCGAGGTAGTCCGCGCGCGCCTGGCGGGCGGGTCCGCGCAGGTACTCGAGATACTCCGCCGGCAGCACGCGCACCAGGCGGGGGTCGGCGAGGGCCTCGGCATCGAACAGCGAGGCCATGCCGGCGCCGGCCATCCAGGTCGGCTGCACGCGTACCTCACTGCGCGCGACCGCGTCGGCCACCGTCAATACTTCGGCCGGAATGTCGTCGTGGCCGTGCGTCGCGCCGCGCCAGTCCCACAGCCCGTGCGCCATCACGTCGATGCCAGCCTCGAGGCCGATGCGATGGGCGGCCGGCGTGTTGCCGTGCATCAGCACGGTCAACCCGCGCGCATGCGCGGCCGTCACCACCTCGCGCAGGATCTGCCGCGAAGGCAGGCCGAACCGCGGACGCTCGCCACCCGGCCACCACAACGCCTCCTCGAAGTACACTTTGACGCACCGCGCGCCGCTGTCAGCAATGCGGGACACAGTGGCTGCTGGCGTATGCGCCATTGGGTCGGCCCCGTCGGGCAGGCTCGGCGTGGTGTGACGGTCGTGCAGGAAGTTGGGATACACCGCGCGAAACTCCGCCGCCGAATCGAAATCGGTGGCGAGGAAGTCGTCTGACAACGGCAACGCGGCGCAGTGCTCCCGTCGGGGATGCAGCGGAGCCGCATCGAAGTCGCGATCGACGGCGGAAGTGCCATTGCTCTCGACAAGCGTGGTGTACCCAAAGTAGAGGTAACTGCGCGGTTGCTGGCGCTGGAACCCGGCGTACAGGCGCTCGAAGTCGGGCGTGTAGCGGCGTTTCAGGCCGGTGGCGTGGTCGAGGTGGACGTGGCTGTCGATCAGGCCGGGAACCAGGAACCGCCCGCGCCCCTCGATGACCCGGGCGCCTGCGGCATCCAGCGGCGTGGTGGAGATTGCGGCGATGCGACCGTCCCGCACCAGGACCTGCACCGCGGTCAGCGGCGTCTGGCGATCCGGCGAGACCAGGGTGACGTCGCGGATGAGCAGGTCCTCGGCGGCACAGGTCCAGGGGGCCG
>CAYLZN010000246.1:0-8931 GCA_964387935.1 uncultured Vicinamibacteraceae bacterium | reverse complement strand
CGACGGGGGCACCACCTGGAAGAAGGTCCTGTTCCGCGACAACAGGACGGGCGCCGTGGACGTGGCGATCGACCGGCGGAATCCCCAGGTCGTCTTCGCGGCCCTCTGGGAGGCCTACCGCGTCGAGTACCAGATGTCGAGCGGCGGTCCCGGGAGCGGCTTCTTCAAGTCGGTGGACGGCGGCGAGACGTGGACCGAGATCACCCGCGCGAAGGGGCTGCCGTCGGGGGTGGTCGGCAAGATCAGCATCTCCATCTCCGGGGCCGACTCGAATCGCGTGTACGCCCTGATCGAGCATGAGCGCGGCGGCCTCTTCAGCTCCGACGACGCAGGGGCCACCTGGACGCTCGTGAACGACGCGCGCAGCATCCGGCAGCGGGCGTTCTACTACACGCACGTGTACGCCGACCCCCGCGACAGGGAGACGGTGTACGCGCTCAACACGAGCGCGTTCCGATCCACCGACGGCGGCAAGACGCTCCGGTCGATCGGAGCCGGCACGCACGGGGACCATCACGACTTGTGGATCGATCCGGACGATCCGGAGCACGTCGTGATCGCCAACGACGGAGGCGGTGCGGTGACCTTCAACGTCTCCTCGCGGCAACGCAGCTGGTCGCGTCAGGAATTCCCGACGGCGCAGTTCTACCACGTGATCACCACGAACCACCTGCCCTTCCACGTGTGCGGCTCGCAGCAGGACAACACGACCATGTGCGTGTCGAGCGCCACCGGAGAAGGCGGTCGCGGCGTGGTCGGCGGCGGCTTCGGGCGCTCGGTCGACGCGCCGTACATCGTGGGCGGCGGCGAGCCCGGCTACATCGCGCCAGACCCGCGCGACACGGACGTCTTCTTCGCCGGCACGAACAACGGGGCGTTCCTGACCCGCTACAACCGGCGCACCGGCGAGCTCAAGGAGGTGGGCGCGTATCCCCGCTTCTTCTCCGGCGAGCCCGCCAGCGTCGTCAAGGAACGCTGGCAGTGGACCTACCCGATCGTCTTCTCGCCGGTCGATCCCTCCATCCTCTACACCTCGTCGCAGCGCGTGTGGAAGACCACGGATCGCGGCCAGACGTGGACGCCGATCAGCGGCGACCTGACCCGGCACGACCCGAAGACCCTGCAGGAGTCGGGCGGCCCGATCACGCACGACATGAACAGCCCGGAGATCTACGCCACGGTCTTCTCGCTGGCGCCCGGCAAGACGGACGTCAACGTGATCTGGGCCGGGTCCGACGATGGGCTCGTGCACGTCACGCGCGACGGCGGAACGACGTGGACGAACGTCACGCCGGAGGACATGCCGGACCTGGGCCGCGTGAGCCAGCTCGATGCATCCGCGCACGACGCGGGCACGGTCTACATGGCCGTGAAGAAGATGCTGCTCGGCGACACGGCACCCTGCCTCTATCGCACCCGCGATTTCGGCCGCTCCTGGACCCGCATCGTCACCGGCATCGCCAGGGGCGACTACGTGCACACCGTGCGCGAGGACCCGACGCGCAAGGGCCTGCTGTACGCCGGCACGCAGCATGGCGTCTACGTCTCGTTCGACGACGGGGAGCAGTGGATGGCGTTCGGGCCGAACCTGCCCGATACGCCGGTGACCGACCTGTGGGTGGCACCGAACGCGCTCGCCATCGGCACGCACGGGCGGGGATTCTACGTGCTCGACAACCTGTCCACGCTGCGGCAGTACGGCCAGACCGGCGAGACCGATGCCCACCTGTTCCGGCCCCATGACGCGACGCGCGGAGCCGGAGGCGTCGCGATCGACTACTGGCTGAAGACCGCGCCACGGACGTTGACGCTCGACATCCTGGACGGCAAGGGCGCCGTGGTCCGGACGCTCGAGGGCGTGGCGCCGAAGGACCCGGCGAGCGGGGACGCACCGGCCGAAGAGGGCCCGCGGCGGCCCGCCACGACCACGCCGATGGCCGTCGGGATCAACCGCTTCACATGGGACCTGGCGTCGCAGCCCGTCGAGTACTTCGACGGCATGATCCTGTGGGGCGCGACCCAGAACGGACCGACGGTGCTGCCCGGTGCCTACCACGTGCGGCTGACCGTGGACGGTCGGAGCCAGACGCAGCCGCTGACCGTCGTGAAACACCCGCTGCGCCCGATCAGCGACGCCGAGCTGGCCGCGCAGTTCGAGCTGGCCTCGCGCATCCGGGACAAGGTCAATGAGGCCAACCGGGCAGTCATCCGGATCCGGAGCCTGAAGAAGGACATCGCGGACCGCCTCGAAAAGGCACCGGACGGCGACCTGAAGGCGGTGGCGGATCGGCTCGTGCGCAACCTGAGCGCGGTCGAGGGCGAGATCTACCAGGTGCGGAATCGCAGCAACCAGGACCCGCTCAACTTCCCGATCAGGACGAACAACCGCCTGGCCTCGCTGCTGCGCGTCGTGCAGACGGGTGATGGCCTGCCTCCGAGCAGCGTGCCGTCGATCTTCGAGGACTTGACGCAGGAACTGAAGGCGCACACCGACCGGCTCCAGCAGATGCTCTCGGCCGATCTCCCGACGCTGAACCGGATGCTGCGGCAGATGCGGCTGGAGCCGGTGGAGTGACGCCTACGGCACCAGCGCCTGGTACACGAGCGTCGGGAAGCGCGTCCGGACGTCGGTCGCGTCGGGCATCAACTGGATCATGAGCACGAGCACCAGCCGGGACTCGGGGTCGACGCGATAGACCGACCCGTAGGCCCCGCCCCAGCCGAAGGCGCCGACCGAGTCGAGCCCGTTCGCCCCGAATCGATCCGTCGTCGCGAACCCGAGCCCGAACCCGAGGCCCGTGGTCGAGTGCAGCGTCTCGACCTGGTTGGTCGTCATGAGCGCGACGGAGCGGGGCGACAGCAGGCGCACGCCGTCCAGGGCACCGCCGAGACGGATCATCTCGAGAAACCGCGCGTAGTCGCGGGCTGTTGAGAGCAAGCCCGCTCCGCCGGCGAAGCTCTTCCGCGGGCCGTCCACGTAGGAGCCCTGTCCCCTTCCGCCTTCGGGCGCACGCACGATCGTGCCGTCCCTCCCGCTCGCGTAAACGACAGCCAGCCGCTCACGCTGCGCGGGCGCAAGGAAGAACTGCGTGTCCTTCATGCCGAGCGGCTCGGTGATGCGGGTACGAATGAACTGGTCCAGGGGTATCCCCGACGCGCGCTCGACCACGCAGCCGAGGACGTCCGTGTTGTAGCCGTACACCCAGGCTTCGCCCGGCTGTGCGACGAACGGCAGCGTCGCGAGCCGTTCCATCGTGTCGCAGATGGGCTCGTCCTTGTCTGCGGTGTACCAGCCGCTGCCGGCCGCCGGGCCGAGGCCCTTCGCCTCGTACAGTGGGGCCACGTCGGCGCCGGTGCCGTACGAGATGCCAGCGGTGTGCGTCAGCAGGTCCCTGATGGTGATGGCCCGCCTGGCGGGGACTGTCTCCACCGTCTGGCCGTTGCGGACGGCGACGGTGGTCTTCGCGAACGGCGGAATGAAGCGGCTCACCGGGTCGCCAAGACCGAGCCGTCCTTCCTCCATCAGCATGAGCGCGGCGACGCTCGTGATGGCCTTGGACTGCGACGCGATGCGGAAGATCGTGTCGGGCGTCATCGACCGACCGGCCTCCTTGTCGCGCCAGCCCACCGCGCGTTCGTAGGCCGGGCGACCGTCGCGGAGGACGAGGGCCACGGCGCCACCCAGGCGGTTCTCGTCCACGTACTGCTGCAGCAGGCGGTCGAGCCTCGCAAGACGATCCGGAGCGAGGCGGATGGCGGCAGCACTTCGTGGCACCGGCGGTCGCACGGCGGACCCGGGCCGGGCGGGCGCCGGCGCGGGCGCCGGCTGCGCCACCAGCGGGCCGCAGGCGGCCGCGATCAGCACGGCTGTGACGAATGCTCGCTTCATGAGTGACTCCCTCGTGACTCCGTCGTTGACGTCATGATGCTCGAATCACCTACGAGCGCGGCGTCGGCCGGGCGCAGCGCGGGTACGTCGCGGTCCAGCATCTGCAGCCCGTAGGAAGCCTGGTAGCGCGCGTTCTCGGTCCACGTGCGCGCAGGGCTCTTCAGGTTCGCCTGGGCGCTTGCGAGAATGGCCGGCAACGCCGACAGTTCGGTCACGGCACGCCGGATGTCGGCGTCGCCCATCGCGTCCGGCCGCAGGAAAAGCCCACTGGTCTGTCCGAGCGCGATGTAGGAGGTCGGATCCACCTCGTGCAGCCGCAGCGTGTCGATTTCGAAGAGCCGCGTGCGGACGTGCGCCTCGAGGAGCGAGCGGTCCACCTGGTCGTCCAGGTCGAGGCGTGCGGCGTCAACGCGCTTCAGGCGTTCCAGCACCCGGCGGTAGCGACGCGAGGCGTCCGCGTACTCGGTCGCACTGCGCGTCGGCACGCGGATTGAGATGGCCTCACTCACGAGGTCGGTGAGCGTCGGCGCCGCCGCGTTTGCCGCCTCCGGCCGCTGGGATGGGGACCCGGATGTGCCCGGGTCCTGTGCCAGGGGTGCGGCAACCGCGACCACGCAGGCGAGAGCGACCGACGCGACCGAACGCAACACGGCGAGCCTCCTCCGTAGCCTGGGCGCTACAGTATCATTCCGCTCACGCCATGACCCTGGAGAGGCTGCGGCGCCAGCCGCTCGCCGCCCGCCGTTCTGTCCGATCAGGGCCAGCTCATCCCCGCTTGCGCACCACCAACGTCGTCATGCACCGCTGGTCCTGCACGATCGTCGTCTTGAGCGGGTCGAGCAGTTCGCCGCCCAGGCGCGCCGTGACCTCGAGCAGCGTGCGTTCGTCCACGAGATAGCGTTCCGAGCCGTCCGGCAGCAGAAAGCGTCGGCCTGACAGGCAGCGCATCCGCGACTCCATGCCGATGGACGAGGCGAGCCGGCAGAACAGCAGACCGCCGCGCCGGAGCGTTCGCCACATGGCCTCCAGCATCCGGTCGAAGTGCGCCTCGTCGCGGGCGAAGTGCAGGACGGCACTGCTGATCACGGCGTCTGCGAACTCGGGACCGAACGAGAGCGCCTCCACGGGCTCGACGCGAAAGTTGGAGGCCGGCAGCGCGGGCGCGAGGACTGCCGCAAGGCCTCGCACGTGCGCGATGGCGCCCGGATCGGCGTCACAGGCGTGAACGTCGAAGCCCTCGTGCAGCAGGTAGACGAGATTGCGGCCACTCCCGCACCCGGCGTCCAGTACGCGCATGCCGGGCTGAATCCGCCCGCGCAGCAGTTGATCGAAGAGGTAGATGTCGATCTGGCCGAACTGTGCGACCAGGTCGGTCATGGGCGTCGTACGACCTTGTTGCGAAGCACACCGACGCCTTCCACCTCGACCTCGACGACGTCGCCAGGCGCCATCGCCCTGGTGGTCCCGGGCGTACCGGTGAAGATGAGGTCGCCGGGCATCAGCGTGACGTACTGGCTCACGTAGCTGACGATGGTCTCGATGTCGAAGATGAGATCCTTCGTCCGCTGCGACTGTCGCACGTCGCCGTTGAGGCGCGTCTGGACGAGCACGTCGTTGTGATTCAGCCCGCGGACAATGACCGGTCCGAGGGGTCCGAAGGTGTCGGCGGCCTTGGCCCGGAACCACTGGAGGTCGTTGCGCTGCCAGTCGCGCTCGCTCACGTCGTTGCCCGCCGTCACGCCGAACACGCAGGCGGCGGCTTCGGCGACGGGCACCCGGCTGGCCTTCTTGCCGATCACGATGACCAGCTCGCCTTCATAGTGGGCGTTCTGGGCGTCTGGCGGGAGCACGATGTCGGCATCGGGCCCCGTGATCGTGGTCGGCAGCTTGAGGAACAGGCCCGGATAGGTCGCTGCGGGACGCTCCCCGAGGTGGCTCTTGTAGTTGAGGCCGACGGCGATGACCTTCGAGGGCTCGGCTGGCGCCAGCAGTGCCGTGCCCTTGGACGGCAGCGTCTTCCCGGTCGGCTTTCCGTCGAGCCACGGTGCCGCGGTGAGTTCACGGATGACGTCGCCGTCGAGGATGCCGTAGGCGGGACGTCCCGCCGCCTCGTAGCGGACGTACCTGGTCACGCCCGTCTGTGCGGGCGCAGCGCTCGTGTGGCAGAGCACACAGACAAGGCCGATGGCGATCGAAAGGGATGTCTTCGTCATGGGTTCCTTCCTGACGGACCGACGCAGGCGGTCATCCTACCTCCACGGCGTGAGACGCGGCCACCACCGCCGGACGTGCTCGCGGTAGCGGTCGTACGAGACGCCCCACTGCCGGCTGAGCGTGGGTTCTTCGTAGAACACCACGAACAGGTGGAACAGCAGCCAGAGTCCCGCGGCGTACTGCAGCAGGATCGCGTGACCGAATCGCAATCCCTGGCCGGCGACGAACGCGAGCACGGCCAGGTACATCGGATTCCGCACGTGGCGGTAGGGACCGGAGACGACCAAAGCGCGCGTCGGCATCACCGGCGCGGGTGTGCCCAGCCCCTTGACGGCGAACAGCGTCGCGCAGTGGAGCAGCAGCAGGAGACCGGCCAGGCCGAGGACGGCGCCCAGGACCCGTTCGCCCGGGAACCTGAAGATCGGCGGCTGCAGGCGCCAGCCGGAGGTGAGGCGCGAGGGGATCCACAGGGCCACGAAGGCCGGGACGGCGAGGAACAGGATTGAGCCGAGGATGGACCGAACCATGGGGTCAGGTCTTTACTTTTAGCGTTTTTGACCAACCCGAATCAAAAACGCTAAAAGTAAAGACCTGACCCCATGGTTGGACACATGCTGACCGCTGCAACCGCCACGCCACCTGCCGGGCCAGTGCGCTGGGCCAAGCTCATCGATCATGGCCAGTGCATCGGCTGCCACGCCTGCTCCACAGCCTGCAAGTCCGAGAACGAGGTCCCGCTGTCGGTGAATCGCACGTACGTCAAGTACGTGGACGTCGGCGTGTTCCCGTCCACACGGCGGGCGTTCCAGGTGACGCGCTGCAACCAGTGCGAAGATCCGCCCTGCGTCACCGCCTGCCCCACCGCCGCGATGCACCGCCGCACCGACGGGATCGTCGACTTCGACAAGGCCTGGTGCATCGGCTGCAAGGCGTGCATCGCCGCGTGTCCGTACGACGCGATCTTCATCAACCCGGCGGACCACACGGCGGAGAAGTGCAACTTCTGCGCGCATCGCCTCGATGTCGGCCTCGAGCCCGCCTGCGTCGTCGTGTGTCCGACCCAGGCGATCCTCGTCGGCAACCTGAACGATCCCGCGTCGAAGGTGACCCGCACGGTGCAGCGTGACGTCGTGCACGTGCGGCGCCCTGAAAAGGACACGCGGCCCAAGCTGTTCTATCGCGGCGCGCACCAGGCCACGCTGGATCCGCTCGCCGCCGCGCGACCGGATGGGGGCCTGTTCCTGTGGAGTGAGCAGTGGACCGGCCCCCAGCACGTGGTCGCCGGGCATCCGCAGTCCGCCACGTCGGCGGCGGCGGCGATCGTGTCCTACGACATCCCGCACCGGGCGCCGTGGGACTGGCGTGTCAGCTTGTACACATGGACCAAAGGTATTGCCGCCGGGGCGTACCTCGTGCCGGCCCTCCTCGTCTGGGCGGGCGCGCTCGACCAGGCGTCGCCGGTGTGGCAATGGGTGGCGCCGATCCTGGGAGCGCTGTTCCTCGCCTGCACGGGGCTGCTGCTGATCCTCGACCTGGAGCAGCCGATGCGGTTCTACTACCTGTTCACGCACGGGCAGTCGCGGAGCTGGCTCGTGCGGGGCGGCTACATCATCACGGGCTATGGACTCGTGCTCGGGGGGCACCTGCTCGCCGCGCTGAGTGGCGCCGGTACCGTGCCGCGCCTGCTCTCGGTCGCGGGGGTTCCGCTGGCGGTCCTGACCGCTGTCTACACTGCTTACCTGTTTGCGCAAGCGCGGGCGCGCGACTTGTGGCAGAGCCCGATGCTGGCGCCGCACATGCTCGTCCAGGCGCTCTTCGTCGGAGCGGCGGCGGTGCTCCCGATCGCAGGCGTGCTCGACGCCGCCCCCAGCGTGGCGCCGCTCCTCGGGGTGCTGGGCCTCGGAGCGCTCCTTCACCTGCTGTTCGTCGCCGCCGAAGCCACGTTCACCCATCCCACGGCGCATGCGAAGCTCGCCGTCTGGGAGATGGTGCACGGGCGCTTCAAGTCGCATTTCTGGGCAGGCGTCCTGCTGGCGGTGCCGGCAGTCTTTGCGCCGTGGCTGGGCCTCGGCGTCGTGCCCCTGGCGCTCGTGGCGCTGCTCGCGTACGAACACGCGTACGTGCAAGCCGGACAGGCGGTGCCGTTGGCATGAGAGCGGGCTCAGGGCTCAGGGCTCAAGGCTCAGGGCACGAGGCACACGGCACGAGGCACCCGGCACCGCTCTACACGAGCACCGCGCGGGCGCCCAGCATCCTCATCACCAGGCGGTCGTCGCCGAAGAGGCTCGCCCGACTGCGCGCGGCCTCAGGCGTCAGCGCGTTGAACCACAGCCTCCACACCCCGTCGGCAGATATCTCGACCTCTGCATCCGGTGTCCCTGGGCGCCCCCGGAACACGCTCCATCCCCCGCCGTGTCGCACCACCGACCAGCTTCCGGGACAGACGTCGATGATCGTGAGGCTGGCGGTCGTACCAGGCGGAGCGTCGAGCGAGGCGAACGCCGGTGGCAGGGCTCGCACGGACATCTCGACGACCGGCTCGAACCACCGGCGCTCGAGCAGCGGTGGCGCGCCGACCGCCTCGCGGATCTGCATCTGGTGATGCCACCGCTCCGTGTACTCGCGGCCCGTGTCCATCCAGTTCTGCGAGGCCTCCTCGCCAGCCCAGCTGACGGCAAACAGCGACGGGCCCTCCGGCGGCAGCGACGCGATCAACTCTGCCACCCAGCCGCCGGTCATCTCGAGCAGATCGACGATGAGGCGCGGGCTGAGGCGCTCGGCGAAGCGCGCACCGACGGCGTTGAGCTCGTTGACGAACTCGACGACCG
>CAYLZN010000245.1:0-9057 GCA_964387935.1 uncultured Vicinamibacteraceae bacterium | reverse complement strand
CGGGCGCGATCAAGGTCAGGACCACGAGGGCTGGCGCGAGACGGGAACGGCGCATCGACGACCTCCGGCACTACGGCAGGCGCCTGGCGGGCATGTCGCGGCCGCCCTGGCGCAGGATGAGGCGGTCCACCTCGCCGTCCGGTCCGCGGACGAACGTGATCCGGGCCTCGATGACCTTGGGAAAGAACTCGGTGTCCGACGCGGGGAAGATCTCGACCTGCTGCTGGCCTGTCGCCTGGGTCATCAGCCGGTCACCCTCACGGGTCACGGTCAGCACGAAGCCAGGCGCCAGTTCGTATCGGCCGACATACGCCTCGTACAGGGCAGGGTCCACGCGCGCCACCGGGCGCTCGGTGACGGTGTCGGACACTCGCGTCGCCCGTTCGGGTTCGTCGCGGCCCTCCTGATAGACCAGCATCTCGGTGATGCGTCCGCCCGCGTCCGCGACGAAACGCAGCCAGGTGAGGCTGTTCTCATAGAAGAACTCGGTCTCGGTGCGAGGCTGCGCTTCGAGACGAGGGCTGCCGGTGCGCTGCGTGAACAGCTTGCCACCCTCGAGCGTCACGGTGCGTCGCGTGTCTCCGTCGATTTCGTAGACGCCGACGTAGCGCTCGAGTGCCTTGGCATCGAGCTGGGTGGTCACCGGCTCCGGGAACGGGTTGCCGATGGCCATGGCCGCCGCGCGCTTGGCGAGGTACGCGGGGGCCGCCTTCGGCGAGTCGCTGTTGCACAGCACCGCGACGAACACGCGGTCGTCGGGCAGGCGCAACGCGTAGGTCGAGAACCCGGGGATGCCACCGCCGTGCTCGATCGACCGGTGGCCACGGAGCGTGCCGATGGCCCAGCCGTACCCGTAGCCCGTGTGCTTGCCGTCCTCGAGCACGTACGGCGCCCAGGCGCGTTCGAGCGCCGGGCGGGGGAGCAGCCGGTCCGTGTACAAGGCGGCGTCCCAGCGTGCCAGGTCGTCCACCGTCGAGACCAGCGACCCGGCCGAGTAGGGCTGCGTCATGCTGAGATACTGGGCGTTCTTCGTCACGCCGTTGTCGGCCGTGTAGCCCTCGGCCCGCTTCGGGATGATCGGTTCATTGCTGCCGTAGAACGAGCTCGTCATCCCGAGTGGCCTGAAGATGCGCTCGGCCACGAACTGCTCGTAACTCTGCCCGGAGACCCTTTCGATGATGGCCCCGAGCAGGACGTACGCGGAGTTGTTGTAGCGATACCGCGTCCCCGGGGCGAACTGCATGGGCTCCTTCTTGAACCCGTCGATGAGCTCCTGGACCTTCAGGTCGCCCTTGATCCGGTCCGTCATCCATCCCGGGATGTCGGTGTAGCTCTGGATGCCGGAGGTGTGTGTCAGCAGGTGTTCCACCGTGATGGCATGCCCCTGCATCGGGTAGCCCGGCAGGTGCTTGTCGATCGGATCCGACAGCGACAGCTTGCCCTGCTCGGCGAGCATCAGGATCGCCACCGCAGTGAACTGCTTGGTGATCGAACCGAGCCGGAACACCGAGTCGGGCTGCAGCGGGACCCCGAGTTCGAGATCGGCGGCCCCGTAGGCCTTCCGTAACAGCACCTGGCCGTCCTTCACGACGATGACCGCCGCCCCGGGCTGGTCCGTCGCCGCGAGGGGCTTGAAGATCGCGTCGAGGCGCGATGTCACCGCAGGGTCGGCTGCGTGGAGAGGCGTCAGCGGGAGCAGCCAGGCAGCCACCGCAAGGCTGGGCAGGACGACTCGTTGCCATCGGTTCATAGGGGTAGTCTCCCACATCAGGCCGGCTGCCCGTGAAGCCACCCCGATCATTGGCGAGTGAGGTCCAGGTCGAGCACGCGCGCTTCTCCTTCGATGAGGCGCACGCGGCTGGCCGACGCCTCGAGGCGCGCGAGCACCTCGGGATCGTCGGACGTGCCCGCCTCGAGATTCTCGAGTGCGACGACCGAGTACTCGCCTGGGGGCAGGCCTGTGACGGCGTATCGCCCCTGCTGATCCGGCCGCGCGATTCGCGTATATCGCAACTGCGGGTGCGTCCACTTGGACCGGTCCGCCGAGAAGGCCAGGACGACATAGTCGCGCACCGGCCGCCCATCTCGATCGTGGATCGCGCCGGAGAGCTCCGTCACCCGGCTCGTGATGACGATGCGAACACCGGACACCCGTGCCAGGCTGGCCACCTCGATGCCCACGTCGGTCACGTCCCTCGTGCCGAGGACCACCGCCTTGACGCTCATCGCGGCCGGAAGCCCGAGCACGACCGGCAGGTATCGGCCCCGCAGTCCGCGCAACTCGAACGAACGGTCGGCGCGCACCGTCGCAACGGCAATCTGGCGGAGATCCGCTTCGGGGTCATCAGCGTCGACGGGCGTCGCCGTGACCCTGAGTTGATCCGAGGAGCCAGAGGGGCCGCCTGCGTCGGTCTCGACCTTCCCGCTCAGCACCCCGCCGGGAGCCGTGGCCACCGTGGCCCCCCTGAGCGGATCGGGCCCGACCGTCACGGGCGCCGTGCCCACCTCCCGCTCGTGCGCGAGCAGGAACGGCCCGAAGGAACCATGCGGACGGTGTGACTCTGCTTCGGCCACGATGACGTAGGTCCCCGGCGCGACTGGGCCAAGCGTGAAGCCACCGTCGGACCCGATCCCGCCTGTGAAGCGCGAGGGCAGGCCGGCCCCCCACGTGAGGTCGGACCGAGGTCGGAGCTCCACACGCCCACCCACGGCAGGCCTTCCGGAAGAGGTGACGACAACGCCCGACACCGTCACGAGGTGCGCGGGCACCAACGGGAAGTCCGCGATCGCCTCCTGGGCGACCACCACCGGCGTCACCTGCGCATCCGCGAGGCTCGTCGTGCCTGGATAGTACGACGTCGCATGGCCCTGCCGACCACCGCGCACCGTCTCCCCGTCGTCGGTCTCCCCTGGCGTGGCGCCGACGAAGTACTCGCCAGGCTCCAGGCCGTACACGCGGAACTGGCCGAGGTCGTCGGTGGTCGCCGCGCGACCTGCCGGCACGAGACGGTGGCGTCCGCCGCGTCGTTGGTGCCGCAGGACGCGCACGCGCGCATCCGGCAAGGGCTCGCCGTACTGGTCGATGATGCGGCCAGCGATCACGCCACCCCTGGGCAGGACAATGGTGACGGCCGGCAGCGCCTGACCGTCTGTGAGTTCCAGGGGACGGCCTGGGACGTGATCCACGCGCTGGCCCTGTTCTCGCGTGAGATAGGCGACCTTGCTGGCCGAGACCACGTAGCGCCCGCCGGGCACGGCGAGGAACTCGAAGCGGCCGTCGGCATCCGTGGTCGTGGTCCGACTCTCTCCGCCGTCACGACCCGCCAATCGCACCAGGGCGTCGCGCAACGGCGCGTTGGTATCCGCGGCGACGACCGACCCGCGAATACGGCCCTTCGTCTCGGGACCCGACGCCGGTCGGCCCGGCACCGGCGCCCGCTGCGGTGGCTGGCTCGCGGCGCCGAGCGCCACAGGCTGGCGCGGGCCCCGCAGGGTGAACGCGGGCGCCGTCGACAATACCCCCAGCCCGATCAACGCGGCGGCGGACAGCAGGACTCGCCCACACCGAGGGCCTGCGCGACGCATGCGCGTGAGTATACGTCGGCAACTCCGCCGCAGGCTTTTCCGTCAAAGCGGGCACATGATCTTCGAAGGCGTGAGCCAGGACGTTCGGACGGGACTGCGTGGGTTGATCAAGAGTCCCGGGTTCGCCCTGGCCGCTCTCGCCACGCTCGCGCTTGGCATCGGAGCGACCTCGGCGATCTTCACCGTCGTCAGGAGCGTCCTGATGTCCCCGCTCCCATACGAGGAACCGGAACGCCGAGTGATGCTGTGGAGCCGCTGGGTGAGCTTCGACAAGACATGGCTCTCCAGCCAGGAAGTAGCGGACTACCGCCGCCTCAGCAAGACGCTCGTCGCGGTCGCGGCCTGGACGACGGGCCAGCAGAACCTGACAGGTGACGGCGATCCCGTGCGGCTCGGCGTGGGCCTGCTCACCGCGAACACGTTCGACGTGCTGGGCGTCCGGCCGCGGCTCGGGCGCGTGTTCCGTACCGAAGAGGACGTCCCGAACGGTCCGCCCGTGGCGGTGCTCGGATACCGCGTCTGGCAGGCGCGCTACGGCGGGGACCCGGCGATCGTGGGTCGCAAGATCACGCTCGATGACGAACCGGTGGAGATCGTCGGCGTCATGCCGGACGGGTTTCGCCTGCCGACGGATTTCACGGTGGACGCTGCCGAACCGACCGAGTTGTGGCGCCCGGTGCAGTTCGATCTGAATGCGCTGGAGCGGGGGAGTCACGGATACTACGGCGCTGCTGTGCTCGCACCCGGGCAGACGGCGGCCGCGGCCACCGACGAACTGCAGGCGCTGACGCAGCAGATGACGAACGAGGGACTCTATCCAGCGGCCATGCAGTTCTCCGCCTTCGCGGTGCCGCTCGACGAGGAGATTCGCGGCCACCTGCGACCAGCGATGTGGCTGCTCATGGGGGCCGCGGGATTCTTGCTGCTGATTGCCTGTTCGAACGTGGCGAACCTCCTTCTGGTCCGCGGCGATGTCCGGCTGCGCGAAATGGCCCTGCGAACGGCGATGGGCGCGGCCCCGGGTCGCCTCGTACGCCAGTTGTTGACCGAGAGCCTCGTCCTGGCGACCGTCGGGGCGATCGCGGGCCTCGGGCTGGCCGCGACGGCGCTTCGACTTCTCAGGGCGATCGATCCTGCGAGCTTGCCTCCACTGGATCCCCTTCGCCTCGACCGCTCCGTTGTCCTCTTCACGCTGCTCGCCGGTGGCGTCGCGACCGTGCTGTTCGGGCTGGTGCCTGCACTGCGGACGCGTGGGTTGGACCTCGTCGAGTCACTGCGTGAGGGCAGTCACCAGTCCAGCCCCGGTCGATCGCGCCAGCGGCTTCGTGCCGCGATCGTGGTCGCTGAGGTCGCACTGGCGATGGTGCTCGTGGTGGGGGCAGGCCTGATGATCCGGAGCCTGTCGGCCCTGGGACGCGTCGATCTCGGCTTCGAGCCGTCTCGAGTCCTGACGCTGCGCCTCGCGGTGCCGGCGACGAAATACGACACGCCGGAACGGGTGGTCGACTACTACGCGCAGCTGATGGACCACGTGCGGAGCCTGCCCGGCGTCCGCGCGGCTGGCGTCGTGCGGGCGCTCCCACTCGCGACGACGATCGGGGATTGGGGACTCGATATCGAGGGCTACGAGGAGAGCCCGGGCCGGGGCGCCAAGGGTGACTGGCAGATCGTGTCGGGAACGCGCGAAACCCCTGGGTCCAGGTGGTCGGCATCGTCGCAGACGAGCGCCACAACGGGGTCACCGGCGTTGTGAAAGAGAAGTTCTACATTCCGCACAGCCAGTGGCACGTCGTCACGGGGGGTAACCTAGTTCGCAATGCGTTTCTCGTGGTCAGGGCCAACGGGGAGCCCATGGCCCTGGCGGAGCCCGTGAGACGGGCGGTACGTGCGCTGGATCCCAACGTGCCCGTGGCCAGCATTCGCCCGATGCGCGACGTTGTGTCGACGGCGCTGGCCACCCCTCGCCTGACCGGTTTCCTGCTCGGCACGTTTGCGGCCATCGCAGTGGTGCTGGCTGCCGTGGGTCTCTACGGCGTGCTCGCCTATGCGGTCTCGCAACGCACCCACGAGATCGGGATTCGCCTTGCCCTCGGGGCCCACGAACACGCGGTCGTGCGCATGATCCTGAGGCAGGGCCTTGCGTTGACCCTGCTCGGAATCACACTCGGCTCGACCGCGGCGCTCGGCCTGTCGCAGTTGCTGGGGGCGCTGCTGTACGAGGTCCGCCCGGGCGACCCGCTCACGTTCGGCAGTGTCTCGCTGCTGCTGTCCAGCGTCGCGGCATTGGCCAGCGCGCTACCGGCGCTGCGTGCGGCGAAGGTCAGCCCCCTGATGGCCCTTCGCACCGAGTGACGCGTCGCACGGCTTGCGGAAGCGGCCGATCCCGAGCGGTCACGGCCAGCGCGGACCGCCCCAGGGACCGTAGCGGTACGCCCTTCGACCCTCTCCGAAGCCGCGGGCATAGCCGGCCTCGAAACCGCGTCGGAAGTCCCACCGATACCCCTCGCGGGAGCCGAAGCGCCGGTCGTAGCCCCGATCGGCCCGTCGGTAGTCCCGCTCGCGGTACGGGTCGTATGGATTGCCGCGTCGTCCGGCCCGCAGGCCCTCCTCGTAGCCCTCGTGGAACCCGCGATCGAAGGCGTACCGCGGGGCCCCGTGGGTCCAGCCTGGTCCCGGGGGCGGGAGCTGGGCACCCCATTGCGCTTCGGTGCGGCTCGACGGCAGGAGCCCCAACATGATCGCCACCAGGGCCACTCTGAGCGATCGACGCGCGCGCATCGTGCGTCCTCCAACTGGCAGGCCTGACGCCGAGGAAAGCTTCAAGCCATGTGCCAACGACCGCGCGGCCAGATGCGCGTTCCTGATGAGTGTCGCCACGACTCGGTCGTCCTCGGCAGGGGGCAGCCAGTCCAATCGGCTTGCGGCCCGCGGCCCGCGGCTTGCGGCCCGCGGCACTGGGCACCCGACACTCTGAGCTATCGATCGGAACCGGACCGTGCATGTCCTGGGAACCGCCATGGAACACACCCTCAGCGCCACGCATCTCTGGACCATGAGCCGAGACGGCGACGCCGCGCAGTGCGTGGTCGCCCAGCATCCGCTTGGCATCGAGCTTCGCTACCTGATCAACGAGCGCCCGCTGATCTCGCGGATGTTCGAGACCTGGGACGCTCTGACTCAGCAGGCTCGGACGTGGCAGGGAGGTCTCGAATCGCGCGGCTGGGGCCTGGTTTCCGCCAGCGCGGCCTGATTCAGCGCTTCGCTTCCCACCGACCGCTGGCCTCGCCGCCGTTGTAGCTCCACGTGCCGGCGAGGACGCCGTCCTTGAGCGAGGCCTTCATCACGACCGCCGCGTTCATGTAGGTCGTATCGAACGTGAGCGTGTCGTTCTCCCACGTCGCGCTCCGCAGGTCCGCGCTTCCCTCCATCGTCGCGATCGTGCCCACCACCTTCGCGCCCTCGAGCTTGAGGTCCAGCGTGAAGGGCACCTGGCTGTCGTAGTACGCGACGGCGTTCCAGCGTCCTGCGATCGAGCCGCTCGCGGCGCTGGGGGTCGTCCCGGCCAGTTCGTCGTGGGCCGCGGTGAGCACCCGCTCGATCAGCGGGCCGTGATCCTCGAATCCCTTGAGGACGTCCGTGCGCTTGATGATGACGTCACGGGACCCCCCAGCCTTCATCGCGGTCTGCACGTACTCGGTCAGCGCCGTGAGGTAGTCGCGCATGTAAGCAAGGTCCGCACGGGATCCCGTGACCGGGAACTTCGGGCCGGCGTGCCCGAAGATGTAGATCGTGTCGGCCCCGTGGTCCTTGATCGTGTGCTCGAGCACCGTGATCCACCCGGCGATCGACGCGCCGCCGGGACGATCGATGAACGGGTGCCGGCGGTTGAACACCAGGTCGCCCATGTGCACGACGTTGGCCTTCTCGAAGGTGACGACGCTGTCGCCGCCGGTATGGGCGGGACCGTAGTACTCGAGGGCCAGCACCTCCTTGCCCACGTCCTCCCGCCAGGTATCCGTGTAGGTGGCCGTCGCGTAGACCTGGTCGTTCGGGCCGGGCATGCCCGGCTGAGGCGCCTGTGCGGCCGCGGCGGCCTTCTGCAGCCCGGGGACGTTCGCGTGCGCGAGGATCTTCGCGACCGCATCCTTGAACACCCCGTTGCCGGCGGTGTGGTCCCAGTGATGATGCGTGTTGACCAGGCGGTCGATCCGGCGCCCGGCGCTTCGCTGGGTCACGCCGTCCAGGCAGATCTTCGCGGTGACGGGCATCTGGGCGTCCACCACGACGACGCCGTCCGGAGCGATGTGCCAGCCGATCGTTCCTCCCTGGCCGGTGAACGTGCCGACCGTGCCGCGCACCGTCGTGAAGGCGGTCTGCGGCGGAGCCGGCGCCGTCGGCGTCTGCGCAAACAGCGTCCGTGTCGCCGGGACGGCGCCGAGCAGGGCGAGTGAGGAAGAGGTGAGGAACTCACGGCGGGTGGTGGCCACGGACAACCCTCCTTGGGCCCGGCCGCGCATGGGCCGGCGACGTCGCGCCGCGTAGTGTAGCGCAGCCGGCGGCAACCGGAAACCTCGGGGGGGTGGCGGGCGTCTTTCCTGTCGTTGACGCCGTGGAGCGCGATGCCCGGCATTTACGTGTGATGACACAAATTGTCACAACGCTGAAAGAGGTTCCCATCATGAGATATACGACGACCACTCTCGCAGTCGCTGCCGCCCTGGCCCTCGCTTCGTCCCCCGCGTCCGCACAGGGAGACGGCCTGAAGGGGACGTTCTCGGTGAGCGTCAGCGGCGGCGCCGGCCTGCCCCTGTCGGGCGACGTGCACGGCGGCGGCACCGGCACCGTGCTGGGCCTCCCGACGACGGTCGAATCGCGGAGCTACTCGGACGTCTACGACACCGGTCTGGGCCTCCGCGTGGGCGCGGCCTACGGCGTTTCGCGCAACCTCGAGGTCTTCGGCGACTTCACCTATGGAAAGTCCGAGGCGAGCGACCTCTCGGTGGGCAACGTGGCCGGCCTCGACCTGCGGGCCCAGTTCTCCGACTACTCGACCCGTGGACTCGAGGGTGGCGTTCGCATGCACTTCGCCCCTGACGCGGGGATCAACCCGTTTGTCGCGCTCGTGGCCGGCGTCAAGTGGATCGACGAGATCCCGGCGACGTTCTCCGTGCCGGCGGCCAATGTCACGCTGGCCGACACGCCGTTCTACGACTCGTCTGTCGTCCCGTCGTTCGGCGGCGACTTCGGCGTGCTGTTCGCGGTGGCGCCGCGCGTGGCCTTGGGCGTGACCGCCGGCCTTCGCTACCACACCGAGTTGCAGGACCTGGAGGGGCTGGCCGGCACCGGGCTGGAGTCTCTCAACGACGGCGGCAGCCGGTGGGCGTTCCCGCTGGGAGCGACCCTGCGCTTCAGCTTCTGACGGGCCGCACGACGCCGCGAGCGGGCCGGGAGTCCCAGGACTCCCGGCCCGTG
>CAYLZN010000244.1:0-9059 GCA_964387935.1 uncultured Vicinamibacteraceae bacterium | reverse complement strand
GCACGTGGGCATCGTTGAAGCCCGGCAGGGCGAACGCACCCTGCACGTCGATCACGCGCGTGCCGGGCCCGATGAACGGCGCCATGTCTGCATCGGTGCCCACGGCGACGATCGTGTCGCCGCGAGCGGCGAGCGCCTGAGCCCGCGGACGCGTCGGGTCCAGCGTGAAGAGCGTGCCGCCGCGCAGGACGAGGTCCGCCGGCGCGTCGGCGGCACGAGGGCCGGCGGCCAGGCAGGCGACCGACAACAGCAAGAGGGTGCTGGCCTGTGGCATCCGCATGTGGGGCACCTACGGGACGACCTGGCAGCCGCCCGGGCCGCAGGTGAGCTCGAGGCGCAGGCCGGGAACGAGCCGCCCCGCGGCATCGTGCGCGGAGAACACCGCCCGGATCCCGTGCCCGTCGTCCTTGATGTCGGCCCAGCCGAACTGGTTCGACTTCGCCGAGATGCCGTGGGAGTAGGGGCCCCCCTTGATGCTGGGGCTGCGATCGAGGGGCGTGGCCTTGATGACCGGGAATCCCCTGGCGCCCGCCGGTGCACCGCTCGTGTAGTTGCTGTGCCTCCCGTCGTCGATGGCGGCCATGTGCGCGTCGCCGGCGAGCATGACCAGGCGCGTGGTGAGGCCGAGCGCCTCGAGGCGATCCGCGATCCATTGGCGTTCCCAGGAATACGGCTGCCAGCCATCCATCGGGTCGCCCTCGCGCGTAATCCACGGGACCGAGCTGACCCAGATGATCAGGGGCGCGTCGGATTTCGCGAGGCGCGTGAAGGTCTCGTCGAGCCACGCGCGCTGTCGGGCGCCCATGATGCTCTTGCCGGGGCCGTCGGCCTGCCGGGAGGGATCGCGCTCCGAGCGCAGGTCGCTCAGGACGAACGGCACGCGGCCCACGGTGAACTGCTGCTGGATGGTCGTGACACGCCCGTCCTGGAGGACGAGCGGATAGTGCGGCACGTTCTCATCGTAGGCGAGGCGCGCGGCGTTGCGCGCCGGTGAGGTGCGATCGCTGTCGTTCGGGCCGTAGTCGTGGTCGTCCCACATGTAGGCGATCGGCACCTGCTGGTACAGGCCGCCCTGGCGCGGCTGGGTGAGGACACGATCGTAGGCCTTGCGGAAGTCGCCGATGTCGTTCCGTCCGATGTTGCTGTAGTGGAAGTCGCCCAGGTGGAGAAAGAGGAGCGGCCGCCTCAGGCGGATGGTGTCGAAGATCGGGTGATTGCTGATCGCGCTGAACATGCTGCCGCCGGCGCAGCTCGAGAACGCGAACGAGAACGAGAGCGGCCCGTCGGCGAAGGTGCGGAAGTGCCCGACCGCAGACCGGCTCGTACCATTCGAGACGGCGTAGTAGTAGTCGGTGTTGGGAGAGAGCCCGGCGAGCCCGAAGGCCACGACGCCGCCGGCCGGCGCAGCGGGGACGAGAGCGGGTCGCGCCTGCTTCGCATCGCGAAGCGAGCGTTCGTGGCCGTACACCAGGTGCAGGTCGCCCGGCGTGCCGCGAACCCGTGCCTTGACCTCGGCCGAGGTCGACGTCACCGCACCGGACCAGAACCACACCGCTTCGAAGCGAGCCGTGTCGGCACCGGCCGTCGCGAGCGCACCGGCGGCGGACAGAAAGACGGCCAGCGCTGTCAAGGGCCCCGGTGTCCTCCGGGGGGCCCCGGCGCGGCGTTGGCGCGCTTCCGGACGGCGGTCGTACGCAGTTTTGTTGAAAAGAACTCCCGACCCCATTTTCACAAGCGCACCTCCGTCGAGGCGAGCGCACGCGCCACGACTGCAATGTCATCGCGGGTCGACAGGTCCAGCACCGGCAGGTCGAGCGGCACCACCGTCAGCCGCATCCCGAGGCGCTCGAGCCCGTACTGCACCGCCAGCGGCAGCTCCAGTTCCCCTCGTGGCGACGGGGGCACGGCGCGGCAGGCGTCGAAGATCTCGGGGCCGAAGCGCCAGCAGTTCATGCTCACCAGCGGATTCTCCCCGTAGGCGGCCAGCGTCGCCCCGTCCGGCTTCTCGACGATGCGTCGCAGCGTCCCGTCGGCGGCCACATCCAGGAGCGCGTAGCCCGCAATCCGATCGCGGCCAAGGGTCCCCGAGGCCAGGAGACCACGACGACTGAACCCGGGCAGCCCAGGGCCGCCGAGCTGCGCCAGCGCCTCGTAGGCCCGCGGCGGGTAGTAGTTGTCCGAATTGAGCACGAGAAACGGGTGCCTCCCGGCGAAGTGCTGTGCGGCCAGCACCGCGTCCGCGGTCCCGCGCGGGTGCTCCTGGATGGCGAAGCTCACCTCGAGGCGGGACAGGACGACCCCACGCGTGTAGTAGTCGCGAATCGCGTCGTGCTCGGGACCGATCACCAGACACACCTGGCGGATCCCGCCATCCGCGAGGGCGCTGAGCACGTAGTCGAGGAACGGGCGGCCGATTGGCACGAGCGCCTTCAGACCGGCATCGGCCGCGCGCGCCTGCTCCGTGGTCAACGACGTGCCCGAGGCCCGCCGCATGCGCGTGCCCAGGCCGCGCGCCAGAATCACGGCCTTGCCCACGCTCATCCCTGCCGGTCCCCCCTCAGCAGGAGTTCCACCGCCTTGGCCGCGACCAGCACGCCGTTCCGCTCCCCCCGCTCCAGGTCGGCGGCCGACACGTGCTCCCCCCGCACCCGGTTGACGACCACGCCCGCGACGCACCCGCTGCGCAGCCCCATGGCCGACCCGAGCGTCAGCACGGTCGCGGCCTCCATCTCGTAGTTGAGCACGTGCAGGCGCCGCCACTCCTCGGTGGCGCCCTGGAGTCGTCGAGGCACGTAGCCGGTGAAGGAGTCGTGTCGCTCCTGCCCGGGATAGAACGTGTCGGTGGTGCAGCTGACGCCGGCGCGATGAGGGACGCCGAGCGCGGCCGCGGCGTCGATCAGGGCACGCACCACGGCGTGATGGGCCACCGCCGGATACTCGACGGGCGCGTACTGCCGGGACGCCCCGTCGAGCCGCACGGCACCCGTGGTGACGATCGCGGTGCCGACGTCGATGTCGGCCTGGATGGCTCCCGTCGTGCCGACGCGAATGAAGGTCGTGACGCCGAGCTGCGCGAGTTCGTCCATCGCAATCGACGCGGACGGCCCGCCGATGCCGGTGGACGTCACGAGCACCGGGGTGCCGTCGCAGGCCGCCATCCAGGTCCGGTATTCCCGCTTCGACGCCAGCTCGCGGGCCCCCGTGAATGGCGGCGTCTGCGCGATGTGCGGCACTCGACCGGGATCGCCCGGGAGGAGGGCGATAGTTGCACCCCCAATCATCGTGCTGTCGAGCGCCAGGTGATACACCTGCCGGACGGGAGACGCCATGACCAGGACTCCTAGGCGAAGACGAGCGCCCGGAACGCCTCCGGGGCGTGGAAACTGGGCCCCTCCGGCACCGACCAGGCCGCATAGATGGCGCCCCGTTCCGGATCGGCAGGCCCGCCCGGCCGCTTGATGCGGAACACGTTGAAGCGCCATTCGTCGCCGCGCCGGGGCGGCACGCGCCCGACCACCTCGGGCGAGACCGTCGAGAACCCGTCCCAGGGCAGCATCGCGGTGACGGTCCAGCCCTGGTCCGCCTCGCACTCCGTGCCGGGGTCGTGCGCGTGCATCCAGTGGCGGACGCGCGTCTCCAGGCCAGCGAACTGCCAGTCCCGCTCGTTGTCGAGCGGGCGGGCGCGCCGGATGAGCAGATCGCACACCGCGTTGACGGGGTTGATTTCGATCTCGGCGTAGGGCCCGCCGCAGCCGCCCGGGTCGATGAAGATTTCGACGACCTCCTCTTCCCAGAGGTTCTCGTCCCTTCTCGTCATCGTGTGCCAAGGCGCATCGTCGGCGCAGTCGAAGCGCAGGAAGAGCGCGGCAGGCGACCAGAGCGCGCGGAACGCCGTGCGATAGCGCGTCGGACCCCAGTCGATGACGCAGGCCATGGACCACGGCAGGTCGTCGCCGGCGAGCAGCCGGGCCGGCTCCACGTGACTCGGCAGGACGCGATAGCTCGCGGGAGCCGGCGGGTCAGCCGGGTCGCGGTAGAGAAGTGCCACCGGGCCACTCTAGCAGATCGACCGCCTGCGAAGACGGGCCGCCATCCCCGTCGACGGGACCTCGCGACATCAAGTAGCATGAGCCGGACTGCGGCCTGGGCCGCCACCGCGCCATGAAGAACACCGTCTGGGGGGAGGCCATCCGCCGCCAGCTTCGCGACCACGGTCTGACGCAGGCCGAACTGGCGCGGCTGGCGGGCATCAACCGGAGCACCGTGCAGCACCTCCTGCGCGGCGGCCACTGCCATACGGAAACCCTCGAGCGAGTGGCGCACGCCCTCGGCATGCCGCTCGCCGATCTCTTCCACGAACCGATCAGCCTCGGGCTGCGCAAGGACCGGCTGGTCGCGGCCGTCCTGCGGGAACTCTCGGAGACGATTGGGGAATCCGTCGCCGAACACCTCGCGCGCCGTCGCCTCGACGACCGCCGCCGTGGCCGCAAGACGGACACCCCGCTGCCGTTTGCGGACTGATGTCCAGAAAGGACCGTCGCATGCCCCGGTGGTGGCTCAGCCTCGGGTTGGTGTCCCTTGTGGCGCTGCTGGCGCTCGCGTGGCCCGCCGCGGCCGCGCAGGGCACGAATGAAGGTGCGGCCCTGCACGCAGAAATCGACCGGCGCGCCGGCGCCCTTCACGCCAGACTCGTGGCCTGGCGTCGTGATTTCCATCAGCACCCGGAGTTGAGCAACCGCGAGGTCCGCACGGCGGGCGTGGTGGCCGAGCACCTGCGCGCGCTCGGGCTGGAGGTGGAGACGGGCGTCGCCAGAACGGGCGTCGTGGCCGTGCTCCGCGGCGGCCTGCCCGGGCCGACCGTGGCCCTGCGCGCCGACATGGATGCCCTGCCCGTGGTCGAGCAGGTGGAGCTGCCGTTCAAGTCCACGGTCCGGACGACGTACAACGGCCTCGATGTCGGCGTGATGCACGCGTGCGGCCACGACCTGCACACGGCGATGCTCATGGGCGCCGCCGAGGTCCTGGCCGGCCTGCGGGCGCGGATTCCCGGCACGGTCAAATTCATCTTCCAGCCTGCCGAGGAGGGCCCGCCAGCCGGGGAGGACGGGGGCGCCCCGCTGATGATCAAGGAGGGCGTGCTCGAGAAGGACAACGTCGCGGCGATCTTCGGCCTGCACGTCTTCCCCTTCGAGGTCGGCACGATCGCGTTCCGGCCCCAGGGGCTCATGGCGGCCAGCGATTCCTACCGCATCCGCGTCCGCGGATCCCAGACACACGGCGCCCTGCCATGGCGGGGCGTGGACCCGATTGTGGTCTCAGCGCAGATCGTCCTCGGACTGCAGACCATCGTGAGCCGGCAGAGCGACCTCACCAGGGCGCCCGCCGTGGTGACGGTGGGGACCTTCCGCGGCGGGACCCGCACCAACATCGTTCCTGAGGAGGCCGTGCTCGAAGGCACGATTCGCACCTTCGACCCGGCGATGCAGGACGACATCCATGCACGTGTCACGCGGACCGCGCAGCAGATCGCAGCGAGCGCCGGCGCCACCGCGGAGGTCCAGATCGAGCGGGGCAATCCAGTCACCTGGAACGACCCGGCGCTGACCGAGCGCATGACACCCACGCTGCGCCGCGTCGCGACCGGCCCGTTCCTGCCGAACGTGCAGGTGACGACGACGGCGGAGGACTTCGCGAGCTATCAGAAGGTCGTGCCGGGCCTGTTCGTCTTCCTCGGCATCACGCCGAGAGGGGCCGACCCGTCCACGATTCACCCGAACCACTCGCCCCGGTTCTACGCAGACGAGGGCGCGCTCGTCCCGGGCGTGCGCGCCCTGGCCAGCCTCGCGGTGGACTACCTGGCCGGATCCGCGTCGGGGCGGGGACCGGGTGGAGGACCTGCGCAGGCGCCTGCAGAGGGCGTCGCCATCGACGTGGCGCCCGCCGACCTCCGGCCTGCGGTCCAGCGCGCCGAGGCCGCGATGACCGCGCTGCAGGCCAGCCTGCTGCGGCGCCTGCAGGAAGCGACCAAGGACGGGCCCGGGGCCGCGCTCGACGTCTGTCGCGTCGAGGCGGGCGCCATCCGCGATCGCGTCGTGACCGAGCAGGGCCTCGCCGTCGGTCGCACGAGCCACGCGTTGCGGAACCCGTTGAACACACCTCCGGCGTGGGCGGCGGCCCTCGTCGCCAAGGCGGCGGGCCGGCCGGCGAAGGCCTTCAGCCCGCGCGTGTTCGACCTGGGAGACAAGGTGGGCGTCATCCGGCCGATCCCGATGGGTCTGCTGTGCTCGAACTGCCACGGGTCCGCCGAGTCGCTCAGCGCGGCCGTGCGCGCGTCGCTGCAGCGTGCCTACCCGACGGACGCGGCGACGGGGTTCGCCGAAGGAGACCTGCGGGGATGGATCTGGGCCGAAGCACCAAGACACGCCACGCGCTAGACGGTCACCCACGTGCCGCGGCCCTGCACCCGGGCGCGGGCGAAGGCGAGTTGCGCCGCGGCCACGTCCTCCACGCCCATGCCCAGGGACTTGAAGATCACCGGGCGCTCGTCGCCGGGCACCTGTCCCGGCACCACACCGCGCACGACGTCCCCGAGCTCGCCCAGCACGTGCGTGCGATCGATGAGTCCTGCGGCCAGGGCCTGCACGATATCCCCTGACTCGCACGCGGCCGCCTGGCGGGAATCGACATAGAGGCGCGAGCGCCGCAGCAGCTCCGGGTCCATCTCCCGCTGCGTCGGCCGACAGGCGCCCACCGACACCACGAGCGTGCCCGGTGACACCCACGCGGACATGAGGACTGGTTCGCTCGCGGCGGTTGCAAGGACGATCACGTCCGCGCCGCTGGCCGCCTCCTCAGGACGATCGACGGCACGCACCGGACACGTCCAGCGGCCGGCGGCCCTGGCCGCGAGCGCTTCGCGGCCTGCGCCGGGACTCCACACGCGAACCTCGGTGAGGGGATGGAGCGTCGCGAGCAGGTCCAGGTGACTGGCCGCCTGCACGCCGGCGCCGAACAGGCCCACCGATCGGACCGGCCGAGTGGCGAGATGTGCGACGGCCACCGCCGACACGGCGGCGGTCCGCCCTTCGGTGATGTACCGGCCGTCGAGCAGCGACACGATGGCTCCCGTGTCCGGATCCAGCAGGAGGATGACGGCCTGGTGCGTGTACGACACGTCCGGGGCCGGCGGCCGCACCGACACGATCTTCGCGCCCACGGCCGCCTGCGACGGGACGAACGCCGGCATGAAGCCGAACCATCGGGGCGGCGTACCGGTCATGATGACCGGCCTGGGCGGTTGCTGCGCCAGGCCCGCAGAGAACTCGGCGAGGGCCGTCTCCATGACCGCGACGAGCTCGACGGGCGTCAGCACCGCGGTCACATCGGCTTCGGTGAGCAGCAGCAACCGCGTGTGCATGTCGGCCCGTCAGCGCGCCCGACGCCGTGCGGCCTGCGCCCGGGGGGCTCGGTGGCGCTTGACGGCCCCGGCTTCGAGCCGCTTCACGCTCGCGCTCAGGCGATCCATGCGTGCGGTGAGCGCCACGTACTCTGCATGGGTCGGGATGCCCAGCTTCCTGAGGCCGAACGCGACGGAGTCGTCTACCACCCGCAGCGTCTGCCGGTGCGCAGCGTTCAACCACCCGGCCGCGGTGTCGGCGTGGGGCTTGAGCAGGGCGACAGGCTGCTCGGCCAGATCCAGGAGGGTCTTCCGCGATGTCCTCACGAGCACCTCTGCCGCCTGGTTCAGCGACTGCCAGGCCTCCGCCAGTTGATCGCCGAAGTCGGCGACAGCCGCCATGGGATCCTGCCGATATGCCAGGGTCGAACCCGCCATGGTTTCCTGCCTTCCTCCAGGCCGTGCAAGGGCCTGGCTCGGGGGCAACTGGCTCTACTCTACACCTGCTGCTTACCTGCCACGCCTGGCCGCGACTTCGCACGGGCCTGACGAGCGCGCCCGGGCCGAGCTTGCCGCGCCCACACCCTGGAATGTATCTTGCCACTGTACCAGGCCGGACGATGCATTCCGCCGGGATTCCGTCGATCGTGATCAGGCCGCTGGCGAGCAGGCTGGCCACGTGCCTTTCCCGCCTGGCGATCCTCGTCCTCGTCGCCTTCCATGCTGTGCTCCTTGGCGTGCACGCCCTGGATGGGCGGCTGCTCGACCCGGGGACGTCCGTGCGATGGGTGCTGGGCGGCCTGCTGCTTGCCGGGTTCCTCGCACTTCGACGCCTGGGCCTGCCGGTCTGGTGGGGGAGGAAAGCGGTCGTGTTGTGGCTCCTGGTCGTGCTGCTGCACTGCCAGGCCGCCGCCTCGAACCCGCAGACGGCTGACGTCTGGGCCAGCTTCCCGGCCGCCGTGGTGACCGTGGTCGCCGATGCCTCACTGGCGTCCGTCCTCGCGTTGCTGGGCCTGCTGGGGCTGGTGCTGCGTCGGTCCCGTCCGGCTGGGCCCCTGCCGCGTCGTGACGCCACGCCGTGCGTCGTGGCCCCGGCCCTCGTCTCGGGCGGCTTCGCCGTGGTCACCGGGCCACGACCTCCCCCTTGCGCCCTCGCGCAAGGTCACTAGTCCCACAGTTCCCGTTCCGGTTCAGGCTGGCATCGCGCCGGCGTCGTCGGGTCACCCCGTCGCGCCCGCGATTGGCCATGAGCGGCCGCGATGGCGCACGCCTGCGCGCGCCCGCGCCGCTCGGTGTGAGGCCCCTCTCATGACGTTCCTCCGTTCTCTCTTCTTCTCGGCGGTGCTCATGGCGCTGACGCCGTCGCTGGTCATGGCTTCCGACATCGTGGGCATCGCGGCGGATCCCTCCGGGGCCCCGCTCGACGGCGCTCGCATCTCCGTGCTCAACCTCGCCACCGGGGCCGAGGTGCTGGTGCAGTCGGACGCGGACGGCCGCTTCCGCGTCGAAGGCCTTTCGGTGGGCATCTACCGCGTGTCGGTCGTGCGTGACGGGTTTTCGGAAGACTCGCGCATGGTCTCGCTGGCCGACCCGGCGGAGCGGTTCGAGCTTACGTTCGTGCTCAGGCCGGGCGGCCTGACGGCGACGGTGACCGTTACCGCCA
>CAYLZN010000243.1:0-9060 GCA_964387935.1 uncultured Vicinamibacteraceae bacterium | reverse complement strand
GTGCCATGGTCGCCAGGCCCACGAGCCCGCTGCCCATCAGGAACAGCGAGGCAGGTTCGGGGACGTTGGTGATGCCGCCGTCTCTCTCCGTCCACGTCAACATCGACTGAGCCTTCCAGTCCCTCGACAGCCCCCAGCCCTCTTTCACCTCGCTCGCCGTCACCGACCGGTTCGCGATGTTCAGAACCTGGACGGCGTCAACGATGTCTGCCGCCGTCTTGGTCTGGGCCTGGGTGTACCACGTCAGGGCGTCGCCCGTGAACGTGCAAGCGCTGAGACCTTCCTCCAGACACCAGATCATCTGTTGCAGCTCGTCGCGGTCCGTGGTCGACGTCGCGATGTTGCCGCGGCGGAACTCCTGGTAGAGCCACTTGGTGGCGATGCTGAGAGGGTCCGGGTTAGCAGGTGTGGCGACGCTCCCGGCGTCGGCGTAATCCGAGATGTCGTACACGTAGTACGTCGACCCGGAGCTGAACCCCTCGTTCATCTCGAGGCAGAACGTCACCCAGTCTCCGAGGCCGACGCTGCCGTAGTACGGAGAGACATCGACCGTGAACGGGCCGCCACTGCCGTATCTCGGCGTCAGGTCGTTCTGAATCCTGACAAAGTCCCCGACAACCACGCTGTCAGCCGACGCGATCGCTGGCACCAGTCCAAGCAGCCCAAGAGCAAGAAACACCCGAATCGTCGCACGCATGACCATTCCCTCCGACGGACGCCTGGTGGCGCCGGTCTGGTCGCGTGAGGTGCAAACGAGACACCAGGATGGCGGCATTCTGGGACACGTCGCCCAAATGACCGGGAACAGGGCACTTGGGGCGTCGTTGCGCGCTGGGCTCCTGGTGCACCAAGGGGAAGAGTCAGCGCGTTGGGCGCAGGGAGTCTGCCAGAGGCTGGATATGTTCGACGTCGGCTTGGGCGGAGACCGGGGCCCGGCGGCGGCTCGCGAACCTGTGTTCGCTGGCAACTGGAAACTGGAAACTGGCAACTGAATGAAAACGCCGCGGCCAGAGAGCGGGGACGCCCTCTGGTCGCGGCGAAGCGGAAGCCCTGTGTCAGCGCTGCGATCTACTTCTTGCCGCGGCGGCGACGCGCGGCGGCGGAGGCGGCGAAGAGGCCCGTGCCCAGTAACAGGAGCGACGTGGGCTCGGGAATGAGCTGACTCTCCTCAGGACTCATCCAAGTCAGCATGTCCTGTTTGCGGACAAGCGGAGACGTGTAGCCAGTGCCAGTACCGGGCGCCTTGAGGTTCAGGACGTCGACGGACCCGTAGATCGAGTGAGACCCGATCAGACTGACAATGCCCTGCGCCGCCGCAGATAGACTCGAGGCGGGCTGCGAGTAGTTGTACTCGCCCTCGAGCCACCAGATCACCTCCTGCAAGGCCTGGCGGTCTTGGAAGCCTACAGTTCCCTTCCGGAACTGCGAATACACGACCTTGGTGTCGTTGCTGAGCGGGTCCTCCGTCCCGTTCCCACCGTTCGCGCCGCCCAACTTCGCCGAGCCGCTGATCTCCTCAATCTGGAGCGGCTGGCCTAGGTCGAAGTACTCGTTCGTCTCAAGGCAGAAGGTGATAAAGAACGAGCCGTTCGGATAGCTAGCTCCGTCGGGGAATAGCCTGAACGCGCCGCCGCTGCCAAAGTTCGCACTCGACGGGTCGTCATCGACCACGATGGTCTGGTTGGGAAGCAGAACCTCGGCTGCTGTCACCGCGGGCAGGCCCGCCAACAGCATCAGTCCGATCAGAACCCGAATAGCGCAGCGCATGGTTACTCCTCCAGCGGACACAGGGGGCACCCGCTTCTCTTCCCCTTGGTGCAAAGGAGGGACCACAGTGCGCGGTTCTGGGGCAGTTGCCGCAAGTGCCATCGATCAAGGCACTTATGGGAACCGATGAACGGTCGTTCAGGTCTCCCCAAGGGGAAAAGTCAGCCTTGGAGCAGCCTATTGTTTTGATGAGAGTGGGCTTTTGCTGCGCCACTCTCGCAGCAATGGCGCCGAATGACGGTATTTCTGGAACGGTCTTTGACGGCTGGGGTTCGCTCTCGGCCCGATCCGGCTGACGGCCTCGAACCGAGGCGTCAGGGGCAACTGGCTGGCAACAGGACAGGGCCCGTGAGCGGTTCCACAAGGTCCGTCGCCGAATCTCCTCAGTCCGGGTTCCTGACCATCTGGGTGCGCCGCCGGCGCCGCAGCGCGGCCACGCCCGCGAGACCGGTTCCGAGAAGGAAGACCGACGCCGGCTCCGGCGTCTCGAGCGTGAGCATGTCCTGGGCCCGCACCCCGAACGAGGGATCGCCCCGCATGAGGTTCATCACGCGCACCTTGCCAATGGAGGTCGGGTCCCACCCGTAGGACACCATCGACGCGTCGAGGCTGTCAAACAGCGCCTGCGCCGGTGCTCCCAGGCTGGTTGTCTCGTGCTCGAGGAACCAGATCAGTTCCTGCACGAGCGGGCCCGTGTAGGACGCGTCGCCGCTGCGGAACCTCGAGTAGACGAACGCGGTCTTCGGACTGATGTGATCCCCCGTCGGCGTGTCCTGCCCCGCCAGCCCGCCGGACCGCGCCTCGTCGGAGATCGACGCGATCTGGAGGTTCTCGCCTGGCGTGAAGTACTCGTTGCGCTCGAGGCAGAAGGACAGGAAGTCGTTGGCCGTGCCGGGCAGGTCCACCCGGAACGGTCCGCCCTGGCCGAACCGCGTGAGCGCGCTGCCGCCGACGTCGGTCGTCTGGACCTGGATGATCTGCCCCACGAACACGGCGTCCGCCCAGACGAGGGCCGGAGAGGCCAGGACCAGCAGCGCCACCGCGCCGCACGCCAGCGTACGCATCGACGGACTCCCGCGGCGAGCCGCCGACGCCCGGCGACACACGCCAGGCAGGGACCCGCACCCCCGGGTAATCGGCAGGGACCGGTCATCGGTTATCGGTTTTCGGTTTTCGGTCTCCAGTTATCGGTTTTCAGCCCGTCAGGCCGCTGGTCGCCAGTCGCGTGCCGCCCGCCGTTCTGTCCCCACGCCGTAACGATGACAGCTCGCCGGAGGTGGCGTGTGTCGGCGTGCGGAGCGCGAGGCCCGGCCGGAGCCTCGGCCCGCGGCGCGCGGCTCACAGACAGACGGCCTGCGGCGCGCGGCTTGCGGCAACTGGTGACTGGAAACTGGCAACTGGAAACTGAGAGCCGAGATGGCGGGACCGGTGGAGGGATGGAATCGGCCCCGCGTCACGGTGTTGGTATGAGATGTTTGCGGCGCTCGGCTGCCCCACCGTTACGAGGCCGGGCCGCGGGGTCGAAACAACCCTGCGACGGCTCGTGGCGGGACGGTGTCCACGTCTCCCCCCTGGTCGCCCACATCGGGTCCCGTGTGGGCGTGCTGGAAAATCTTGCCGTTGCTCGTCTCGATCCGGATCGTGTAAGCCAGCGGGAGGGCGTCGAGCAATGGCCCGACCGCCCCTAGCAGGCTCGGTGCGATCCGATCCTCGTCTTCTGGCGTCAGCGAGGAAATGAACCGGATGTTCATATCGCCACCCCTGGGCGCTCGCGCACGTCGACCCCTGGCGTCCGGCACACCGGGCCGCGGGCACGGGCGAATCGCGCGCCGGCCTAGGCTGCAAAGCACATTCCCAAGACGGCTGCGCTCAAGTCCTTGGAAAAAATGACGATTTCGTAACGACGAGGGCTGGTAAGTCCTGACGCGGCGGCTTTTAGGTCTTCCTCCGTCGCGTCTTCCACAGGTTTTGGCGCCTCACCGGGAAGGTGTAACGTTGAGCTTGACGTTCCCCGCCGCTGGCTCTACCGTCAAGGGTCCGCGGCCGCAGGATGAGCCGGGTCGCCGCATGAACGAACTTCCCGTACAACTCGTGGGCCGCAGCCCGGCCCTGATGGCGCTCGACCAGGAGATCACCATGGCGGCGCGCTCCGACGCCAAGGTGCTGATCACCGGCGAGAGCGGCGTCGGCAAGGAAATCGCGGCCCGCCTGATTCACATCCGGAGCCAGCGCGCCCAGGGCCCGCTGCTCACGCTCAACTGCGCGGGTGTGCCGGAATCGCTGCTCGAATCCGAGCTCTTCGGCCACGTGCGCGGTAGCTTCACGGGCGCCATCCGCGACAAGGCGGGGCTCTTCGAGCAGTCCAACGGCGGCACGGTCTTTCTCGACGAGATCGGCGAGATGTCCCTGCGCATGCAGGCCAGCCTGCTGCGGTTCCTCGAGTCGGGCGAGATCCAGCGCGTCGGGGCGGACCGCATGCCCGCCCGCGTCAACGTGCGCGTCATCTGCGCCACCAACCGGGACCTCTCCGAGCAGATCGCCCACGGGGCCTTCCGCGAAGACCTGTTCTACCGCCTCAACGTCATCCACATGAAGATCCCCGCGCTCCGCGAGCGCGGCGGCGACATCCCGCTCCTCATCGATCACTTCCTGCAGACCTTCTCGGAGCGGCATCGCGTGCCGCGCCCGCGCCTCGACAAGATGGCGAACGAGGCGCTGCTCGCCTACGAGTGGCCGGGTAACATCCGACAACTGAAGAACGTCATCGAACGGCTCGTCGTCCGCGCAGAGGACGGCCTGATCACGATCGCGGATCTCCCCCCCGAGGTGCGCCGCCTCGCGGTCGCCCCCATCGACCCGTCGCTGCCCCCCGCCGTCGCCCTGGCCGAGTACCTCGCGCGCGATCTGTTCGGGCGGATGCTGGAGCGGCGCGAGTCGTTCTGGGTCGCCGTCCACGAACCGTTTTCCTCACGCGACGTCACACGGGAAACGGTCCGCCGCGTCGTCCGCCTGGCGCTCGAGCAGGCCGGAGGCCGCGCCGAGGAACTGCCCGCCATCCTGAACATCCCCAAGACGGACATGAAGCGCCTGAACGCGTTCCTCAAGAAGCACGACTGCCTGGTGTCGCTGGACGACCAGAAGCCCGCGAGCGATCCCAACTCCAGCGCGTGCGTCGCGTAGATCGGTTTTCGGTTTTCGGTCGTCGGTCATCGGTTCTCGGTCGTCGGTGATCGGTGCTCGTCGAAGGGTCGTAGCTCACACCCTCGAGCCGGCCAGCGATCTCAACTCCAGCGCCTGCATGGCGTGGCGTCAGGCGGAGGCGGCGGCCCGCCGGGCGGGCGCCTGCCGGCCTCCGGGAGCTGACGCTCGACACCGGCGCGTGTTACAGTGTATGACAATGAAGAACGCACTCACCATCAGAATCGAGCCCGACCTCGAGCGACTTCTCGACCGCCTGTGCCGCGAGACGGGTCGGACCCGCAGCGACCTCGTGCGAGATGCTCTGCGCCGCCAGTTCCAGCTCCAGCGATTCGAGATCCTCCGGCGACGAGTGCTGCCGTTCGCCGAAGCCCGCGGATTCCTCACTGACGATGACATCGTGAAGGCGATGTCGTGAGGGTGTTCCTCGACACGAACGTGCTCGCGAGCGCCTTCGCGACCCGTGGTCTGTGTGCCGACGTGTTGCGCCACGTTCTCGCGGAACACCACCTCGTGGTTGGTGAGGTCGTTCTCGTCGAACTTCGCCGTGTCCTTCGGACGAAGCTCCGAGTCCCTGCCGACGTTGCGAGCGACGTCGAGTCGATGTTGCGCGATCACGAGGTCGTTCCGAAGCCGTCCCGAGCCCCGCGCCTCGACTTGCGTGACCCCGATGATCGCTGGATTGTCGCATCGGCTGTCGCGGCACGTGCTCACGTGCTCGTTACCGGTGACCGCGACCTTCTGGAGGCCGCAGCCGGCCTGCCGATCCCGGTGCTCGATCCCCGTGCATTCTGGGAACTGGCGCGCAGGGCCGGTCGCTCGTCCGACTGACAATCTCGCACAGCACGCGACATCCCCACGTCATCGGTCACCGGTTATCGGTCGTCGGTGCTTGTCGGACATTCGGGCTGGGAACAACAACAGACTCCACCCTTCGGGCACCGTTGCCGGTTCTGACGGCCGTTCACATTACTGCGGTTGCGGGAGTCGGACCCCAACGCGTTGCAGCGGAGGCAGGGGGCCCCGATCCGGCGTCACCCGCGGGTCCCCGCTTCCGCAAAGGCCCCGGGAGGATGTGAGGGAGACACCACGCCACCAGACGGGCTGCGCCGCCCGGGACTTCTGCGGCGAATCGCGGGTCCGGGGGACCAGCGCCGCCGACCGACTCCCGATGGCCGAGAACGCAGTTGTCTCCCAGACAGATGACTTTAGTCCGAAAAGCCATTTGGGGGACGCCTTGGGTCTCTTTGTAGTGGACTAAAAAACATCATCGTGCCGCACTCCGCACCTTCTGGTCGCCGCGGATGCTGGTATGCTGCAGGCAGCGATTTCTCTCCCCGCGCATGGTGAGCCAAAACTCGGAACGTCGTGGCAGTTGCGGCCGGGCGACAGCCCCCGGTCACGACTCGTCTGCGTGCGCGTGAAGACGACGGACTCTCGCCTGGCGTGAGCGAATTCGCACCGGTCGTCACGGCTGATGACTTCGACGCCGCCACGGCGACGGAGCGCTGCGTGACCAGGGCAGTCATTCACCGTAATGGGACTGACGGGGCGGTAGCCTGCCCGATCCGCTCCAGGCAGACGAGATTCGACACCCCGGTGGCGTGCAATCGTGGCTGAGAGACTCGACCTCGAGTGGTTCGCCTTGCGTGTCCGGCCCAGGGCAGAAAAGGCCGTGGCCGCGGCCCTCCGTGGCAAGGGCTACGAGGAGTTCCTCCCGCTGCACCTCGAACGACGCCGCTGGTCCGACCGCGTCGCGACCGTCGAGCTGCCCCTGTTTCCCGGCTACGTCTTCTGCCGCTTCGACGCGCACCAGCGCCTGCCCATCCTCACGACCCCCGGGGTCGTGCTCGTGGTCAGTATCGGAAGAGCGCCTGCGCCGATCCCCGAGGTGGAGATCGACTCGCTGCGCGTGGTGGTGAACTCCCGGCTCCAGGTGGAGCCCTGGCCCTACCTGCACATCGGGCAGCGCCTCCAGATTGTCGCCGGACCACTGGCAGGCGCGGAAGGCATCCTGCTGTCGGTCAAGAACCGGAACCGCCTGGTGGTGTCCGTGACGCTGCTCCAGCGTTCGGTCGCCGTCGAGATTTCCGAGAGCTGCGTCTGGCCCGTCAGCCGTGACGCCCGTCTCGGCGCCTGAAGGTTCGATGTACGAAACGTTCTTCGGAGTGCGCGAACGGCCCTTCCAGATCACGCCGGATCCGCGCTTCCTGTTCCTCAACGCCGGACATCGCGAAGCGCTCGCGACGCTGCGCTACGGACTCACCTCGTCGCTCGGCATCACGCTGCTGCTCGGCGAGGCGGGCACGGGCAAGACCACGCTCCTGCGCGCCGCCCTCACGGCGGAACGGCGCCTGCAGCATCGCCACGCCGTGCTCAGCAACCCGGCCCTCACGCGCCCCGAGTTCTACGAGCTCCTCGCCGATACGTTGGAACTCCCACCACCGGCCGGGTCGAAGGCGCGCTTCCTGCTGGACTTCCAGCGCGACGTGGTCGCGCGGCACGCCGCGGGCGGCTCGACGGCGCTCGTCATCGACGAGGCGCAGAGCCTCAGCCACGAGCTCTTCGAGGAGATCCGCCTGCTGGCCAACCTGGAGACCGACACCACCAAACTCGTCAACGTCGTCCTCGTCGGGCAGCGCGAGCTGGCCGGTCTCCTCAACGACCCCTCGTTGCGTCAGCTCAAGCAGCGCATCTGCTTCCGCTGCGAGCTCGCGCCGCTCGACCTGCGCGAGACGGCGTCCTACATCGCGCTGCGCGTGCGGGTCGCTGGCGGGTCGGCCGGCGACATCTTCACCCGCGACGCCGTGCTGGCCATCTACGAGGCATCGCGCGGGATCCCCCGCACGATCGGGGTCGTGTGCGAGAACGCCCTGCTCGGAGGCTTCGCGGCCGAGCGAAAGCCGATCGATGGATCGATCGTCGCCGACGCGTGCCTCGACCTCGACCTCCCCGTGAACGGCGCGGCCGACCGGGACGCCACCGGCACGGTCGATCGAGTCGCCCGGCCCGAGCCCCGGCTCCACCGACCATCCACGGAGGAACCGGAGCCGGACCGCCTCGAGCCGGAGATGCCGGCGGTGCGCGACCGGACACGGATCCTCGGGCTCTGACAGGTGCAGCGATGCGCACACTCTTCTCCATCGTCCTCGCCCTCGCCGTGCTCGTCCCTGGTGGCCTCGCCGCGCCAGTCCAGACACCGCCGGCCGCCGTGGCTCGACCCGCGCAGAAGCCCGGTGCCGCGACGCCGAAACCCGCGGTCCCCGGGCCCTCCGTCGCCACGGAACCCGGCTTCACCATCGGCTCAGACGATGTGCTGGGCATCAATTTCTGGAGGGACCAGGAGATGTCGGGGGACGTGACCGTGCGCCCGGACGGCATGATCACGCTGCCCCTGATCCGCGACATCAAGGCCGCGGGGCTCACGCCCGACCAGCTGGCCGATCGCATCCAGGAAGCGGCGCGCGAGTTCATCGCGGATGCGTCCGTCACCGTGGTCGTGCGCCAGTTGAACAGCCGTCGCGTGTTCATCACCGGCGAGGTGACGCGCCCGGGCGCCTACGCGCTCACCTCGGCGATGACCGTGATGCAGCTCATTGCGGTTGCGGGTGGGCTCACCGAGTTCGCCGAGTCGAAGGACATCTCGGTCATGCGCGTGGAGGGCGGCCAGGCGAAGACGCTGCCCTTCAACTACAAGGACGTCGCCAGGGGCAAGAAGAAGGAGCAGAACGTCCTGCTCAAGCCTGGCGATACGGTGGTGGTGCCATAGGGAGGGCGTACGGCGTACGGCGGCGTACGGACAGGACAGGGCGTACGGCTTCGGAGGCGGGCGACGTGAGGCGCGGCCTTTTATCCTTGTCGTGGCTTGCGGCGATCGGGCTGCTGCTCGTTCCGGGGCCGGGCGTGGCGCAGACGCCGCCGCCCGCGCCGTCCGGGACGCAGCCGGCGGTGCCGCAACCCGTGACGCAGCCGGCGCAGCCGACGCCGCCAGAAGCCGCGCCGCCGGAGGCGTCACCGCCCTCCCGCTCCGAGGGTCGCGCGAAACGGGCACCGCGCCAGACCGAACGCCGGGGGCCCGACGCCGACTCGCGGAGC
>CAYLZN010000242.1:0-9081 GCA_964387935.1 uncultured Vicinamibacteraceae bacterium | reverse complement strand
GCTTGTGGCGGGAGCCGGGATCCGCGCAGGCATCCTGGACCACCCCGGTCACCGGAAGATCCACACGATGGCCGTGCCGCGTGTCGGTGGCGCCAGCATCGCCCTGGCACTGGGGCTGACCCTGGCCGTGCTCTTCACGCTCAGCCAGCACCTTCGCGCCGTCACCATGCCAGACCTCGTGCCCATCGCGCCGGTCCTCGCCGGCGCGCTCGTGGTGTTCGTTGTCGGGTTCCTCGACGACGTGCGAGGGCTCTCTCCTGGGACCAAGCTGGGAGGTCAGGTCATCGCGGCGGGCGTGGTGGTCGCCTTTCACGTCGTCATCGACCGGGTCACGCTGTTCGGCACGACCTACGCCCTCGGCTGGCTCGAGGTCCCGGCCACGCTGCTCTGGATCGTGGGCCTCACCAACGCGTTCAACCTCGTGGACGGCATCGACGGGCTGGCGGGGGGCCTGGCCTGCATCGCGGCCAGCACCTGCGCGGTCATCCTGATCGTGAGGGGCGGGGACGCCGAAGCGTTGATGCTCCTGGCGTTCGTCGGGGCCGTCGCGGGGTTCCTGCCCTACAACCTCAACCCGGCGGAAGTGTTCCTGGGCGATGCCGGCAGCCTGCTCTGCGGGTTCCTCCTCGGCGTCACGGCCATCGCCGGTCGGCAGAAGGAGGCCACGGCGCTCGCGGTCGGCGTGCCCCTGCTCATCTTCGCTCTGCCGATTGCGGACACGGCTCTGGCCATCGTCCGCCGCGTCGTGGGCAGTCAGCGCGGCGATCGCCGGTCGGTGAGAGACCGGCTCCGGGCGCTCTCACAGGTGCTGGCCGGCGACCAGGCGCACATCCACCATCGTCTCATCGACGCTGGGTTCTCCCAGCGACGGGCAGTCCTCGCGCTGTACGCCCTCGCGCTGGCCTGCTCCGTGCTCGCGCTGCTCTCGATGGAAGTCCGCTGAGGCCCTTCGGCGCCAGACGACTCGTGCCATAATCGGCGGTTCATATGCCGAGCGTCGCCATCAAACCGAAATCGCACTGCCGCTGGGACCTCGTCAGCCTCGGCGAGGTCATGCTCCGACTGGACCCCGGGGACGGGCGGATCGCCACGACCCGGTCGTTCCGCGCGTGGGAAGGTGGAGGCGAGTACAACGTCGCTCGCGGCCTCAAGCGCTGCTTCGGGCTCGACACGGCCATCGTCACGGCGCTGGTGGACAACCCGGTCGGACGCCTCGTCGAAGACCTCATGTACCAGGGGGGCGTGGACCAGACCCACGTCCGCTGGGTCAAAGACGACGGGGTGGGACGCCAGGTGCGGAACGGCCTCAACTTCACCGAGCGGGGCTTCGGCGTGCGTGCCGCGCTTGGCTGTTCCGATCGCGGCCACACCGCCGTGTCGCAACTGAAGCCTGGGGATATCGACTGGGACACCATCTTCGGCAAGGACGGGGCCCGCTGGTTCCACACCGGCGGCATCTTCGCCGCGCTCTCGGACACGACGCCGGCAGTTGCGCAGGAGGCAATGGCCGCCGCGAAGCAGCACGGCACCATCATCTCCTACGACCTCAACTACCGACCGTCACTCTGGAAGTCGATTGGCGGACAGCCGCGGGCGCAGGCGGTGAACCGCGAGCTCGCGCAGTACGTCGACGTCATGCTCGGCAACGAGGAGGACTTCACGGCGGCCCTCGGGTTTGCCGTGCCCGGCGTCGATGAGCAGCTGTCCGCGCTCGACGTGAGTCACTTCGCCCGCATGATCGAGGAGGTCGTCAAGGCCTTCCCCAACTTCCGGGTGGTGGCGACCACGCTGCGCAGCGCGACGACGGCAACGTTCAACGACTGGGGCGCCGTGTGCCATGTGGACGGACGTCTCTACCAGGCACCGTCACGCACTGCGCTGGAGATCTACGACCGCGTGGGTGGCGGGGACTCGTTCGCCTCCGGGCTGATCTACGGCTTCCTGCTGGACAGGGGCCCACAGTGGGCGGTGGAGTGCGGCGCCGCCCACGGCGCGCTCGCGATGACGACCCCGGGTGACACGACCATGGCCACCCTGGCCGACGTCGAACGGGTCATGAAGGGTGGCACGGCCCGGGTGAGCCGGTAGGGCGGGTCAAAAGACAGGCGTACGGCGTACGACGTAAGGCGTACGGCCCCCCCAGACTGATACGGTATCGCTCGAGGCCGGGGCTGAGCCGACGCCCCCGTGCGCCGCCCCTGCCGTACGCCGCCGTACGCCCTGTCTTTGTCCGTACGCCGCCGTACGCCGTACGCCGTAAGCCGTACGCCCTCTTACCGTTCCACCGGCAACTCCGCCTTGGCGCTCCACTCTTCGAACGAGCCGTCGTACAGCACGGCCGTGTGGCCCAGCCATCGCGCCACGAGGTAGACCAGGCTGGCCTGCTGCCCGATGTGGCAGTAGGCCGCGACCCTCGCCTGCGGGCCGATGCCGCTTTCCGCAAACCGTGCGGCCAGTTCGGCGCGCGTGCGGAGATGGCCGGATTCCGTGAGCAGCGTCTCGAAGGGCAGGCTGCGCGCGCCGGCGATGTGTCCCGGGCGGGGATAGCGCCCTCCCGGGTTGCTCTCTCCGCTGTAGAACTGCGGCAGCCGGGCATCGACGACCGTCGTGCCATCCGACCCGCGGTTGGCCATCATCCAGGCCGCGTCCACGATCGCGGGAGCCGACGAAGGGCGCGAGGTGAGGTGACCCGGCAGCGGACGCGGCACGTCAGTGGTCACCGGGAGGCCTTCGGCCTTCCAGGCGGGGAGACCCCCGTCGAGCCAGGAGACGCGACTGGCGAGGCCCAGCAGGTCGAATGCCACCAGCGCACGCGCGGTCGGGGTCACTTCGTCCTTCCCGAAGTAAAGAACGACCTGGCTGTCGTCGGAGACACCGAGTGCCGCGAGGAGACGGGCGAGATCGGTCTCCGGGAGCATCTGCAGGGTCAGGCGCCCCTCACCGCGGGGCTGCGAGATGGCGTCGAGTGCGAGGTGCCGCGCGCCCGGCACGTGGCCGGCGTCGTACACGGCCTTGTCGCCGACGTGCACGACGACGAGGTGTGGCTCAGTGAGCCGCGCGGCGAGTGCGGCCGGGGTGATGACGGCCGGCACACCTGCCACCCCGGGCGCGGGCTCGAATCGCGGCACGACTGCCACGACGCGTACCGGCCCGCCCGAGCCCCCTTCGATCTTCATGGGGAGCGCGAACACCGTGGCGCCAGTGGGAGGCAGTTCATCCAGGGCCGTCAGGTTCTCCAGGCCGATCACGTTGGCAGCCGCGGAGAGCCGATGCACGGGAAAATCGCTGGACGGGCCGTGGTCGATGGATGCCGTATCAACCCCCAGCGCGCCCACGCGACGTTCCTCCACGAGCCACCGCGCCGCCTCGAGGCCGAAGGACGGGAAGCTGAGGTGGCTGGCATCGTTGGGCACGTCGCTGCCGAAGTACGCCTTCCGGTCACCCCAAGACCGGCTCCAGCCGGTGCGGAGGAGCACCATCGCCCCAGGCGGGATCCGGCCGTGCCGGCTCTCGAACGCGTGCACGACGTCTGGCGTGAGCCGGTAGTTGCGATCGGCGGCCGCGCGGGCGGTCACGTCGATCACGACGGCTGGCGCGACGAGCTGCGCCAGTGGCACCTGATCGCTCGTCCGACGCCCTTCCGCGAAGTGGACGGGCGCGTCGAGGTGGGTGCCGCCGTGCTCAGGGGCCGAAAACGCGTTGGCGCTGTAGTAGTAGCCGCCCGGGGTTTGCCCGGCCGCCAGTGTCGTCATCTCGAACCCCGACGGCGACGTCGGCCAGTACAGGGTCCTGGTGTTGTAGGCGTGGGTCAGATCGACGAGGCGGGTCGCTCGGAGATCGAACACGGGCTGCCCCGCCGCCGGGCGCACCAGAAGCAGCGAGGCCAGGGCGCTGGCCGCCAGAACCCGACGTGGCATGGGAGTCCTCCGGGCGCATTCTATTCGTGGCGGCGCTAGAATGGGCGACCGGAGGCCCTGTGGACCACGACAGCATCAAGGCGTTGATCGCGAGGCGCGAGGTGGCCTGGCGCACCGGTGATTCGGCCGCGCTGGCAAGCACGCACACGGAGGACGGCGTGGTCGTCAGTCCGATGTTCGTCGACGTCAAAGGCCGAGCCGCCATCGAGGCGTCCTACGCCTCGCTCTTCGCCCGGTTCACGGACTGGGACTACAAGGCCGAGACACCCATCGTCGACGGCAGCCGGCTGGCCGTGCCGTTCCGCGCCCACGCCACGCACGTCGGCGAGTTCATGGGCCTGGCCGGTACGGGTCGGCGCTTCGGCATCGATGGCGTGCTCCTGCTCCGCCTCGACGGCGATCTCGTCGCCCACGAGCGCCGCGTCTACGATTTCACCGGCCTGCTCATCCAGACGGGCGTGCTGCGAAGCAAGCCGGCTGTGTGAGGCGCGCCGACGTTATTGGTACTCCAATTACGTTTCCGTCATGGCCCCAGGGGCCGCGACACAACTCCCTCGGCGCCGCGACTTCGGCGCCACGGGGGACTGTGCCTTCAATCGGTTTTGACGCCAAATTCTGCTTCTCGAACAACTTAAGCATCCCCTGAAGCGGACCATCACTGGAATAAGTGTTGCTTCCTGTGTGACAGGAGCCTGTTCGCTGTGTCATCGGTGGTGCGCATTCCCGACGAGATCCTTCCGCCGGACCGTGGTTCGCGGTCCAGGGCGGCGCCGTCTGCGCGCCGGCGACCGTCGAGGCGGCGCCTCCGCCGCCGGCGTCGGCTGGCCGCGCTGGCCGTCACCTGCGTCTTCGTTGGTGCGTGGCTCGGCGCGGTGACCTGGTGGGACGACGGGGATCTGCCGATCCCCGTGCCGCTCGCCCGCCCGCGGCTTGCGCCGGTGCGGCCGGTTGCCGTGGGCGAGCGACGGGTCTATCCGTACTCCGTGGTCCCCGGCGGCGTCCGGGACACCACGGAACTCGCGCGCGCCATGGCCGCCGACCCGGTGGTCGCGGCGCACTACGAGGGCGTCGATGTCTCGCGGCTGCGCCTCGCCACCGTCACCGTCCCGCGGTCCGTCCATGTGTCCTACCGACGGGGTGACCGTGTCTACTGGACGCGACGCAAGGTCCTCCTGCGCCACGGCGAGGCCGTCCTGACCGACGGCGTGCGCGAGGCGCGCACGCGGTGTGCGAACCAGATTGCCGACACGCCGCTCGGGGAGACCTCGATGGATGAACCGCCCATCGAAGTGCTCGACGAGCCGCTCCCGATGACGCCGCCGCAGAACGGTGGCTTCGTCCCGCTCCGCGGCCACGATCTCTTCATCCAGGCGTCCCAGCTGCCGGCGCTGACGCAGGTGGGGTTCGCTGACGCGCCCGATCTGCTGGGGCCCTACGCGGTCGTGCTCCCGCCGCCCACCTGGATCATGGGGCCTGGAGGACCGAGTGCCCCCTGGACCGTCACCGTCGATTCCGACCTGACCGCCGATCCGGAGTCAGTGGATCCCGGCACGCCAGACCCGGCGCCGGTCCCGGAACCCGGCACCCTGACCCTGCTCGGCGCCGGCGGGGCGGCGCTGCTCGCCAGACACCTGAAACGCAAACGGCGCACGGCCTGATCAGACCGTGCGCCGTGCCGTACGCCGCCGTACGCCATACGCCGTACGCCGTACGCCTCTTAGATCACATCCCTCATCGCCGCCAGATCGTCCTCGATCTCCACGAGCAGCGTGGCGATGCGGACGTCGTCCAGCCGGAGCATCGACGCGGCCGGCGAGCCCAGGATCGACACATTGGGGTCCGGCTTCAGCGACGCCCCGATCTTCCGCGACATCAGGTTGGCGACCTGCACCGTGGCGACCAGCAGGTCCTGGGCGCCCGCGAGTTGCTCGTCGTGATGACGGCTGATCACGTCCCGGATCTCTGCAGGGAGGTTCCACACGTCGCAGAGGACTTCGCCCACCTTGCAATGCAGCGCGTCGAAGAACTCGATCAGCGTGTCCTGCGAGAACGAGCAGTGCTCCGGGTCGCGTTGCCGCATCGCCACCGCGGTGCGCAGGACGACCAGCTTCCCGATGTCGTGCAGCAGGCCCGCGAGGAAGACCGTTTCGCTCGAGAACGCCGGGCTGCGCGGCGCGAGCCGCCGGGCCGCGAGGGCGGTGGTCACCGAGTGGTTCCACAGCGTCCGGTAGATGTGTTCGTCGCGCTTGTCGGTGGCGCTGAAGGCGTTCTTGGCGGAGAGCGCCAGCACCGTGCGCTCGACCGCGCCGAACCCGAGACGCATCACCGCCTGCTGGAGATTCGTGATCTCCCGGAGGCCGGCATAGGCGACCGAGTTCGCATAGCGCAGGACGGCAGCCGCCAGGGCCGGCTCCCGTTCGATGACCGCCACGATCTGCGGCGCGCCCCCGTCATTGGCGATGATCGCGCGCACCCGGGCGGCCGCCTCCGGCAGGACGGGCAGTTCGACGCGACCGTCCCGGATTTCCGCTTCGACGCGCGCGGCCAGGGACTCCCCGGGCACGAGGGTTTCCGTGTCTTCGGCAGTCTGGTTCATTCGTAGCTCTCCAGCAGGCGGCTCGGTGGACGGATGGACTTGCTGCGGGGGCAGTTCTCCGCCACTTCGCTCAGTGTCGTCTCGCCCCGCAACGCCTTCGCGATGCCGTCCTCCTGAAGGCAGTAGAACCCCGGCATGTCGAATGCGAGCTTCCGCAAGGCGTGCGCCGGCTTCTTCTGCAGAACGGCATCCCTGATGAGATCGTCGATCACGAGCAGTTCGAAGACGCCCACGCGCCCGCGGTAGCCCGTGTAGAAACAGTGCGGACAGCCCCGCCCCCGGGTCAGCGGGAAGTTCGCCAGGTCGTCGCGCGACAGCGCCAGCGTCCGCAGCTCGATCGGCGATGGCGCGTAATCCTGCCGGCACTGGGGACACTGCCGGCGCACGAGCCGCTGGGCCAGCACCGCGGTGACGGTGGACGCAATGAGGTACGGCTCGATGTTCATCTCGGTGAGCCGCACCAGGGCGCCCACCGTGTCCTCGGTGTGCAGCGTCGTCAGCACCTTGTGCCCGGTGAGCGCCGACTGGATGGCCATGTCCGCAGAGGCCGGGTCGCGGATCTCCCCGATCAGGATCACATCCGGGTCCTGCCGGACGATCGCCTTGAGCGAATCGACGAAGGTGATGCCGGGCCGGTTGGCCACCGAACACTGGGCGATGCCTTCCACCACGTACTCGACCGGATCCTCGCAGGTGATGATCTTCCGCGTGTCGTCGTTCAGCCGATCCACGGCCGCATAGAGCGTCGTCGTCTTGCCGCTCCCGGTCGGGCCCGTGACGAGCACCACGCCCGTCGTCGGCTCGAGCACCTCCTCGACGAAGGTGCGCAGGGTCCCCGGGGAGAAGCCCATCTCGTCGAGGCCGACCAGGGCCTTCGCTTTCCGCAGGATGCGGAGCACGGCGTTCTCGCCGTACACGGTCACGTAGAACGAGGCGCGCAGGTCGATCTCCTCGCCCCCGTTCTGCACGAAGATGCGGCCGTCCTGGTGGATGCGGCGTTCGGCGATGTCCGCCTGGGCGAGCACCTTGATGCGCGAAATGATGCTCGGCGCGTAGGACGCCGGGTAGTCGCTCGCGTGCACGAGACTGCCGTCCACGCGGTAGCGCACGCGGATCTTCGACTGCATCGGCTCGATGTGGATGTCGCTCGCGCCGCTCTTCAGGGCTTTCGCGATGACGGTGTCCACGATCTCGGCCGCGGCCTTGCCGTTGTCCCCGGCCTCGACGAGGCGATGGTACTGAATCGTGCCGCCACGTCCCGCGGTGGCGGTCGCCTCGGTCTCCCCGGCCAGCACCGCGAGCGCCGCCTTGATCCGCGCCGATTCCGCGATGCAGATGTGCACCGGGCAGCCATACAGGCGCTGAAGCTCGGCGACGATCGCCCGCTGGTCCGGATCTTCGAGCACCACGTTCAGCTTGCCGTCCTGGATGGAGAGCGGCAGGACGCGGTTGTGCGTGAGGTAGCGGAGGCTGACCTTCTCGAGCAGTTTCGGATCGACGAGGCTGGCCTCGACGTCCACGAAGGGCAGATCGTGGCGCTCGCAGTAGGCGTCGAGGTAGAGCCGTTCGCTGACCACCCCGGTCTCCACCAGGTGGCGGCCGGCGGATTTGCCGCCCTGCCCCGCCACGGCATCGTGGGCGACCTTGAGCTGCTCCGGCGTGATCAGGCCCTTCTCGAGGAGGATGCCCTCGACCGACAGCTCCTGTCGGTGGCGGCGCAGCGCTGCCTCGAGGCTCCCACGCGAGACCCATCCGAGCTCGACGACCAACGTCGAGAGCGGCTTGGGCGTTTCCATACGCCCCTGGATCCGGGCCGCCTTCTTCAGTTGTTCTTCGGTGACGAGGCCCTCGTCGACCAGAATGCGCCCGACACGGTCGGCGTCGAGCGCGTTGTCGGTGCCGGCGGCCCGATCCAGCATCGTGAGCGGTGGAGACGCAGGGGTTGCCAACCCGGTGTGCGGGGTACTCACGAGATTGTGATCGGACACAGGGCGCACGACTTGAATTCGGAACATCGCAGGGCGGTGCCGAGTGCCGAGTGCCAGGTGCCGTATGCCCTTCCTGTGCCCTGTGCCCAGTGCCTGGTGCCCTGTGCCTCGTGCCTTGTGCCCTTGTGCCCTGTGCCTTTGGCCGTACGCCGTACGCCGTACGCCTGTCCCTAAGGCGCACACTCCCAGAACGACACCTGGCGATACGTGCCGCGTGGCTGCCAGTCGCATGGCAGACGTGAGCCTGTCCCCGACTCGACCAGTTCCCGTTCGAAGGGAAACAGCGCGGCTCGAATCGGTCGACCCGTCTCCGCCTGCCACTGGCGCAGGACGCGCCAGTCCTCCGGCGTCAGCCAGTCGAACCGGAGCAGCCGCATCCCGGGGTCGTAGTACTGTGCCGCTCCGCTCAGCTGCACCATCAGCACCGGATCAGCCACCGGCCCCGTCAGCGCCATCCATCGGAGCGCGTCGCGATACACTCGCTCGTCGGCCTTCACGTATCGATGCGCCTCGATCTCGGGCTGGTGCCGCGCCCCCCCCGCGGCCGCCGCGACCAGCGCGGCGGCCGCGAGCCAGATCT
>CAYLZN010000241.1:0-9099 GCA_964387935.1 uncultured Vicinamibacteraceae bacterium | reverse complement strand
CATCCAGAAGGGGGCGAGCGACATCCACATCGAGCCCTACGAGCGCGAGTTCCGGGTCCGTTTCCGCATCGACGGCATCCTCTACAACATCATGCAGCCGCCGATGAAGTTCCGCGACGCGATCACGAGCCGCGTGAAGATCATGGCGAAGCTGGACATCGCCGAGAAGCGCCTGCCCCAGGACGGGCGCATCAAGATCCGCTTCAACGACAACGGGCGCTCCAAGGAGATCGACTTCCGCGTGTCGACGCTGCCCACGCTGTTCGGCGAGAAGATCGTGCTTCGCCTGCTGGATCGCGACAAGCTCATGCTCGACATGACGAAGCTGGGCTTCGAGACGCAGTCGCTCGCCAAGTTCGAGTCGGCCATCCTCAAGCCCTGGGGCATGGTGCTCGTGACCGGTCCGACGGGCAGCGGCAAGACCAACACGCTCTACTCGGCGATCTCACGGCTCAACGTCGCGGACACCAACATCATGACCGCCGAGGACCCGGTCGAGTTCAACCTGCCGGGGATCAACCAGGTGCTGGTCCGCGACAGCATCGGGCTCAATTTCGCGGCCGCGCTGCGCTCCTTCCTGCGGCAGGATCCGAACATCATCCTGGTTGGCGAGATCCGCGACTTCGAGACCGCCGAGATTGCCGTCAAGGCCGCGCTCACGGGCCACCTGGTGCTGTCCACCCTCCACACCAACGACGCCCCGAGCACGGTCAACCGGCTGATGAACATGGGCATCGAGCCGTTCCTCGTGGCCTCGTCGGTGAACCTCATCTGCGCCCAGCGCCTCGTGCGGCGGGTGTGCAGTTCCTGCAAGGCGCCTCACCCGCTGCCGCCGCAGGCCCTGATCGAGGTGGGCTACACGCCCGAAGAAGCCGAGCGCGTCACCCCGACACGCGGCACGGGCTGCGACCGCTGCAACGGCACGGGCTACAAGGGCCGCATCGGTCTCTACGAAGTGATGGAGATCGCCGACGAACTGCGGGAGCTCATCCTCGTGGGCGCTTCCGCACTCGAGCTCCGCCGGAAGGCGGTCGACGAGGGCATGATCTCCTTGCGTCGCAGCGGGTTGCTCAAGATCGCCGAGGGTGTCACCACCATCGAAGAAGTCGTCCGCGAAACCGTCCGCTGACACGACTCACGAAAGAGCCGAGCGCGTCGATTGTCTCTCCGGGGGCGTGTGTCGGTCCTGGCCCGGCACGGTCCTTGATAGTGAACTCCGGGACCCCGGGCTCCAGCCCGGGGCACCACGGGATCAGGAGAGGCTGCCATGCCGACTTTGCCCGAGCTGCTCCGCAGGACCGTCGAACTGGACGGCTCGGATCTCCACATCACCACCAACTCGCCGCCGGTCGTCCGCGTGCACGGCAAGCTCGAACGGCTCGACCTGCCGCTGCTCACGCCGGCGGAGACCAAGCAGCTCGCCTACAGCGTCTGCACGGACGCGCAGAAGAAACGGTTCGAGGAGACCCTCGAGCTGGACTTCTCGTTCGGCATGCGCGGGGTGGGGCGCTTCCGCTGCAACCTGTTCAACCAGCGGGGCGCCGTGGCCGCCGTGTTCCGCCTGATTCCCGAGCGGATCCGCGGGTTTCACGATCTGGGCCTGCCGCCGGTCATCGCCAAGCTCGCCGAGCGCCCGAAGGGCTTGGTGCTCGTCACCGGGCCGACCGGCAGCGGCAAGTCCACCACGCTCGCGGCGATGGTCGACAAGGTCAACACCGAGCGCAAGGAACACATCCTCACGATCGAGGACCCGATCGAGTACATCCACGAGCACAAGAACTGCCTCGTGAACCAGCGCGAGGTGCACTCGGACACGACCTCGTTCGGCCCCGCGCTGCGCGCCGCGCTCCGCGAGGACCCGGACGTCGTGCTGATCGGCGAGATGCGGGATCTCGAGACCATCGAGGCCGCGCTCCGGATTGCCGAGACGGGCCACCTGACCTTCGCCACGCTGCACACCAACTCCGCCGCGCAGACGATCAACCGCGTCATCGACGTGTTCCCGGCGCACCAGCAGGGCCAGATTCGCACGCAGCTCTCCATGGTGCTCGAGGGCATCGTCTGCCAGACCCTGCTGCGACGGGCCAAGGGCGCCGGGCGCGTCGTCGGCCTCGAGATCCTCGTGCCGACCCCGGCCATCCGGAACCTGATTCGCGACGACAAGGTCCATCAGATCTATTCCTCGATGCAGGCCGGCCAGGAGCGTCTCGGCATGCAGACGATGAACCAGTCGCTCGCGACGCTGTACATGTCGGGGCAGATCACGCTCGAGGCCGCGGTGGCGGCCTCGTCGCTCAAGGACGAACTGCTCGAGATGATCAATCGCGGAACCGGCGTCGTGCCCGGGGCCGGCCTTGGCCGGACCATGCCGACGATGCGCCGCTAGGAGTCGAGGACGATCATGCCGACCTATGCATTTGCCGGACGTACGCGCGGGGGTCAGGTGGTCACGGGGGAGCGTGTCGCCGACTCGCCAGAAGCGGCCATTGCGCTGCTCCGTCGTGAGCAGATCCTGGTGTCGAAGGTCGAACCCGCGAAGGCCAAGACGGCCGGGAAGGGCTTCAGTCTCGCGCGGGCCCGCGGCGTCCCGACGAAGAACCTCGCCATCTTCACGCGGCAGTTCTCGGTCATGATCGACGCGGGCCTCCCGCTGGTCCAGTGCCTGGACATCCTGGGCAAGCAGGAGCCCGACAAGAACTTCTCGAGGACCATTCTGAAGACCCGGGAGGAGGTCGAGAGCGGCGCCGCGCTGGCGGAGGCCATGCGGAAGTTCCCGAAGGCCTTCGACGCCCTCTACACCAACATGGTGGCGGCCGGCGAGGCGGGCGGCATCCTCGACACCGTCCTCAAGCGCCTCGCGACCTACATCGAGAAGAACGTCCGGCTGAAGGGCCAGGTCAAGTCCGCGATGATCTACCCCGTCGCGGTCCTGGTGATCGCGGCCCTCGTCGTCGCCGTCATCCTGTGGAAGGTCATCCCGACGTTCGCGCAGTTGTTCGCGGGCCTCGGGGCGCAGCTCCCGATGCCGACGCGTGTCGTCATCTGGCTCAGTAACTCGTTCGTCACGCTGATGCCGATGCTCATCGGCGCGATCATCGCCGGGTCGTTCGCCTTCCGGCAGTTCTACGCGACGTATCGGGGACGGCGAGTCATCGACGGGCTGGCCCTGCGCCTGCCCGTGCTCGGGATCATCCTGCGCAAGGTGGCCGTGGCGCGCTTCTGTCGGACGCTGTCGACGCTCATCAGCTCCGGGGTGCCGATCCTCGACGGCCTCGAGATCACGGCGAAGACCGCCGGGAACGCCGTCATCGAGGACGCCATTCTCAAGACCCGCACCAGCATCGAGCGCGGCGAGACGGTGTCCGCGCCCCTCGCCGAGACGAAGGTGTTCCCCCCCATGGTCACCCAGATGATCAACGTCGGCGAGACCACGGGCGCCCTGGACATGATGCTGTCGAAGATCGCCGACTTCTACGAGGAAGAGGTGGACACGGCCGTGGCCGGCCTGCTCACGCTCCTCGAGCCCGTGATGATCGCCATTCTCGGCGTGGTCGTCGGCGGCATCGTCATCTCGATGTACCTGCCGATCTTCGATCTCATCCAGAAGCTGACGTAGGCCATGGCTGATGCCGACCGCGAGGCCCACGCGCAGCGCCGCCGGCTGAGGACCCTGCTCGTCGCGCGCGTGGTCGCGGCCCTGGTGCTCCTGGGGTCCGCGACCGTCGCGCGTTTGCGCCTGCCGGACCCGCACGAGACCGACGGGCTCTTCCTGCTGCTCGCGGTCGTGTTCGCGCTGGCGGCGGTGTGGACTGCGGCCGTGCGGGCGATGCCGGCACGGCGCTGGCTCGTCGACGCGCAGATGGCTGCGGATGCCGTGGTGGTCTCGGTCGCGGTCCTGCTGACGGGCGGGCTCGACAGCCTGCTCGTGCCGCTGTACGGCCTGCCGGTGGTGGCTGCATCCGTCCTGCAGTACCGGCGGGGCGGGCTGCTCGTGGCGGCCCTCAACACCCTCCTCTACGGTGCGATCATCGCCCTGCAGTACAACGTGCTGGGCCTGGGGCCGGTCGCGCACGCGCTCGGGTTCGCGCCTGCGCTCCTGCCGCCCGTTGAAGATGCGCTCGTCACGCTGGCCCTGAACGGCGCCGGATTCGCCACCCTCGCCTGGCTCACGGGGTATCTGGCCGAGCGCGTCCAGCACGGGGACGAGCGGCTGCGACAGGCCTCGACCCAGATCGCGGACCTCCAGGCATTCACCCAGTGCGTCATCAACAGCCTCACGGGCGGCCTGGTGACCACGGATCAGGACGGCAAGGTCCTCACGCTGAATCGCGCGGGACAGCAGATCCTGGGCTGGCAGGCTGAGGCGGCGGGCGGCCGGCCCGTGGCTGACGTGCTGCAGCTGCCCCGCGACCTGGTCGACGCCCTGCCCCGGATGGTCGACAGCGGCCGGGCCCGGCGCGTGGACGTGGAGTACGAGGCGCCCTCCGGGCGCCGTGTCGATCTGGGCCTGACCGCCGCGCCGCTGATGGGCGGCGCGGGAAGGGTGGGCTACCTGTTCACCTTCCAGGACATCACCGAGCGCAAGCGTCGCGATCGCGAGGTCCAGACCGAGAAGCGCATGGCGGCCATCGGAGAGATGGCGGCCGGCATCGCGCACGAGATCCGCAACCCCCTCGCCTCGATGGCCGGCTCAGTGCAGGTCCTGCGACAGGATCTCGACCTCTCGGCCGAACAGACCCGGCTCATGGACATCGTGCTCCGGGAGTCGCGCCGCCTGAACGACATCATCCGCTCCTTCCTCGCCTACGCCCGTCCTCAGCGCCGGAGCCCGCAGCCGGTGGACGTCGTGAAGGCGGTGCACGAGGCCGCGGCGCTCCTCGAGCACGGCAGCGAGCGCGGGCCCGCGCACGTCATCGCCCTCGAGACCCCGGAGGCGCCGTGTTACGTGGACGCCGACGAGGGTGAGGTCCGCCAGGTCGTCTGGAATCTCGCCACCAACGCGCTCAAGGCCATGCCGGCAGGCGGACGCCTGCTGTTCACGGTGCAGCGCTCCGCACACCAGGTACGGCTGTGTGTCCGCGACGAGGGGGTCGGGATTGCCCCGGCTCATCTCGACCACGTGTTCGAGCCCTTCCGGAGCGGGTTCCCCAACGGGACGGGGCTCGGGCTCGCGATCGTGCATCGGATCGTCACCGACCTCGGCGGGGCGATCGACATCGAATCCGCGCCCGGGGCCGGAACGAGCGTCGAGGTGACGCTTCCGGCCGCCGTGGCCGCCGACCGCGTGCTGACGCTCAGCGCATGACCGCCATGCCGAACCGCGCCGTGATTCCGTTCGAGCCCCGCCACGACGAGGTCGCGGCCGCACCGGCCCCGCGTCCGCGGGTGCTGATCGTCGACGACGAGCCGTCGATGCGGGAACTGCTCGCGATCGTGCTCGGCCGCGAAGGCTACGACGTGGTCGCGGCCGACTGCGGCCGTGAGGCGCTGCGCGTGATCCGCGAGCGGTCGATCGACCTGCTCATCTCCGACATCCGGATGCCGGACATGAGCGGGGTCGACGTGCTGCGCGCGGCCCGGGATGCCGACCCGGAGGTACCCGGCATCGTCATGACCGCCTTTGCCTCGACGGAGACGGCGGTCGAGGCGCTGCGACTCGGCGCGTCCGACTACCTGACGAAGCCGTTCGATGTCGACGAACTGAAGATCGTCGTGCGGAACGCGCTCGAGCGGCGTCATCTGCGCCAGGAGAACCTGGAGCTCAAGCGCACCCTGAGCACGACCCACCGCTTCGCGAACATGATCGGCCGCAGCGAGGCCATGCTGGCCGTCTTCCGGCTGATCGAGACCATCGCCCCGACGGGATCGACCGTGCTCATCACGGGCGAGTCGGGGACCGGCAAGGAACTGGTGGCCCGGGCGATTCACTTCCACTCGCTGCGGCGAGACCGGCCATTCGTGGCGCTCAACTGCGGCGCCATGCCCGAGACCCTCCTCGAGTCCGAGCTCTTCGGCCACGTGCGCGGGGCGTTCACGGGCGCCGCCACGACCAAGAAGGGCCTCGTCGAACTCGCCGACAAGGGGACGATCTTCCTCGACGAGATCGGAGAGATGAGCCCGGCGATGCAGGTGAAGCTGCTGCGGGTCCTGCAGGAGCGCCGCTACAGGCGCGTGGGCGGCACCGACGAGATCGAGGCCGACATCCGGATTCTCGCCGCGACCAACCGCGATCTCGACAAGGCCGTCGCCGAAGGCCGGTTTCGCGAGGACCTCTTCTACCGCGTCAACGTGATCCCGATCTCGCTGCCATCGCTGCGCGAGCGGCGGGAGGACATCCCGGCGCTCGCCGCGCACTTCGTCGAGCGGTTCGCCGCGCAGATGGGCAAATCCGTGGTCGGCCTGTCGCGCGAGGCCATCGCGCGGCTCGAGACCTACCACTGGCCCGGCAACATCCGGGAACTCGAGAACGCGATGGAACGGGCGGTCGCGCTCGAGGCCTCGCCGACGATCCTGCCGGAGAGCCTGCCCCAGGCGCTGGTCCAGCCAGCGCTTCGCCCGACGGCTCCCGACGCCGAACCGGCGGCCGTCACGCCTCCAGCCGGCCTGGACTGGCCGGAAGGGGGGCTCGACCTCGAACGGCACGTCCGGGAGATCGAGCGCCGCTACATCGCCGAGGCGCTCCAGAGGGCCGGAGGTGTCAAAGTGCGCGCGGCGGGCCTCCTGGGGATGACCTTCCGTTCCTTCCGCTACTACCTGAAGAAGTACGAGCTCGGCTGATTGGACAGAACGGCTGGCGGCCAGCGGCGGGCGACCTGCGGCCGGCCGGGCTGAGTTGGAGATCCCGTATCACGCCGCTGGCCGCCAGCCGAAAGCCGCTGGCCGCCAGCCCGTCTGATGCCGCCGCTTGTCAGTTCCTGACATTTTCCGGCAGTGACCCCCGACAGAAAATGTCACTGTCGGGGCGTGTCGGCGGAGTGAACACCGATGACGGCGGGGCGTCGGATGGTGATAGGCCCTTGAAAACACACGAGAAAGTGGCGCAAGCCGACTCTCTGGAGCGGTCTGGCGTCGGATGGCATTGGGGTTGCTCTAAGGTCTGGCGCGAGGCCGGTCGGCACGAGCCGACCGGCCGGCAGTTCCCGGAGTCGCCGTTCCGTACACCCCCGTCGAACAGGAGAGTGCCATGAAGATTCGCCAGGCCAAGGGCTTCACCCTCATCGAGCTGCTGATCGTGGTTGCGATCATCGGCATCATCGCCGCGATTGCCATTCCGGGTCTCATGCGCGCCCGCATGTCGGGCAACGAAGCCTCGGGCATCGGCTCGCTGCGCTCGGTCAACAGCGGCCAGGCCACTTATTCCGCGTCGGCGGCGGGCGGCGGCTACTCGGTCCTGCTGACGACCCTCGCGCTGGCCTGCCCGGGCGGCACCGAATCCTTCCTGTCGCCTGACCTGACGACGGCGGCCACCGTGCTGAAGAGCGGCTTCAACGTGACGCTGGCCAGCAACGGCGGCGCGGCGGGCCCGGACGACTGCAACGGCACCGCGACGGAACTGTCGTACTACGCGTCGGCGGAACCCGCGGACTTCGGGACCACCGGGAACCGGTCGTTTGCGACCAACCAGGCCGGTACCATCTGGCAGAACACGACCAACACGGCCCCGGCCGAGCCGTTCACGGTGGGCGCTGACACGCCGATTCAGTAGACAACGTGTCCAGATGCGGGGCCGGGTGACCGGCCCCGCTCACTCCCCTCGCGCCCACACCAGTCGGGAGGCATGCGATGCGATCCAGCGAACACGGCTTCACGCTCATCGAACTGCTGATCGTCATCGCCCTGATCGGCGTCCTGGCGGCGCTCTCCGCTCCCTTCCTGATCGCCGCGAAGAAGGCCAGCAACGAAGCGTCCGCCATTGGCTCCATGAAGGCCGTCAACTCCGCCCAGGCCGGGTACTCCAGTTCCTGCGGCGCCAACTACTACGCGACTGACGTCATGACGCTCATCAACGGCGCCTACATCAGCCCGGACATCGCGCTGCTTCCCAAGAGCGGCTTCACCGTGGCGCTCGCGGCCGGCGCGGCCTCAGTTGCCGGCGCTCCAGACTGCCTTGGCACCGCCACGCAGACCGGCTACTACGCCAGCGCCTCGCCGGTGGGGGTGGACGCCGGTCGTCGCGGATTCGCGACCAATCAGGCCGGTGTCGTGTGGGAAGACCGGACTGGCGCGGCGCCGACAGAGCCCTTCGCTATTACGGCCACCGTCGGCCCCATCCAGTAGCCTTCCCGCCCGGGATTCCCCGCCTGTTCGGGCCCCGACTGCCTCGAGGGCCCCGGCTCCCGCGACGCTGCACCCCTGGAGCAGGACTTGCAAAAGCCAGTCGCGCTAAGATTGCTGACGGGAGTCCCATCCATCCTCATGTCACGACGCGCCCATCTCTGGATGCTGCTGTTCGCGCTGCTCGGCCTCGGGGCGTCCTCGACGTCGGCCTGGGTGCACTTCAAGCTGCTGAACAACCCGGGCTACACGAGCTTCTGCGATTTCAACGCTTCGGTGAGCTGCACGGACGCCTACCTCAGCCCGTACGGGTCTCTGGTCGGCACGCCCGTCGCGGTCTTCGGGGTGCTGTGGTTCGCCGCGGTCGTCGGGCTGCTGCTGGCCGGGAAACCCGCGACCCGCCTGGCGGACAACGTGCCGGGCTACGTGTTTGCGCTCTCGACGGTCGGTCTCGCGATGGTGCTCTATCTGGCCTACGGCGCGTTCGTCGTCCTCGGGGCCGTGTGTGTGCTGTGTGTCCTGACCTACGTGGCGGTGATCGGCCTCTTCGTGGTCTCAGGCCTTCAAACCCGATTCTCCATGACCAGTCTTCCTCAGCGCCTGTTCAAGGACCTTCGCGCCGCGGCGGCGAGTCCGGCCGCACTGGCGGCGATCGCCGTGTTCGTCATCGGCGCGGCGTCGGCCATCGCGTTCTTCCCCAGGGAGTCGGACGCCTCCGGGAGTGCGGCGGCCACCGGCCAGCCGCAGGATCAGCGGGCGGAAGTCGAGCGCTGGTTCGACGCCCAGCCGCGGCAGCCGGTGCCCGTGGGGGAGACCGGCGGCGCC
>CAYLZN010000240.1:3599-9108 GCA_964387935.1 uncultured Vicinamibacteraceae bacterium | reverse complement strand
GGGGAGAGACCACGGCGCAGATCACGGTCTCGCCGACGGTCACGACCACCTACACGCTCACCGCCACCACCGACTGCGGCAGCGTCACCGACACGGTCACGGTGACCGTGCAGACCGGCAGTACCGCCGTGTGGGATGCCGGCCTCAAGGCGCCGGCGTGCGCCGTCGCGGGCACCTTCTGCGAGTCGGGAACGACGCTGCTCGGGCGTGACGGCAAGGGCCCGGAGCCGAACCAGCCCAACACCATCGGCTCCACGTGCAGCGACGGAACCTCCGGCACGTTCCATTCCGACGAATCGCTCGACTCGCTCCGGATCGAGACCACCGACGGCAGCCCTCTGACTCCGGGGAAGACCGTCGTCGTGACGGCCGGCGTCTGGGCGTACACCGGGTACTCCTCGGACCGGCTCGATCTCTACTACGCGGCGGACGCCACGGCGCCGGCCTGGACGCTCATCGGCACCTTGACGCCGACCGGCGCCGGGGCCGGCATGCTGACCGCCTCCTACGTGCTGCCGAATGGCGGCCCCCGCCAGGCCATTCGCGGGAACTTCCGCTACCAGGGCAGCGCATCGCCCTGCAGTGCGGGCGCCTACGATGACCGCGACGACCTGGTGTTCGCGGTCAAGACGATCCCCGACACCGAGGACCCGGTCACGGCGATCACGGCGCCTGCCAGTGGCGCGACCGTGGGGGGCTCGACGACCGTGACGGCATCGGCCAGCGACAACGTGCGGGTGACCCTCGTCGAGTTCTGGCTCGACAACGCGCTGCTGGCCACCGACAGCACCTCGCCGTACAGCATCGCGTGGGACACGACCGGCGTCGCCAACGGTCCGCACACGCTGGTGTCGAAGGCCCACGACGCTGCGGGGCACGAGGGCACGAGTCCTCCGGTCAGCGTAACCGTGTTCAACGCGCCGCCGGCGCCGGTCGCGGCGTACGACGCCACGCTGAGGGCGCCGCGCTGCACCGTGGCGGGGAGTGCGTGTGATTCCGGGCCGTCGCTCCTCATCGGGCGCGACGGCCGGGGGCCGGAGCCCAATCAGCCGAACACGCTGGGCGCGTCCTGCGCGGACGGAACCTCGGGCACGTTCCACGGCGACGAATCGCTCGACGCGCTGCGGATCGAGACCGCTGACGGCACCGAGCTGGCCCCGGGAAAGTCGGTCGTGGTCACCGCGACCGTGTGGGCCTACAGTGCGTTCTCGTCGGACCGGCTCGACCTGTACTACGCAGCCGACGCCACGGCCCCCGCCTGGACGCTGATCGCGACGCTCACGCCGCCGGGTGCCGGCGCGCGCACGCTGACGGCCACCTACACGCTGCCGACGGGCGGAAGCCTGCAGGCCATTCGCGGCAACTTCCGGTTCGGGGGCAGCGCGTCGACGTGCAGCAGCGGCGCCTACGACGACCGCGACGACCTCGTGTTCCCGGTGAAGGTCGGGCCGGACGAGACGCCCCCGACGACGGCCATCACCGCGCCGGCCAGCGGGGCTGTCGTGGGCGGGACGACGACCGTGACGGCCTCGGCGAGCGACAACACCGCCGTGAGCCGGGTGGACTTCTTCGTGGACGGACAGCTGGCGGCGACCGATACGTCGGCGCCCTACAGCTTCGACTGGAACACGACGGCACTCGCTCCCGGGCCGCACACGCTGCAGTCCCGGGCGTACGACGCGGCCAGCAATGTGGGCTCGAGCGCGATCGTCACCGTGACGGTGGATCAGACGGCCGGCCCGGTGGTCGCGACCTACGACGCCACGCTCCGCACACCCCGCTGCACGGCGTTCGGCACCTCGTGCGACTCGGGAGCGTCGCTGCTGCTCGGTCGCGACGGGCGCGGCCCCGAACCGAATCAGCCGAACACCCTCGGCGCGACCTGCGCCGACGGCACGTCCGGGACCTACCACGTGGACGAGTCACTCGACCGGCTGAAGGTCTCAACGGTGGACGGGTCCGTGATGGCTGCGGGCAAGACGGTTCGCGTCGAGGCCACGGTCTGGGCCTGGAGCAGCCCGGCGGAAGATCGCCTCGACCTGTATTCCACGGCGAACGCGAGCAGTCCGACGTGGACGCTGCTCGCGACGCTCACGCCGTCGACGGGTGGGGCCCAGACGCTCTCGGCCACCTACGTGCTTCCCGCCGGCCCGGTGCAGGCCGTCCGCGCGCAGTTCCGTTACCAGGGCACCGCGGGCACGTGCACGACGGGCACGTACAACGACCGGGACGACCTGGTGTTCTCAGTGCGGTAAAGCCGGGGGTCGGGTCTTGGCCTCGATCCGTGGTTCGAGGGAAGACCTGACCCCTGGGTTACCCGTGGGTTACTTGCCGACCGTCACGACCGAGTACTCGATGCGGCGGTTCCGGAACCGGCCGAACTCGCTGTCGTTCGACGCCACCGGCCTGGTGTCGCCGTAACCCTTCGCCACGAGCATCGCCCCGTCGACGCCGGCGGCCGCGAGCGCGTTGCGGACCGACGTGGCGCGGTCCTCCGAGAGCTTCTGGTTCGCGGCAGGGTCGCCCGTGTTGTCCGTATGGCCTCCGATCTCGATCACGGTGCCCTTCGGCGCCGTCTTGAGGGTCGCGGCGGCCTTCTCGATGAGTTCCTGGTCGCCCGCGGGGATCTCCGCGCTGCCGGTGGCGAAGTTGATCACCGCCAGGTTCATGGCGTTGATGAACGGCTCGGCCGAGAACGCGGCCCCGATCGCGGCCAGCGCCGCCAGGGCCTTCGCCTTGGCGCCCGTGACGTACTCCGTCGCCTTGTCGGACGCATCGCCCCACGAGTAGCCGGTGCCGAAGATCCCGGTCAACTCGTCCATGATCCGCTTGCGATCGGCGGCGCTGAGCCACCCGCCAAGACGGAGGTTGGGGCCGTCGAGGAGGAACTCGGTGCCTGGCACCTTGAGCGCCGCGAGGATCTTGTCCACGTTGGGGAGCCAGGCGATCTTCTTGATGTTCCTGTCGATCGTGATGTCGCAGGTCGTCGCCTCGCCGAACGCGCCGCGCAGGGCCTTCAGGATGGCGTCGCGCGTGGCCTCGTCGCGCACGCTCGCCGAGCACACGATGCGGCCCTCCTCGTTGGCGACCGCGATTCTCGGCTCGAGGGTACCGACAGGCTCGCGCCCCGCGAACCACCACCAGGCGAGCAGGGCGAGCAGCGGGATCAGCAGCCACGGAAGCCAGTTGGTGCCGGACTCCTTGCGGGGCGGCTCCTTGTACTCGACTTGCGCCGCGGGCGCGACCGGCCTGGCCGCCACACCGAGCTTGGAGAAGTCCGGGAGGCCCAGGGCGGCCGCGAGGCCCGCGGGCGCCTTGTCGCGGAGGAATTGACCCTGACCGGCCAGCAGGTCGCCGAGCACGTTCTGGTTGAACCCCCCGCCCTTGCGGAGCTGGCCTCCCAGGAGGTTCAGGACCACCGGCGCGGCGAGGCCGAGGAGCGACGACGAAGACTTCGAGCCGATGCCGGCTGTCGAGGCGAGCCAGTCGGTGACGCCGCTCTGGCGGCTGCCGAACAGCGAGGCCACGAGCGGCGCCCCCTTGGTGACGAGGTCGGTCAGGCTCATGCCGCTGCCCAGGAGGCTCGACAGCCCCGCGGACTTGGACCCGTCGAACCCGCTGGTGCGCATCAGGTCGAAGAGGTCGCCCAGGCCCTGGGTCGTCGTGGCCTTGCTGGCCAGCGCCCCGATCACGGCCGGAGCGAGCGAGCCGATGGCGGCCTGCGCCTTGCCTTCGGGTTCGCCGAGGGCAGAGGCCACCTTGCCGAGCACGTCGGCGCCGAATTCGTTGGTCAACAAATCAATGAGGTTGGTGGACACGAAAACACTCCTCGGGCCGATAAGCCCCTTGACGGACTAGCTCCGCTTGATCGCCGACGCGGCCTCGTGGGCCGCCTCCTTGGTGACTTCCACCGCCTTCTTCGTAGCATCCGAAGCCACTTCGGCGGTCTTCTCCGCGGCCTTCGCGGCCAGGTCGCCGGCCGTGCTGGCCATGTCCTTGGTGGCATCCCAGGCCCGGTCGGCGAGTTCACCGGCCTTGCTGGCCGCGTCCCTTGTCGCGTCGACCGCGCTGTCGACCACGTCGGCCGACATCGCCGTCGCGGTGTTCGCGGCATCCTTCACCACGTCCGCGGCCTCGTTCGCGAGAGCCTTGGCCTTGTCCCACAGATCGCTCATGACGGTCTCCTTTGGCAGCAGACAAACCCTTCGACACTAGGAGCGGCTCAGGGCGAGCGCAAGTGCCCTTTCTGACAAGGCCCTCGCACATCGGCCGCGCGTGCCGCCCTGCACCAAAGATCAGGGCGATCGCGCCTGAATCTGCACCTTGGGACGATTCCTCCGCGGGACGCCGACGACGACAATCATCCCCGGTTGTTCGTTTCCCAAGCGCCCGACTGGAGGTACTGACGATGCGTCGCACGATGACTCTCGCTCTGCTGGCTGTGGCCTTCGTGCCCGCCCTCGCTGCAGCGGCTCCTTTGACCGTGTCCACCGCGTCCGACATCTCGACGCGCAACGGCGGCCTCCTGGGCTCGTTCGATGCGTCGGCCGAAAGCCTGTCGGCCGTCCTCGAGGAGTTTCCGAGCGCCGAGGCGCGCCTGGCATCCGCCCGGCCCGTCACCTTCGTGGTCGGCCTCGACAGCGCGTCGCCCGAATCGACCGACTTCAACGAGGTTCCCGAGGTTCCCGAAGTTCCCGAGCCCGCCACGCTCTGGATGTTCGGCTCCGGCCTCGCCCTCGTCGCCAGCCGCCTCCGCAAGGCCAGGAAGTAGTCCCCGCACGGTCCAGACACCACCACGGGTGCACGGGTGGGACGAGGAGTCCCGCTCGCGCACCCGTTGTTGTTTTCAGGCGGTCAGCAGGGCGCGCGCCGCACCGAGTTCACCGGCGCGACCCTGGTGTGGGCCTGGACGGAGTGCGGCTGGAGACTGAGCTGAGCTTAGAGATTGAGCGCGATCGCGCCCAGGACGAACACGCCCGACACGACCCACAGGGCCGCATCGAACCGGGCGGGCAGAATCGACAGCCACACGGGACGAGCATCGGCCAGGGACGCCCGTGAGGCGCCCTCGGGAACCTGCAGCCACGCCGACCAGCCGCAGTGCCAGCACTCGTACGGACGCAGCGGGCTGAACGCGAACGCCACCCGTTGCCACGCCTCGCGGCGCGCACGCCGCAAGTACGTCGATCCGCAGTGGGCGCAGCACGTGGCCGGGGCCATGGACTGGCCGGATGGTAGGGCCTCAGTCGCGCGGGCGTTCAGGTCGAGTGCGGCAGTCGAGGCGTTCACGGGCTCCCCCAAGGAGGACCAGCGCGGCGACGGGTGATGTGGACCGCCCGGGCGCTGGTGCTCCTGGGATTCTCCCGCGCACGACGCTCGCCAGCCATTGGCCTTTGGTGTGAAGGGACTCACGGCCCCGCGCGCGCACGGCCGGGCCCTTCCCGTCGTATACTCCCGACGCGGGGACACTCGCTCCACCCACTATGGACGCCGCCCAGCCCCTCCTCCA
>CAYLZN010000240.1:0-3589 GCA_964387935.1 uncultured Vicinamibacteraceae bacterium | reverse complement strand
CCTCCACGTCGTCGACGACGACGAGTCCGTCCGTGCGTCGATGGCCCGCCTGCTGAAGGCGATGGGCCACCGCGTTGAAATCTACGAGTCGGCCGGCGATTTCCTCCAGCGTTACGTCGAGGGCCCTGGCTGCCTCATTCTCGATGTGCGCATGCCGGGCCAGAGCGGCCTCGACCTGCAGCAGGCCCTGGGCGTGCGCGGCATCGCGCTGCCGATCGTGTTCCTCACCGGATTCGCCGACGTGCCCATGACCGTCAAGGCCATGCGGTCCGGCGCCGAGGACTTCCTGACCAAGCCCGTGGAACCCCAGGCCCTGCTCGAGGCCGTGACCCGGGCCCTGGCGCGCGACGCCGCCGCGCGAGCCAGGCGGGCGACCCTGGACACGCTGCGCGCGCGCTACGAGACGCTCACGGCCGCCGAGCGCCGGATCTTCGCGCTGGTCGTGACGGGGTTGCTGAACAAGCAGATCGCGTGGGAAGTAGGCCGGACCGAACGGACCGTGAAGGCGCACCGTTCGCAGGTCATGCAGAAGATGGCCGCGGACTCACTGGCCGACCTGGTGCGCATGGCCGGCGAACTGGGCATCGGACCCGCGCAGGGCTGACCGCGGTCACGGCCTGGCCACGACACGAAGAGACAATAGTGGAACGAGGTCTACCGCGAGCATACTGTGCGATTAGCCCCCATGGCCCCACTTCCCGCGCCTGTCGTGCACATCGTCGATGACGACGAGTCGTTCCGGACGTCGATGACACGCCTGTTGCGCGCGGCCGGGTACGCCACACGCGCCTACGGCTCGGGCCCTGAATTCCTGGAACACTTCGAGCCCGGTCCGGGCTGCCTGATCCTCGACGTCCACATGCCCGGGATGACCGGCCTGGACCTCTATCGAGCGCTCTCGACGCGGTCCGACATCCCGCCCGTGATCTTCATCTCCGGACAGGTCGACCCCTCGACGTTCGACCCCGCGAGCTACACGGGCGCCGTGGATTTTCTCGGGAAGCCAGTCGATGCGCACCGGTTGCTCGAGACCATCGAGCGCGCGCTGCGACTCGGGGCGACGAGGCGGACGCTGGAGGGGTCCACCGCGACGGGCGACGTCAAGGCCGTCAGCTAATCAATGCGGCTTGCGGCTTGCGGCTGGCGACTTGCGGCTGGCGGCCCGCCGGGTGCCACGTGCCGGGTGCCACGTGCGCGCACGCAGCACCGAGGCACGTCGCACGTGGCACTTGCGCGTAGTTCAGGCGTTGACCCCGAGCGTGGCCGCCAGCTCCTTGATCGCGGCCTGTTCCTGCTCGCTCACGAGGGTTCCGCCGAACCCGAAGAAGCCGCCCTCCTTCGAGGCCTCGGCCACCTTCTTCGCCGCCGTCATGAGCCAGGCCTTGTACGCCTCGGCCTCCGCCGGCGACTTGCTGGAGATCGCGGCCGCTGCCTTCTGCAGGTGCTCTGCCATGGCGGCGCGGGCGGCCGTCAGGTCACGCTTCGGAATGTCCGGCATCTCGGGCCGTTCTCCGCCGCCCTTCAAGCCCTCGGACAGTGACTTGATCAGTTCGGTGGGGCTGGTCAGCCCGGTCTCGGCGATGAGCCTGCCGACCGCCATGGCCTCCTTGGCGACGCCCACGAGGCCGCTCGGATCGGACATGCTGACGTAGAGGCCCGCGAGAAACGGGGCCACCGAGATGGCCTTCCACTCCTCCGCGGTGTAGTCCTTCTGAGTCGACATGAGCGGTCCCGAGCCTACTTCTTCGGGATGACGAGCTTCTGGCCAGGCTGAATGAGGTTCGGATCCTTCAGGATGTTCTTGTTGGCCTCGAAGATCCGCATGTACTCGCCGGCGTTGTCATACGCCGACTTCGCGATCTTCGACAGCGAATCGCCGGGCTTCACTTCCCACACGCCCCAGACATCCGACTTCTCGGCCTTGATGTCGGCCGACACTTCCTGTTCCCAGCCCGGCGTCTTCTTGATGGCATCCCAGAGCAGGTCTTTCTGCATCTGGTACTCAGTGGTGCCCGACACCTGGAGCTTGCCCCCGGTCTCGGTCACCTTGACGTTGTTCAGCCCGAGGTTCTGGGCCTGCGCGATGACGTTGGCGTACTTGGTCGTAAGCGACATGAACGTGCCTCCTATGAGTCGGACGATAGCACTCACGCCGAGGCCAGTCCACTTGTCCGTTCGGACAGGCGTCAGACGCTCTCGGCTGGGCGCGACTCGAACACGCTGTCCCCGTCCGGATGCGATGTCGTGTGACGCGCCGGGTCCCACCGCGGCACCGTGAAGTGGAACGCGGCGCCGCCGTCCGGCCGGTTCTCCGCCCAGATCCGTCCACCCTGGGCGTCGACGGCCGCCCGGGCAATGGACAGGCCCATGCCCAGGCCGCCCTTCCGCGTCGTGAAGAAGGGCTTGAACATGAACGGCAGCACGTCAGGGGCGAGGCCAGGCCCGGTGTCTGTGACGCTGAATCGCACCTCGTTTGCCTGGTTCTCCGCCGACACGCGCACGTGCCGCCGATCGGGCGGCTGCGACTCCACGGCCTCGGTCGCATTGAAGACGAGGTTCAGCAGAGCCTGTTGGAGCTGTCCGAGGTCTCCGGCCACGGCGTCCAGGCCCCCAGGCACGTCCCTGGTCACGCGCACGCCGCGCCGTCGCGCGTCGGCTTCGCTCAGCGACAGAACCTCGTCCACCAGGCGCACGGGATCCACGGCCCGCACCTCGAGAGACGGCTTCTCGTAGAGGGCCCGCACCTTGCGGACGACCTGCGACGCGCGCACGTTGTCTTCGCGGATCGCCTGAAGCGCTTCGAGTGCGTCATCAACGGCCGGAGGGCTGAGCTTCAGCATCATGCGCGCCGCTTCGGCGTTGTTGAGGATGGCCCCGAGCGGCTGGTTGAGTTCGTGCGCGAGCGCCGCGGACAGCTGCCCCATCGTCGCACTGCGGGCCATGCGGGCGGCCATGGTGAGCCGCTCCTTGGACCGCAGCTCGGCCGCGCTGCGCCGCCGGTATTCGAGCACGAGCACGGCCGTGAGCAGACCCATGAGCGTCAGCGTGCCGAGGGCGAGGATCAATTCGAGCCGGAAGTCGTCCCACAGGTTCGGAGCCCGGTTGATGATCACGGCCTCTGCGGGGATCCGGGCACGGGGGACGTTCCAGCGTGCGAGCTCTCGAGCGTCGAGCATCGTGACCGGCGACACCGACTCCACCTTCGCACTCGCCGGAAGCGATCCGTCGAGCACCCGCGCCACGAGGCCGCCAGCCTTCTGGGCGATCGCTTCGACCCCGAGCACCGACCCGCCGATCGCGCCTCGACCGACGAAGGACTGCCCCATCGTGAACACGGGGCGTCGGCTGGCCGAGGTGATCGCACGCGCGGCGCGCCCGACGTCCATCCGGCGCAGAGACGTCGCGTGCTGGAACGACACCCAGAGCACGACAGCCTCGTCGGGCACCGAGCCGAGCACGCGCCCGGGGTCGGCGACGTCGATGCCACCCGGATCGACGATCGTGAGGCGGTCCGAGAGCTTCACGAGGCGTCGGCCCGTCAACTGGACGAGATGGCGGTCCACGGGAGTCGTGCCGCCCGCCAGCACCA
>CAYLZN010000239.1:0-9114 GCA_964387935.1 uncultured Vicinamibacteraceae bacterium | reverse complement strand
CCCCCGGCGGCCCCGCGGGGGGGGGGGGGGGGGCCGGGCCGTTTGGGGGGGCCGGGGGGGGACTGTATTTAATTTTCTGGGTTGGGGGCCCCCCCCCCCACAACTAAAAAATAAACCACCTCACCCCACGGTCTGTTTTCCCACGAACGTCCGCACCACCCCCGGCCTGACGCGCACGAAGCGGCGCAGTCCGTCCACCGCCTCGTCGAACAGCCGGTTCGACTGCGGCTTCCGGCCGTCCGTGTGCGCCGCGTCGGCAATCAGCGCGTAGCGCTCCTCCAGCAGGCGCTCGAGCCACGGCCGCGCCGGCGCCCCCCCCGGCCCGACGCCGTCTCCGCCCTCGCGCGATTCCGCCACGTCGGCGCAGCGAGCCAGCTCCCGCAGGTAAAAACTCTTCAGCGCCGGGTCCGCCATCAACCGCCGCACGAGACGGTTCTCCTCCATGCCGTCGGGCCAGAGCGGGTAATCGTCTGCCTTGAACGTGCCGTCCTTGTCCCAGGGCAGGAATCGGAACTGGCCGCTGCCGGCAGCCCGGAGCAAGTAGAAATTGTTCATCCCGAAGTCGCCGACGAGCCCATCCCAGTCAGCCAGGAACGCCTCGCCCGCCAGTTGACGCAGGAACGGCCGCGCATCGAGGTACGGCGCGAGGTCGGCCGGCCCGGACGGCGGCCCGTTGAACGCCTGCACGAAGTCACGCACCGGCGCATACAACCGTTCGTCGGACTCGCGTTCGTGGGTCCTCGCCGAGAAACGCTCGCGATACGGCTCGAGCGATGGCCCCAGATCCGTGAAGTGCCACTCGTCCTTCCATCGGTATTCGTGCAAGTAGCCCGTGTCACCGGGGCCATCCACGCGCGACAGGAAGCGCTTGTCGATGGGTTCGACGCTGCTGTAAAGCCCAATGTACTCGTCGTTCACGAACAGCTTCGTGTAGGCCTCACGCGGCACCGCGAGGCCGATCCTCGCCAGGAAGGCCATGGCCAGGTGTTCTCGCAAGAGCGACACGTCCGTGTACAGGTTGTCGAGCACGAGCGAGGTGAGGCCCAGGAACCGCTGGTCGTCGATGTACCGGTGGAAGTCGATCTTGAGCCCTGGCTTGTGCTCGTTGCGGCTGCCGGATCCGCGGGAGCGGAGGCCGATGCGGGACACCTTGCGATCCCGCCACACGAGCGCGCCCTCGTAGTAGGTGTCGTCGCCGTAGTGGGCGAGCAACGCGGCCCAGTCCGCCGGCTTCACCTGGAGTCGGATTTCGTGGAGCTGGCCGGCGTCGAACAGGGCGGCTGCATCGTCGCTGGCGGGGCGAGCGCGCTCGGGCTCAGGCCCGGGCTTCGAGGAGCAGGCGGTCGCCAGCACGACGGCCAGCGCCAGGCTTCCTGCCGCCCCCCAGCAGTTGGGCACGCGGGACCTTCGTCGACTCATGGCGTCACGGCATCGGCACGACCCACTCGGCCAGATCGTCCTCAAGCGCCCCCAGCGGGACGAAATCACTCGATGCCTGGAAGTCCCGCCAGTGCAGCCGCCCGGCAATGCCCCAGGGCAATAGTCGCACGCGCCGCATCGATGGCTCGACGCGCACTTCGACGAAGCTCTGAAAGAAGGGCGCCACGTTGAAGTCGAACGCGGACGACAACCACTCCACCGAGAACGGCCACGCGTCGAGCGTGTCGGTCCACCACCACAGCGGCCGCTTGAAGATCGTGAGGTTCGTGGTGATCTTCGATCGGACCTGATCGGTGCGCGGGTAGAACCCCCAGCGGGATGCTGCCGGCGTCGCCGGCCACGCCAGCGCCGTCCCGAAACTCAGGTACGCCCCGCCGCCCCCGTTCACGAAGTGGTGCACCGGCGGCCCGGCGTTCTGCGGCCGGGGCTCGGCATAGTACTCGAGGTCGTGCGTGTCCCCGGCCATCACGATCGGCACGCCGTGCCGCTTCAGCAGGTCGTGCACCCTCGTGAATCCCTCGTGGCCGGTTGCCGTGTAGTGGCCGCCCGCATAGAACGGATGCCCGAGCACGGCCATCACCGTCTTCCCGCGCGCCTCTTCGAGCGCCGCCTCGAGCCACCGCCACTGCACAGGGTCCACCGTGCGCGCGACGCCGGTGTCCACGGCGATCAGCGCGAACTGCGGCGTCTGCACGTCGAAGAACGGCGCCCGCTGGAAGCCCGTGGGAACGCCGTACTGCTGCCGCAGGAACGCCGCCTTCGCGATGAGTTCGTCGATGCGTCCTTCGGTGGTCGCCGACAGGTGATTGTCGGCGGCGACACGCGCACGCATGGCCGCCCGCGCCGCCCCGGGCTCCATGAACGTGGCCGTGAAGGCCTCGAGCGCGTCGTACCAGTCGTGGTTGCCGGGGATGGCGTAGACCGGCTTGCGCGTGCCCTTCATGGGCAGCCAGAAGTTCGCCTCGTAGTCCTTCATGGCGCCCGTCGGATAGACGACGTCCGAGGAGATCAGGATGAACCTGACCTCCTCGCGCGATGTCGCCTCGAGGATCCGATCGCGGAGGACGTGCTGCGACGGATCGCCTTCCCCGGGGTCCCCGATCACGAGAAACGAGAAGTCCCCGCCTCCTTCGACACCGTCAGGGGCCACCGAATACCAGCGGCTCGGGTCTCTGGCATTCTCGGCGTCGAACGTCGCCTTGACCATGGCCTCGCGCCAGGTGTCGGTCCGTGCCTCGGCCCACGAGTTCCACATGCCCGCCGCCCAGTTCTCGGTGTCGAAGAACCAGCTCATGCCGAAGACCGGCACGCTGGCCGCGATGATCGCGGCGAAGGGCAGCCCGATCTGCAGGCCGCGGCCGAAGGCCGTGCGGGCCGAGTAGCGCGCGCTGCGCATGCGCACGGAGAAGCGCAGCCGCCACTCCAGCACCGCGCGCACCGGCCGACGAATCCACGCGCTCAGGCCACGGCCGTCATCGTCCAGGCACCAGCGCCACAGCCACCGCTCGACTCCGCGTGTCATCCTGCGCAGCCCCAGGTTCAGCGGAATGACGATCACGAAGGCGATCACCAGCGCCATGAACACGTCGCCAATCACCGCGACGAGCGGCGACGCGATGCCGAGCCGCGATCGGTCGAACCCCATGCGCCCCAGGTGGATGGCAAAGAGCGTGAAGAGGAACCCCCAGACCCAGCCGCGATCCGCGGCCGCCCGGGCGCGCTCCTGCTCCTCGATGCGCGCGGCCACGGCCACGAGCTCCGGCTCGTCGGGCAATCCGAGCTGTTCGAGGGCCGTCGCGCCCGCGTCACGCGCCGTGAACGCCGGCGTCGAGACGATGTTCCAGGCGGTGCCGGCGATACGCAGGGCTGCCACGATCGCCAGCGTCCAGTCGGTGGCGCGACGCCCGACGACGAGGATGGCCACCGCGACGACGAGATTGCCGAGCGCCGGGAGCAGCCAGTCGGCGGTGCTGCCCGTGTAGTCCCCCTGAAGGCCCCGCATCACGTAGCGGAGCGCGTCGAGGGCGAACCAGCCCGCCAGCAGGACGATCACGCCCGTGACGGCGAGGGCGGCGGCGTTCTGGACCAGGACGCCCATGGCGATCGTGACCGCGCCGCCAAGCCAGGCGGCGCGCTGGCCGGCGGGCGTCGACCGCCGGAAGCCATGCCAGAACTCCAGCAGCCCGGCGCCGATGAGCAGCAGGCCGATCAGCTGCGCCTGGCCCTCGCCGGCGAACCACGGCGACGAGACCGCCAGCGCCGCCAGCGACGCGACCATCAAGCCGAGTCCGAAATCCGAGAGACGTTGGCGATTGGCAGATGGGGACATGGACAGGCTCGGGGCTCAGGGCTCAGGGCTCGGGGCTCAGGGCTCAGGGCTCGGGGCTCGGGGCTCGGGGCTCAAGGCTCGGTTCGGGGCTCAGGGCCAGAGGCGCGCGGCGGCATCGCGCAACTCGTCGAAGACACGCTGGTCGAAGCGGGACCCTCGCCGGTCTTCAGAGGCTGCGGCGGCTCCGCCGACGCGGACGCGGACGCGGCCGCCGCCAGCGCCACGGCCATTGACGCACACCACGCCAGTCGCCCCATGCGAGCACGATCTTTCACGCCGGGCGCGGGTTTGGCAAGGGAAGGTTGGGCCCGGCGGGCACTCGTTGCGGGTATCATCGGCACTGTCATGCCCGACCATCGCCTCTGGATCCGCAGCGGAATCGCGGGAATCATGGGGGTGGCCTGCTACCTCCTCGCCATTCTGGTCCCCTGGTCGGAGACCCAGCTCGGTACGTCGGTCTCGCTGCTCGTCGTCAGCGCGTTCCCCATCCTGGGCATCGTCTACAGCTATGGTCTCTACAGCTACATCGCGGCCGAGCGCGAGAGCACGTCGAACCGCCTCGGCATCGTGTTCGCAGTTGCGGCCTTCGCGACCGTTCTCGGGATGATCGTCGTCCAGCTCGCGGTGGGTGCCGGCATCGGCGAGATGACAACCGGGCTCGAGGAGCAGACCGCCCGAGCGTTGCGGCGGGGACTGCGCCTGGTCGACCTCGGGCTTGATGTGGCGTGGGACATGTTGATCGGGACCGCCCTCATGTGCTCGGGGGTGGCAATGCGGGTGCGCCGCGGCCTCGGGCCCTGGTGGGGTCTCTCCTCGGCCGCCCTCGGTGCGGCATTGATCGTTCTGAACGCTGCCACCTTCCCCTGGCCGCCGGGCGACCGCGGGCTGATCGATATCGGCCCGTTCATCGGACTCTTCATGATCGGGCTCGCAGCTCGGCTGGCGTTCCTCGGCACGCGCGCCGGACGGTGAGCACCGGGGACGCGACCCGAATTTCGGGCAACCGACGGTGTTCGTGGACCCGCGGCGCGTGATGATCGGCGCGAGGGTGAACCTGGGTCGGTGAGGACTACAATCACGACGTGCCCTCGGTTCACACGATTCCCACGACCATTCACGGCCGCTTCCTCGTCCGCGACACGGCGTCCACGACACCGCGCACGGGCCTGCTGGTGGGGTTCCACGGCTACGCGCAGACCGCCGACGGGTTCCTGACCGATCTCGAGTCCATCCCGGGCGCAGACCGCTGGGGGCTGGTGTCGGTCCAGGGCCTGCTGCGCTTCTACACCAAAGCTGGCGACGTCGCCGCGCACTGGATGACCAGCCAGGACCGGGAGCTGGCGATCGCCGACAACGTGGCTTACGTGCGGGCGGTCGTCGGGCGCGTGCGCGAAGCGCTCACGCCACGCGCAGACGAGACCGGCGGGAGGGACCTCCCGCTCGTCTTCCTCGGCTTCTCGCAGGGGGTCGCGATGGCGTTCCGGGCTGGCGCGCACGAGGAGTCCTGCCGGGCGGTCCTGGCGCTGGGCGGCGACATCCCGCCCGAGATTCGACACGACGACGTGCGGCTCCCGCCCGTCCTGCTCGCGCGCGGGACCGACGACCAGTGGTACTCGAGGGAGCAGTTCGCCACGGATCGCGCCTGGCTCGCCGAACACGGGACCGAGACCACCATCTGCGAGTTCGACGGCGGGCACACGTGGACCGACGTGTTCCGCCGCGAGGCTGCGGCGTTCCTGACGCGCGTCCATGCTGTTCGCTGAACTCGTCGGAGTGTCCCGGGCGGTGTCGGGCGTCGCCGGCCGCCTCGACAAGACGGCGCACCTGGCTGACCTGCTGCGCCGCCTCGAACCGGGAGACCTCGAGTTCGCGGCATCGTGTCTCGTCGGTGACACGCGACCGCGGGTGCTCGGGCTCGGCCACGCCGCCATCGCCTCCGCCGCGACGCCTCCGCCAGCCGAGACCGCCACGCTGAGCCTGCGCGAGGTCGAGGCCGCCTTCGAACACATCGCCGCGGTGTCCGGCACGGGAGCCGTGCAGGCCCGTGTGTCGCGGCTGCGCGATCTGCTCGCGCGCGCGACCCGTGAGGAGCAGGAGTTCCTGGTGCGGCTGCTCCATGGTGACCTCCGCCAGGGTGCGCTCGACGGCGTGCTCACCGAGGCCGTGGCGCTGGCCGCGTCGGTACCTGCGGCGCGCGTCCGTCGCGCGGTCATGATGAGCGGCAGCCTGCCGGAGGTCGCGCGGACCGCGCTCGTGGAAGGCGATGCCGGCCTGGCCCGCTGCACGGTGCAGTTGCTGCGCCCCATCCGGCCCATGCTCGCGGACTCCGCACCCTCGGTCGAAGCGGCGCTCGAGGGCCTGGGCGAGGCTGCGCTGGAATTCAAACTCGACGGGGCGCGGGTGCAGGTCCACAAGCTGGGCGAAGAGGTGCGGGTGTTCTCACGCCACCTGCGGGACGTCACGCCAGCCGTCCCCGAGGTCGTCGGCGTCGTCCGCGCGCTGCCGGCTGCCTCGCTGATCCTCGACGGCGAGGTGCTGGCGCTGCGGCCCGACGGGTCACCGCAGCCGTTCCAGACGACCATGCGACGCGTCGGACGCACACGCGACATCGACGCGCTGCGCGCAGAGCTGCCGCTGACACCGTTCTTCTTCGACGCGCTGTACCGGGACGGTCAGGTACTGCTGGACGACCCGCAAGCGCAGCGGTTCGCGTGCCTGACAGACGTGGTCGCCGCCCCGCTCGTGGTCCCGAGCACCCGGGTCTCCACGCCCGACGCTGCCGCGCGGTTCCTGGCCGAGGCGCTGGCACGTGGTCACGAGGGCGTGATGGCCAAGTCCGTGGTCGCGCCGTACGAGGCGGGCAGTCGCGGCTCCGCGTGGCTGAAGGTGAAAGCCGCCCACACGCTGGACCTCGTCGTGCTCGCGGCCGAGTGGGGCAGCGGGCGCCGGCAGGGGTGGCTGAGCAACCTGCACCTCGGCGCCCGTGACCCGGCCGGCGGCGCGTTCGTCATGCTCGGGAAGACCTTCAAGGGCCTGACCGACGAGGTGCTCGCATGGCAGACGCGGGAACTGCTCGCACGGGAACTCGCGCGAGACGACTACACGGTGTGCGTACGCCCGGAGCTCGTGGTCGAGGTTGCATTCAACGACATCCAGGTGAGCCCGCGGTATCCAGGTGGCCTCGCCTTGCGGTTCGCGCGCGTGAAGCGGTATCGCACGGACAAGCCCGCCTCGGAGGCCGATACGTTCGAGACGGTGCAGGCGCTTCACGCCCGGACGATGCGGTAGATGTATGATCCGCGCCATACGAGCTGCCCGGACGGCTCGTGGTAGTTTGTCGCGCCCCCCAGCTTCGAGCGAGGTGCTCATGACCCGCAGAACTGGCGTCTTCCTGGGTGCGCTTCCGACCCTCCTGTTCCTCCTTCCCCCGGGCACCGCAGCGCAGGATTGCGTGTCGTGCCATGAGAAGTCGTCGCCGCAAGTCGTCGCCGACTGGAAGCTGTCGAAACACAGCGGCAACGATGTCGGATGCGACACCTGTCACGGCGACGAGCACAAGACGGCCCAGGACGCTGCCAAGGCCAGGCTGCCCACACCCGAGACGTGCGACATGTGCCACGCCGAGCGCGTGGCGCAGTTCAAGAAAGGCAAGCACGCACTGGCGTGGGCGTCGATGAACGCGATGCCAACCATCCACTGGCAGCCGATGGCCATGACGGCCGGGATGAAGGGCTGCGGCGGGTGCCACAAGATCGGGCTCAAGAGCGAGGCGGACGTGAAGCAGCTGTCGAGCTCCGGCCAGTTGCATGGCAATGCCTCCTGTGACGCCTGCCACACCAGGCACACGTTCTCCGTCAAGGAAGCGAAGCAGCCGCAGGCCTGCCAGACGTGCCACATGGGATTCGACCACCCACAGTGGGAGATGTACTCGGCCAGCAAGCATGGCGTGCGGGCCCTGCTCAGGCAGAACGGCACGCTGCCGGAGGGCACCCCCGCGCCGACGTGCCAGACCTGCCACATGCCCGACGGCAATCACGAGGTGCGGACCGCGTGGGGGTTCCTCGCGGTGCGTCTGCCCATGCCCGACGACAAGCAGTGGGCGGCCGATCGGGCGATGATCCTGCAGGGACTCGGCGTCCTCGACCCCGCGGGCAAGCCGACCGCCCGCCTCGACGCGGTCAAGGCCGCCGACATCGCCCGTCTCACGCAGGAGGCGTGGCAGGCCGAGCGGGACAAGGTTCAGCAGGTGTGCAGCAACTGCCACTCGCCGTCGTTCGCGAAGGCGGAACTCGCCAAGGGCGACGACATGATCCGGGAGATCGATCGCCTGATGGCCGAGGCCATCGGGATCGTCGCGGGACTCTACAAGGAAGGCGTGCTCGCGAAGCCGCAGGGCTACGCCGCGGCATTCCCGGATCTGCTCGCGTTCCACGATGCGCCCACGCCCATCGAGAACACGCTGTTCGTCATGTTCCTGGAACACCGGATGCGGGCGTTCCAGGGCACGTTCCACGCCAACCCGGACTACGCGCTGTGGTACGGCTGGAGCGAGATGAAACGCGACCTGGCCGAAATCAAGTCGATGGCCGCTGAACTGCGCGACCGCAAGGGCAAGCCCGTCGCCGCGGCGGCCGTCGTCGTCCGGTAGCGGGTCACGGCAGCCTGGGCAGGCCGCTGAGGAACGCCGCGAACTCGGGCTTCCACACGGCCGCCCAGGTGTGGGTGCTGTGGCCGCGCGTCCGCTCCGAGATTGGAATCAGCAGGTACCGACCTCGCGCGACGCGCGGCATCAGCCGCTCCATCAGGCCGAGTTCCGGCGGGTTGACCTGATCGTCTGCAGAGTTGATGGCCAGCAGCGGCGCCTCGATGCGCTCGAGGTTCGTCGAGGGGTCGTACTCCCGAGACGAGTCGAACTGGTAGAGCATGTCGTTGGCGTCGGTGGTCTGCAGCCGCCGCTGGACCTGGTCCTCGACAAACGCGTCGGCCTTCTCCCGCGTCGGCGCGAGCGCGTGCCACTGCAGGGGGACGCTGCTCATCATCAGCAGGATGTTGATCGCGGCGGTCAGGCCCAGCCGCGGCGGCCCGGTGTAGTCGCCCCCGTTCCAGGCCGGGTCGTTGCGGATCGCGTCCATGATCATCTTCCGCATCATCCGGTTCCGCCCGACGATGGCGGTGGGCACCGAGGCGAGCGGCACGAGGCCATCCATGAAGGTGGGATACATCTCGCCCCACAGCCAGGTGTGCATCCCGCCCATCGACGTGCCCATGACCAGCCACAGGTGGCCGACGCCGAGGTGCTCCGTGAGCAGGCGGTGCTGGGCGCGCACCATGTCGTCGTAGGTGTA
>CAYLZN010000238.1:0-9124 GCA_964387935.1 uncultured Vicinamibacteraceae bacterium | reverse complement strand
GGTGCCCCACAGCCGTTCGAGGAACTCGCGCCAGGGCAGCACCTCGATGCCACGCGGCTGGGTCCGAGCCTGCGTGACGGCTCCCGTCCTGGCATCAATTCGGCCCAGGAGGCGTCAGCCGCGTCAGGTCCGTCGAGGACGTGACTCTCTCGCTCGGGCTGGTGCCGCTGCGGATCGTCGAGGTCTCCCGCGGAAATGACCAGCCTCTCGCCGCCGCGTCGGCCGCGGCCCGTTCGAGCGACTCGACAAACGATGAGCCCCACAGCTCGATCTCTTTCAAGCGCCGCGACCGGTCCTTGGCCAGGGCCGACGCGAAGGCCGCGTCGACCTCGGGTGGCAGGCCGGGCACGAACGACGACGGCGGGGCAGGGACCGCGTTGAGCACGCCGATCAGGACGCGCCCCAGATCGTCGCCCGTCACGGCCTTCCTGCCGGTCAGCGCCTCGTAGCACACGGCCGCGAACGAGTACACGTCCGTCCGTGCGTCGACGTCCTCGCCCTGGACCTGTTCCGGCGACATGTAGACCGGCGTGCCCATCACCGTGCCGGTCTGCGTCAGGCCCCGCTCGAGGGTCATCGACTTGGCCAGGCCGAAGTCGAGGACCTTGACGCGGAACCCGGCCGGGTCGTCCACGAGGAAGATGTTCTCCGGCTTCACGTCGCGGTGCACGACGCCGGCCCGGTGCGCGGCGCGGAGCGCGGCGCACCCCTGGCGCACCAGTTCCGCCACCTGCCCGGGCGTGCCGCGCCCGTGGTCCCGGATCTGTGACGCCAGATCGCACCCGGTGAGCTTCTCCATCACCAGGAACGCCGTCCCATCGTCCAGTTCGCCGGAGTCGTAGAGGGCGATCACCCCGGGGTGCTGGATGCGCGCGACGGTCCGGGCCTCGCGGTCGAAGCGCTGTCGCAGGTCGGGGTTGTTGAAATGCTCCGGTCGGATCAGCTTGACCGCGACGTCGCGCTGCAGGCGCTCGTCCCACGCGGCGAGGACGATGCCCATGCCGCCTTCGCCCAGCACCCGGGTGAAGCGATACCGGTCCAGCAGGCGATACGGAAGCGTGCGCGGCGACTCGAGCGCGGCACCGTCGTCACTGCAGGCGCTCGCCGTGTGGTCGTAGCAACGGCCGCACCGCGGGCACAGCTGCAGCGTGGCAATCCCCCGCTCGTGCATCTCCTGCCTCGTCAGGGCCCGCCGCTCGTCGGCCGCTGCCAGCTGGACACGCATCCGGTTCATGTCGAGCGCTGCGCCGAGCTGGTGCGCGAACCCGCCCAGCAGGCGCCGCTCGGTCTGCGTCCAGCGCAGCGATGGGCCCGAGACCACGAGGGCGCCGCGCAGCTCTCCGCTCATGCCGTGGACGGCGACGAGCATGCCCTGCGGTGTCTGGGCGAACGTCCCTTCCGGCGCCGGGGCCAGGTCGTGCACGTCGTCGATCGAAGGTGGCGCAAGACCATCGGTGTCGACTGGCACCAGGCCGTTCGTTCCCATCTCCCAGATGCCGATCTTCTCGGCCCCGATGGTGCTGGCGATGTCCCTGGCCATGGTCGCCGACCACCCGGGAATCGTCTCGGACGCTCCCGGGGACGCCTGCAGGAGGCGGGCGATCGTATTCTCGGCTTCGCGGAGAAGTCCCAGGGCGCGATCGCGCTCGAGGACGAAGAAGTAGAGTGCACCGAAGACGCTGGCGGCGGTCGTGATCACCATCAGGGCGAAGGTGACGACGTTGGCGAATTCTGGAAGCGGACGGGCCCAGGGCACGCGGTCGCCCACCGCGACGCCAATTCCGAGCGACGCGAGGTAGGCCACCAGCATCCACCAGGCCCGCCTGCGGCTCGGGAACGCGAGCGCATACAGAGGGCCGATGAGCCCGACCAGCACGATGCCTCCCGAGCTGGGGAGGCCGCCCATGACGAGGACGCCGGCGCACGAGAGGACCACGCACGACAGCTGGCTCGCCAGCGCCATCGCGTCCACGCCACGGCGGAGCAGGCCGACCAGCAGGACCTGGCTGGTCCAGAAAGCGGCCGCGAGCGCCGACAGGATCGCGGCCGGTACGGCGCCAACGGCCACGAAGACCGGTGCCATGAGCCCGGAGACGGGGATCGCGCCCACGAGCAGGGTGATCACCCAGATCAGGCGACGAACACGCTCGTCCTCGGTCTCGGCGGGATGGGCGCCGATGCGAGCCACGCGGTCGAAGAGTCGTCTCAGCCAGGACCAGCGCATGAGCGTGCCCCCGCTCCGTGGGCGAGCGGTCAGCTCCCGAGCATCCCGGTCAGCCGCGCGGTGATGATCTCGTTCGCCTCACGCATGATGCGGTCGATCAGCTCCTGAACCGTCGGCACGTCGTGAATCAGGCCGGCGACCATGCCGCACGACCACGCGCCCGCGTCCATCTCGCCGTTCAGCATGATGCGCGGGTACACGCCCGCGACCTCCTCGATGATGTCCTCGAACTTCAAGGTCGCGCCGAGGGCCTTCTCCTTCTCGAGCAGGCGGTCGACGGCGGCGTTGCGCAGCACGCGCTCGGTGTTGCGCAGCGGGCGCATGACCAGGCGCGTGTCGAGTTCCGTGGCGGCGACGATGGCCTGCTTGACGTGCTCGTGGACCGGCGCCTCCTTCGTGGCGATGAAGCGCGTGCCCATGTTGATGCCGTCGGCGCCGAGCGCGAGCGCGGCGACGAGCGACCGGCCGTCGGCCATGCCGCCCGAGGCCACGAAGGGGATCTTCAGCTCGTCAGCGGCGCGTGGCAGCAGGATGAAGTTGGGCACATCGTCTTCGCCCGGGTGGCCGCCGCACTCGAAGCCGTCCACGCTCACGGCATCGCAGCCGATCGACTGCGCCTTGAGCGAATGGCGCACCGACGTGCACTTGTGAATCACCTTGATGCCGGCGGCCTTCAGGTAGGGCATCACCGGTTCGGGGCTGCGGCCAGCGGTCTCCACGATCTTCACGCCGCCCTCGATGATGGCGCGCACGTAGCCCGGGTAGTCGGCCGCGGTCACCGTCGGCAGGAAGGTGACGTTCACGCCGAACGGCTTGTCGGTCATGTCACGGCAGCGCCGGATTTCGGCGGCCAGCGCGTCCGGCGTCTTCTGGGTCAGGCCCGTGATGATCCCGAGGCCACCTGCGTTCGAGACGGCGGCGGCAAGCTCGGCGAAGCCGACGTAGTGCATGCCGCCCTGGATGATCGGGTGCTCGATGCCGAACAGGTCGGTGATCCGGGTTTTCATGGCGCAGGCTCCGCAGGTGAGGGGCTGGCGACCGGGGGGCGACTGGCAGAAAGCATAGCGCGGCACGGGCGTTCCCGCGCGCCCTTGGAAAGGGGCAGGGCTGTGGGAGCCGTGCGCGCTGCCGAAGGGACGCGACGGGAACGACGGTGGCAAGGGGCGGCCGTCGGTGCGGCTCACATCCTCGCGAAAGCCCCGCGTCGTGTCCGGACGAGAAACCCCTCCAGGACGAGTGCCTCGAGCAGGGCGGCGCACACCTCCGGACCGAGTCCCCAGAGCCGACACGCCTGCTGCAGCGTGAGATGCAGGCCAGGCATCTCCTCATATTCGCTCTGGATGCGAAGAGCGAGGGACATCAGCGACGGCGTTTCCTGCTGGGCCATGGTTCGTCCTTTCGAGCTGGGCCGCCGGGCCTTCAAGGCGCGACGAGACCGAGCAAGATCGTCAGGATGGGATGTCAGGATTCCCGGTTTGGGCCCACCTCGACAGTGCCTGGTCGTCTGCGATCGCAGCGAGTGCCTGGCGCAGGTCCGCGAGTCGGGATGCGCCACGTCCACCATGGCTCGGTCGACGAGCGCCCGCGCGATCAGGGCGCGAATCGCGTCGACCCCAGGAGACAGGCTGCTCAGCTCCTGCACGAGGTCAGGTGGGACCTGGGCGAGCGGTTCGCGTGGCGGGCGTGTCAGGTGATCGCGATCGGGCAACCGGGCGATCCCGTGGCGCCCTTGATTGGCACGGGCACGAACACGTACACGAGCTGGTGCTTCCTGTCCGCCAGCAGCTCGTCGAAGACCAGGTTCTCGTGGTTGAGGATGCCGTGCTTCGTCAACAGCTCCCCGTGGACAGGGAACGCCAGCGAGGCGTCGCGGTTCGGCACGACCTCGACCGACGGCGTGTCGGCGCCGGTGAAGCAGAGACCGCGGTCGGCGACCCATCGCGCCACCTCGAGGCCGATGCCAGGGTTGCTGGTGCCGTACTTCGCGTTGTCCTTCATCCAGAGGCGACCCCACCCGGTGTGGAACAGGATGGCGTCACCCTGCTGGATGTCCTCTTCGCGCAGGCCCTGCCGGGACAGGGCCGCACGCACGTCGGCCACCGTGATCTCCTCTCCGCCCTGCGCGGCGGTCATGCCACCGAGCCCGACCGGTGAGGGCGTGTTCAGTGCATACGACCGACTCAGAACGAATACGACAACGCCACACCCCTTGTCCGCGGCGTCACGACCGGCACAATCGACACGCGCGCGTGGCCGGGCGCGCCGGCAGGGCCGGGCGCGCGATAGACCACGATCTTCTTGCCCGGGATGAGCGCGTCGATGCCCAGGCCGAGCAAGGTGCCGAGGCCGCCGAAGACGATGAACCCTTCCGGACACTCCACACCGGGGTGTTCGTCAGTGGCGATGGCACCGATGCACCAGGCCGTCGCAAGCCCCCCGCCGATGCCCAGTCCGATGAGCGTGCCGTTCTTGAGCGAGTCGCGCGGGCGCTCACGGATGACGCTCACGTCGCGGGCGGCGAAGGTTCTCGGCCCATTGGCGTCGAGCGACAGCGCGTTCGAGGAGAGGCTCTGGACCTTGCCCTTCACCTCCCGCCCCTCGCCGTCGGTCACCCAGATGGTGTCGCCCGGCACCAGACGCGTGTTCAGCTGGTCGAACGACTTGACCGGTTCCTGCGGCGCGGTCACCACCGGCGCCGCCGCGAACGCCGCGACGAGGATGGCTGTTGCTGCGAGTTTCATGACTGCCCCCTGAATGCGGTGAATCGACGCAGCACCTTGGGTTGGGGGCCTTCAGGCTCAGTATACGGACTCCGGGCTGAAACGGGTTACGCCTCCGCTGAGTGGGCCGTGCCCGCGGCTACGTTGTCGTCTGCTTTCGCGGGCAACCCTGCACACCACAGGGTGTATCATCCGCCGCAGGGAGCGACCGTGTCCCTGGCGGCTGGCACTCGCCTTGGTCCCTATGAAATCGTCGCCCAAATCGGTGCGGGCGGCATGGGCGAAGTGTACCGCGCGCGGGACGCGCGGCTCGGTCGGCACGTTGCGCTCAAGGTGCTGCCACCGCAGTTCGCCGAGGATCCTGAACGCCTGGCGCGCTTCGAGCGAGAAGCGAAGACCCTCGCCGCGCTGAACCATCCCCACATTGCTCACATTCACGGGCTCGAAGAGTCGGGCGACCAGCGTGCGCTCATCATGGAACTCGTCGAGGGTCTGACGCTGGCCGAGCGGATCGCGCACCGGGCGGTGCCACTCGATGACGTATTGCCGCTCGCCACACAGCTCGCCGAGGCGCTCGAATACGCGCACGAGCACGGCATCATCCACCGGGATCTCAAGCCCGCCAACATCAAGATCACGCCCGACGGCACCGTGAAGGTGCTCGACTTCGGGCTCGCGAAGGCGATGGAGGGCGGCCCGGCCAGTGCGGATCCCGCCAACTCGCCGACGATCACGTCTCCAGCCATGCCCTTCGACTTTCGCTCAGGGCACCCCGAGCAGGGTCGAGGGGTGACGCGGGCCGGTGTGATCCTCGGCACCGCGGCCTACATGAGCCCGGAGCAGGCACGGGGCGCGACCGTGGACAAGCGCGCCGACATCTGGGCGTTCGGCGTCGTCCTCTACGAGATGCTGGCCGGGCGCGCGTGCTTCGGTGGGCAGACGGTCACCGACGTGCTGGCCGCCGTGGTCCGCGCCGAGCCCGATTGGAGCGCGCTGCCGGCTGAGACGCCGTGGCGTGTACGCGACCTGCTGCGCCGCTGCCTGACGAAGGACGCCAAGCAGCGTCTCCACGACATTGGCGATGCGCGGCTCGAGATCGAACAGGCGACCAGCGCCGCCGGACCCGCCCAGGGCGACGGCGCGCCGACGCCGGGGATTCCGGCGCCGGCGCCATCGCGCCCGTGGCGCCTGACGCCGTGGGTGTTGGCGGCTGTCGCATCGCTCGCCGCGGCTGCCGCCTGGGTGTGGCGCCCGGCCGGAGCGCCGGCAGCGGGTGGCGCCGACCTCCCGCAGATGTTCTCGATCACGCCGCCCCCGGCCCACGACTTGGCCGACTCGTCCTACCGCACGCTCGCCATTTCAGCGGACGGCCGCGACATCGTTCTCAGCGTCGATCGCGCGGGAAGCCGTTTCCTCCTACGACGCCCGCTCGCCAGTCTCGACGCGGTGCCCGTGGCGGGCTCGGAGGGCGGCGCCACCCTGCCGTTTCTGTCGCCCGACGGCGCGTCGATCGGGTTCTGGCTGCCCGGCCTCGGGATCGCGGCGGCGCCTGCAGCCGGCGGCGCGGTGCGCGTGCAGTGCGACGCGTACACCGCCTGGGGAGCCGCGTGGGCCGCGGATGGCGCGATCATCGTCGGCGGGCTGCAGGGCCTGACGCGGTGCTCGCCGGCCTCCACCCGGCCGGAGCGCCTCACGTCGGCCGGGGCGCGGGGTGACACGTTCGGCCACCAGGAGCCACAAGCGCTTCCCGACGGACGCGTCCTGTTCGTCATCGAGCACATCAGCTCGACAGAAGAGCAGCGGCGGGTCGCACTGCTCGACACTGCCGGCAACGTGCGGGAACTCATGCGAGGGGTGACCTCGCCGCGCTACGTCCCGCCGGGCGACCTGCTCTTCGTGCGCGGCGACGTGCTCTATGCGATCCCGGTTGATCCGACCACGCTCGCGCCGCGCGGGCCCGAGCGCCGCCTCGTCGATCGCGTGGCCCTCGGCGAAGCCTACAACCATGCCTACTACCGGCACGCGCGATACGATGTGTCCTTTCGAGGGCCGCTCGTCTACCAGCCGGACCAGGTGCGCTCGGAGTCGGAACTGGCGTGGGTGGAGCGTTCGGGCGCGGTGCGGCCGCTGCCGGCCCCGCGCCAGGACTACCGATCGGCCGCGCTGTCCCCCGATGGCCGCCAGGTGGCCGTCAGCATCCAGACCGGTGCGGGTCGCGAGGTGTGGGTATACGGGGCGGGCAGCGACGCCGGGGTTCGGGTAGCGTTCGGAGCGGCGCACGCCAACCCTTCCTGGATGCACGACGGGCGCCGCCTCCTGTTCGCGTCCAGCCACGGCGGGCCATGGACGTTGCACACGGCCGCAGCCGACGGCAGCGGTGCCCCCTCACCCGTGGGAGGGATAACCCGCCTCTACGTGGTGGGCACGGAGGCGAGCGAGCTGTCGGGCGGACAGGGCTTGGTTTTCTCGGCCAACGACGAGGACGGCCTTGGCCTGTTCATGCTGCGGGCCGGCGCGGCGGATTTGACGCGCCTGTCTCCCCCGCGTGTCGTCGAGACGCGCCCGGCCGTGTCGCCCGACGGACGATGGATGGCCTACATCGCTCGCGACACCGGAGGCCTCCAGCTCTACGTGCGCGACCTGCCGGGCTCCACGAAGAAATCGCGCGTCTCGATGGAGGGCGCCTCACTGGCGCGGTGGGCTCGCGACGGGCGAACGCTGTACTTCCAGGCCGGTCGGCAGATCATGGCGGCGGCCAGCCCATCGCAGGCGGGCGTCGAGGCCTCTCGCCCAACCGTCGCGGCCGAGATTCCCGGCCTGATCTATTTCGACGTCGCGCCTGACGGCCGTTTCCTCGTGATCCGCCGCGTGTCCACGCCGCCGCCTCCGCAGTTCGTCGTGATTCCCAACTGGCGCGCGTTGCTGGCAGAGCCCCGGTAGACAGGGTCAGCACCGCAGCCCAGCCTCGAGCATCGGGCGGGTCGTCTCGGCCCAGTGCCGGTTGCGTCGGGGCTGAACCTCTTCCCTGTCCCATGGTCGACGATGCGCCTGAACGGCAGGCACAGAGGGTGGTCCGGCAGAAGTTGTTGCAGCGCGGTCACGATCGCGAGCGTGACTTCGTCGAACCCCGACGGCTCGCGCGAGCCGGCGGGGTTGACGCGTGACGTCATGCGTAATACACTCGTGGTGTGATTCGGTCCTTTCGCGACAAGGACGTCGAGTCCCTCTTCAACGACATTCAGGTCAGGCGGTTCAGGGCCATCGAGCGGTCCGCCCGTCGGAAACTCCTGTACCTGCACCGGGCACGCGTGCTCGAAGACCTGAAGGCGCCACCGGGTCATCAACTCGAGGCGTTGAAGGGCGACCGCACGGGGCAGTACAGCATCCGGATCAACGACCAGTGGCGAGTGTGCTTCACGTGGAAGTCTGGTGAGGCGCGCGACGTCGAGATCGTGGACTACCACTGAGAGGCACGACATGACGACGGCGAGAAGGCTCGAGCCCATCCCTCCAGGGGAGATCCTGATGGAGGAATTCATGCGGCCGCTGGGGATCAGCATCAATGGACTGGCGCGCGCCCTGGCGGTCCCCGCCAATCGCATCAGCGGCATCATCAATGGGAAACGTGCGATTACGGCGGATACGGCGCTGCGCCTCGGCAAGTACTTCGGGGTGTCCCCGGAGATCTGGCTCGATCTGCAATCGGACTACGCGTTGCGCGTGGCCCGGCAGACGATCTGGCCGGAGGTGGAGCCGTCGGTCAAGGCCAGGGTGGCGTGAGGGCAGAGCCAGCCGCCAGGGAGCATCGCGTCCGGGGCTGGGAGGCGTCGTCCGCGGTCCAGCACTCCCCTCGACTCAGAAGACGAGCGTCCAGTCGGCCTCCAGGGTCGCCGTGGTCAGTTCTTCCATCGTGCTGCGCGATGCGCCCTCGAGCAGGCCGCCCTCGGTGAACCCACGCGCGTCCATCATCAGGACCTGCACGGTGGCCTCCCGGATGCGACGCGGCGCCAACGCCTCGCAGCACTTGCAGGCGCTGCGCCGGGCCGGACTCGTGACCGCCACCCGCAGCGGCAAGTACGTCAGGTATCGCCTGGCCGATCCGACGGTGGTGCATGTCGTGGAGGGCCTGCGGCGGCTGGTCGAACAGCAGACGAGCGAACTCGGCGACTTCGTCCAGGGC
>CAYLZN010000237.1:0-9165 GCA_964387935.1 uncultured Vicinamibacteraceae bacterium | reverse complement strand
GTCACGAGCTGGGCGCGCCTGGAGCGGGACTGGGCCCGATGCGAGCAGGCGATCGCCCGAGGCGACGAGACGGCCAGCCACCACCTCGCGGACCTGCTGGCCGACGACGAGGTTGGCGCCCCGATGGTGGTCGTCGGTGACTTCTCGCCGCAGCTCGCGACGTGGGTGGGCACGGCGCTCGGTCGTTACGTGCCCGTGCTCGGGCCGCGCGAGTTCAGCCAGGCTGGCGATCTGGCCAGCCTCCGGCGCCTGCACGGCATCGACGCGGCGGCGATCGTGGCCGCGCTGCGCGCGCAGGCGGGCGCGCGCGGCTGAATCTCGACACGTCAGCGCCCAAAGGGCCGCCGTGCCAGGATCGCCACCCCCACCGCAGACCACGCCAGCATGCGGACCTTCCTGACGAGCGCCATCGTGACCCCGACGCCCGCGGGCAGGCCCAGCGTGCGCGTGAGCAGTTCCGTGCCCACCTCGTCGACGCCGAGGCGCAGCGGCACGAACTTGAACGCCACCATGATCGTCCGGTTCACGGCTTCGAGCACGAAGGTGTTGAGCAGCGTCGGCGCGGCCGCGCCCGCGAGCAGCGCCAGCGTGAACCACATCTCGACCACGCCCAGCACGTGGAACACCAGCTCGAGCCCGACGATGCCGGCGACGCGCCGCGGGTGGCGACCTGCGAACCCGTAGATCAGGTCCTCGAAGGTGCGCAGCTTCTCGAGGCGGGCCGCGAGCGCAGCCGGGGCGTGGCCCCGGCGTTCCAGCAGCTCGACGCCCCGGCTCACGAGCTTGACCTGGCGCGCCAGCATCACGCCGCCGACGGCGAAGGCGAGCGCGATCACGACCAGCGCTCCTCCCGCGATGTCCCGCGCAGCCTCGCCCACGTTGAACAGCAGGAGCAGCATCGCCATGCCGGCCGCGATCACCACCGCCACGCTCATCGTGTAGAGGAGGTTCTCGACCGTGATGCCGGTCAGCGCGTCCATCAGGCTGACCCTGGGCCGCACGTAGGCGGCCTTCACCGGTTCGCTGACGAAGAGGCCCAGCGGGGTGAGGTTGCCCAGCGCGTCGCCCGCCACCAGGGCCGGCAGGGTCTCGCCCACACGCAGCGGCGGAGTGGCGTCCGTGGCGAGCGCCCAGGCCCGGGCCCGCACCCAGAACCGCAAGCCCGAGAGTGCCAGGATCACGAGAAAGCCCCAGCCCACCCGCCGGGCGCCCTCGAGGATCTGCGTCGTGCCGGTCTGGCGCAGGGCCCACACGAACAGCAGCAGGCCGAGGACGGCGGCCGCCACGCCCAGCGGGCGGAGGCGGGCCGGTGATCCGTCGGGGCGGTCTCCCATCGAACGCTCAACTGTATCGCAAACAGGCCGGTATAATTGCCCCTATGCTGCCCGGGTCTTACGCCGTGCCGGCCGCGGTGATCCTGATCGTGGGCGGCGCGCTCTCCTGCCTGCTCGGGCACCGCGTCTTCCGCCCGGTGCTCGGCATCTTCGGCTTCGTCCTCGGAGGCCTCATCGCCACCTCCGTGCTCGCGCCCACCGAGACGACCACGACGCTCGTCGTCGCAGTCACCGGTGGTGCCGTCGGCGCCGTGGTGCTCATGTTCGCGTACGTCGTCGGCGTGGCGTTCGCCGGCGCCGCCCTCGCCGCGGTGGCCGTGCACGTCGCCTTCGACCAGCTCGGTCGGGAACCGCACGCGCTGCTCGTCGTGGTCGCGTGCGTCGCCGGGGCCCTGGCCGCGATGGCGCTCCAGCGCCTGGCCATCGTCGTCCTGACCGCATTCGGCGGCGCGTGGTTCGCCCTCGTCGGCGCCCTCACATTGATGGGACACCGCGGGGCGGCAGGCGCCGCGACCGCTGGCGATCCCTGGATGGCCTACCCGCTCAACCCGGCGCCAGGCGTGCGCTGGGTGCCGTTTGCGTGGCTCGCCATCGGCCTCATCGGCACCGCCGTGCAACTCCGCTGGACCATGGGCCGGCGGAGGGGCGGTCCCCCGGTACGCCGGCCGAAAAAGACCCCGAAGGCCGCCTGAGCCTGTGATAGCGTAGTCAGCTCACAATCAACGCGACGTCGCAGCAGCGCCATCGCTGCCAGGCAGGAGAGGTGTGTATGCCGAAGTATCTCAGCATCGCGAAGTACAACACGCAGGGAGTGCACGGCCTGATCAAGGAAGGGGGTACCGGCCGGCGTGCCGCCGTCGAGAAGGCGGTCAAGAGCCTCGGTGGGAAGCTCGAAGCGTTCTACTTCGCGTTCGGCGATGCCGACGCGTACGTGCTCACCGACGCGCCCGACAACGTGTCGGTCGCCGCGCTGGCCCTGGCGGTGGCCTCGACCGGCAGCGTCAGCATGACCACGACGGTCCTGATCACGCCGGAAGAAATGGACCAGGCGATCCACAAGCAGGTCGGGTATCGCGGCCCGGGCGAGAAGGGCAAGGGCGACAAGAGCAAGAAGGGGAAGAAGTAGGCCCCGTGGGTCCAGGCCGGCCGCCTGGCCGGTTCTCGGGTCGGTTTTCGGTGCCTGTCGACTCGATCGTCGGGCCTCTTTCCCGTTCTGGCCCTGGCAAGCACCGAGAACCGAAGACCGATTACTGAGATCGCTAGTCCCCTGGAACCGTGAGGCCTGGTAGAAGTCCCGGCGCGCGGCGCCCGACTGGCAAGGCGCGACGAGCGAGAATGCCGGGAGTATTTGAGGGAGGAGCAACGCCGCCAGGCGGGATGCCCCGCCCGGGAATTCTGCCAGGATTCACGGTTCCAGGGGACTAGAAGAACAGCGACGCGCCGATCTCGATCCGTCGCGCCGGCATGGCTGACGTCGGTTGCAGGAAGAACGGCGACTGCACGTTGCCGACAAACCCCAGATAGTTCGTCCGGTTGAGCAGGTTCGTGGCCTGCGCGTAGAAGTCCAGACGGTACCGCCCCGTGGCGCTGCCCATCTCGACGACCTGCATCATCGGGCCGTCGCCGCCACCCGGGCCGCGCTGGGCGTTCGATGGCGGTGGCGGAGGCGGGGCCATGCCGCCCGGCCCCGCGGGCACGCCACTCGCCGGTGCCCCGAACGTGAAGCTGCGGTTCAGCCGCAGGTTCATCGTCACCTGCGCCGTGCCCCGCTCGCTGTTGCGGTCCACGCCCGCGGGCCGATCGTTGAACACCGTGTCCCCGTTGTCGTCGAACCCCGTCGTCACCGTGAAGGGCAGACCGGACTGCGCCTGCGCGTTCAGCCCCGCGCGCACGCCGAGGAACAGCGGCGTGTTGAACATGAACATCAGCCGGTGGCGCACATCGTTGGCGGCCGGGCCCCAGTCCGCGTCCGGGTCGTTGCTGTTCGACGGGAGGGCGGTCGCGGAGTTCGCCGAGTTACGGGCGTTCGCAAGCTGGTAGACCACGTGGCCGAACATCCGGCGGTTCGGCACACGGACGTCGAGGCTCGCCGAGAGGCGGTCCAGCGCGGAGCGGCCGGTGGACTCGATTTGTGTGATGTTGCCCACGCCCGGGTCCGGCCGGACGCCGTCGGCCAGCGGCGCGTTCGCGTTGAGCGATCGGAACTGGCTGACGCCCCGCATGAACATGTAGTCGCCGCGGATGCTGAAGAAGTCGTTCAACTTGCGATCGAATCCAATCGACGCCTGATGGATCGTCGGCTGCTCGAGCGAGTCTGCGAGCCGCGTGATGCTCGGCGGCAGCACCGTGGACTCGGACGAGAGCGGGAACGGCCAGGCCGGGTTGATGACGATCTCGTCGATCTGATGCGTGCCGTCGAGGCGCACGGTCTGCTCGTAGAGCCCCGTGTCGAGCCAGGAGTAGAAGATGCCGTAGCCTCCGCGCACGTTGTACTTGGCCGCCCGCGGCGACCACGTGAAGCCGGCGCGTGGCGCGAAGTTCCAGCGGTCGTCGAGGTTGCCCTGCGTCTCGTAGCGCAGGCCGAGGCTGAGGGACAGGTCCTTGCGGGGCTTGAAGTCGTCCTGGATGAACATCCCCAGCTGGACCTGCGAGTAGCTCACCTCGGGGTCGCCGAACCGGCGCGAAAACTGCGACGGCCGGCCGGCATCGTAGTCCTCGAGCGTGCGGAAGGTGTACGTGCCGTTCGCGTTCCGCTGGTCCGTGCTGTCCCACCAGCTCGCCTCGAGCAGGCCGCCGACGCGCAGCGTGTGCTTGCCGCGCGTGAAATCCAGGTTGTCGGCCAGCGTGAACTCTCGGCCCTGCCGCACCCCGGTCACGCCAGCGCCCCCGGACGTGAACGCGTCGAGGACGGTGATGGTCCGTGCTTCGGAGGTCGGCGTCAGCGTGGTTTCGCGTCCGCGAAACTCCGCCCGCAGCTCGTTGAACATCTTCTTGCCGATCACCTGCGTGTTGCGGACACGGAACGTGTCGACGATCGATTCCTGGCGGTAGGCGCGTTCGGGGAGGTCGAAGTCGCCGACGCCGAGGTTGCGACGATCGTCGTTGCGCCGCTGGAACTCCACGCGAATCTGGCCCGTCGCGCTGATCCCCTGATCCAGGCGGACGTTGAAGTTGAGGACGTCCGTCGGTCGCCGCACCTGATCGTTGTAGGGGCCCGCGGGCGTTTCAGCCACGATCGTCTGCGAGTCGTACGCCGACAGCCCGTCGGCCGAGATGGAGAGCGACGTCTTCCCCTGCTTCAGCGGGCCGCCGAAGTTCACCATGTAGCGCTGCTGCTGCTCCGGGGCACGCTCGTCTGCGAACGCGTTGCGCGCGTTCAGCGACTCGTCGCGGAAGCCCGAGTTGAACATGCCGCGCCAGCCGCCGAACCCGGGCTTCGTCGTGACCTCGACGCGCACCATGCCGGCCTCGTGGTACTCCGCCGAGTACGAGTTCGTGTTGAAGCGGATCTGCTGGATCTGGTCCTTCGGCGGCAGGCGCCCGCCCCCAAACCCGTCCACGAAGATCTGGGCGCCAGGGCCCGCCATCATCTGCAACTGCTCGGCCATCTCGTCCGGGTCGTCGGACAACCCGGCGATCTCGTCGTCGGCCAGCTTCGTGTTGAAGCCGCTGTCACGGGCGTTGGCCGTGTCCGATTCCGAGACGACGACCTCTTCCATGATGCCCACAGCGAGCTGCAGCGTCGTGGCGTTGGCCCCGCGGCGCACGGTGAACGGCAGGCCGAGCTCGCGGAAGCCTTCGGCCTCGGCCTTCACCTGGTAGGCCCCGGGCACCAGGCCCTCGAACGCCGCGACGCCGCGCTCGTCGACGTTCCGCATGGTCTCCTGGCCCACCGCGTCCGTGATCGTGACGATGGCGTGCGGCAGGATGGCGCGGGTGCCATCGACGACGGTGACGCGAAGCACACCGGCGCCGGCGGGCGCGGCAGACGAGGGGGCTTGCACCTCGGCGGCGTCGTCGATCGACTGCGCCAGGCCCGGGGCGGGCACGAGCAGCAGCGAAAGGACGACAGCCGCGTGACACAACGAACGCAGGCGTGGCATGGCTACTTCTTCTCGAAGAGGTCGGCCTTGACCGACGGATTGATGCGGAATTTCTCCACGATGAGTTCCTCGGTCGGGCTGTCACCGACGCTCTGCTCGATCCGGTGCGGTAGCAGCACCCCGCTGACGGCCCTGTAGTCCGAGAGCCGCATGGTCGCGGTGACCGGTGGCGGCGGACCCTGCGCTTCCATCTGCTTCCGGATGGCCTCCGGATCGGGTCGCTGGCTGTCTCCGGTCGGAGCCTGGCCCGACTGGCCGGAACCACCAGCCGCACCGGAGCCTGCCTGGCCGGGCCTCCCGCCTGCGCCCGGGCCTCCGCCTGGCCCGCCCACCGTGACGATGCGCGGGCGCACGGTCTGGTACTGGAGCATGAGCGGCAGGTGCGTCTGCTGATCGATGAAGAGGCGCACGGGCTGGCCGCGATCGTCCTTGATCTCGAGCACGTCCGCGGTCCCATCCGGGGCCTGTGCCGTGCCGACATGGGCGATGGGCTGGGTGCTCGACACGAAGAAGGCGAACATCCACCGATCGAGTTCCTGTCGCAGCATGCGGCCGCGGAACTTCTCGATCTGTTCGGGGCTCGGCGGCTCGCCGCCCTCGCCACGGGGACCGCCGGCACCGCCGGGAGGCGGGCCGCCCATCCGCATCTGGAACATGCCGCCGCCGCCCCCGCCCCCGCGCTGGTTGCTCTCGTCCCAGCCCCGGTCGCCGTTGAGGGTCATGATCCGCTCGATCGTCGGGCCGCCGCTCATGCCGCCGATGGCGAGGTCCTCGATACGCCGCATCCTGTCCGGGCGCTGCGCGGTCACCTCGACCGAACCTTCCATCTGCCGCGGGCCCATCATGCGGCGGAAGCTGCCTTCCAGGCCGAAGGTCTGCACGGCATCGATCTTCTGGGCGCCCCCCAGGGCCTTGCGCGCCTCAGCAACGACCGCGTCGGCGTTGCCCTGGGCCGCTGCCGGTGGCACGAGCGGTCCGATGGTGATCGCACCAATGGTCATCGCGAGAAGGGCAAAGGCGTTCGTGGTGTTCATGATCCAACAATACGACCCTTTCCGGCGATTGGACGTTAAGCGTGGGCAAAGAGGTTGTTAAGGATGTTAAATGCGGGAATTGGCCGATCTTTCGCGCATTTTCGCGTGCTAGACTGCCTTCGGGTCGAGTGATGCGACGACGGACGTTCTCGTGGCTTCCCGTGCTGGCGGCAGCCGTGCTGCTGTTGCTGCCGCTGCTCGCGTGGCTGCAGTTCTCGTGGCTGAACCAGATTGCCGACGCGGATCGTGAGCGCCGCCAGCGCACGCTCGACACCGCCGTCCTGCAGTTGTCGCACGACCTCGACGTCGAGCTGAGCCGCGCCTTCTTCGGGCTGCAGATCGATCCGTCCGTCGTCGAAGCCCAGGCGTGGGGCGCGTACCGCGAGCGGTTCGACGCGTGGGCGGCCGGCACGACGCACGCCGACAGCGTCGAACGGATCTACCTGGCAGAGTCCCCGCTCGAGCCCACGCGCCCCGGCCCGCCGCGCCTCAGAGCGTGGAACCCCGACTCGGATGTTTTCGAGGACGTGGAGTGGCCCGCCGATCTCGACGCCGTGAAGGCGCGCCTGTCGCCAGGCGGCACGCGCGTTGAAGTGCGTGGCCCGGATCGCGGGCGCGGCGAGCGGGTTCCGATGCCCCCCCTGGGTCTCGGCGACGAGCGGACGCTCGTGGCGCCAATCCTGCGGATGCGATTCGCGGAAACGCGTGAGGGGACGCCCATCAACGCGCCGCCCGATGTGACGGTCCTCGGCTACACGATTATCAGGTTCGATCTCGAACGCGTGATGGCGGGGCTGCTGCCCGATCTCGTCGCGCGGCACTTCACCGCGGCCGACGGCACCTCGGAGTTCCGCGTGGCGGTCGTCGAGCGCGAACACCGCGATCGCATCGTCTACGAGTCGGAGCCGCGCGCGGCCGGGATCGCGGCCGCGGCGCCGGATGCGGAGACCGGCCTGCTCGCCTTGCGCAACAACCCGATGTTCTTCATGCGTCGCGGCGGGCGATCGGAACGCGGTCCGGCCCCGGCTCCGGGCGCGTCGGGCGCCGGAGCGCCACCGGCCACGGAGACCCGGGTCATCGTGGGCGTCATCGAAGGCGACCGGCGTCGCGAGGGGACGTTCCAGACGCGCGTGGTGGCAAGCGACCACGCGCACTGGCAGCTCGTGGCGCAGCACCGGGCCGGGTCGCTCGAGGCCGCCGTGGCGGCGGCACGACGCCGGAGCCTCGCGCTGAGTTCCGGCGTGCTGGGGTTGCTGGCGGTGGCGATTGGGCTCATCGTCGTGTCCGCGCGCCGCGCCGCCCGCCTCGCGCACCAGCAGGTGGAGTTCGTGGCGGCCGTGTCGCACGAGCTGCGGACCCCCGTGTCCGTCATCGGCGCCGCGGCCGGGAACCTGGCCGACGGCATCGTCGCAGACCCGGCGCGCGTGAAGACCTACGGGCAGACGATCCAGAACGAGGCCCGGCGGCTCGGCGAGACCGTGGAGCGCGTGCTGCAGCTGGCCGGCATCATGGCCGGGCGCTCGATGCCGCCGGACAGCCTGGCGCCCGAGGCGCTCGTGGACGAGGCGCTCGCCGCCTGTCGCCACGAGATCGATGCCGCCGGTGCCGAGGTCGTCGTGGACGTGCCCGCGGACCTGCCCCCGGTGGCCGGCGACGTCGTCGCGCTGAGGTCCGCGATCCAGAATCTCGTGAGCAACGCCATCAAGTATGGCGGTGACGCGCGGTGGGTGCGCGTCTCCGCGCGCGCGACGGGCCAGGGCCCGCGCGAGATGGTGGAGATCGCGGTCGAGGATCGCGGGCTCGGGATCGACGCCGACGAGCGCCGGCTGATCTTCGACGCGTTCACGCGAGGGCGCGCGGCCACCGATCGTCAGATCCAGGGCAGCGGGCTCGGGCTCAACCTCGTGCAGCGCATCGCCGAGGCGCACGGGGGCTCGGTGAGCGTGTCGAGCGAGCCGGGCCGCGGGAGCACCTTCACCCTGCGCCTGCCAGCGGCCCGCGTTGCCGTGCGGGAGGGCGCTGAGGACGCGGCGCTGCGCCCGCTCGGGTCATCGCGCTGATGCTTGCCCGTGTGCTGCTCGTCGAGGACGAACCGGGGCTGCAGCTCGTCGTGAGCGACCGGCTCGCCGCCGAGGGTTACCACGTCGAAACGGCCGGCGACGGCCACACGGCCATCCGCCGCGCGACGGGCGAGCCCTTCGACCTGATCCTGCTCGACGTCATGCTGCCCGGACGCAACGGGTTCGACGTGGCCCGCGCGCTGCGGGAGCAGGGCGTGCGCACGCCGATTCTCATGCTCACGGCGCGCAGCCAGGTGGTCGACAAGGTGGTCGGCCTGCGCATTGGCGCCGACGACTACCTGACCAAGCCGTTCGAGATGATCGAGCTCGTGGCTCGCATCGAGGCGCTGTTGCGACGCGTGCCGGCTGGCGGCGGGGTGTCGCTCGAGCGTTACCAGTTCGGAGACGTGCAGGTGGACGTCCGGCGGGCCGAGGTCACGCGCGGGGGAGCGCCGATTGACCTCTCAGCGAAGGAGTTCCATCTGCTGCGGTACTTCATCGAGCATCGCGGCGCGACGGTCTCGCGCGATGAGCTGCTCCAGGAGGTGTGGGGGTATCAGGCGACCCCGTCCACGCGCACCGTGGACGTGCACGTCGCGTGGCTGCGTCAGAAGCTCGAACCGAACCCGAAGAC
>CAYLZN010000236.1:0-9226 GCA_964387935.1 uncultured Vicinamibacteraceae bacterium | reverse complement strand
GTGGTTCCTCGCCGAGGGCGCCACGGGTGACTACTTCGACGAGTTCATCCTCGTGGCGAACCCGGAGACCACTCCAGCGTCCGTCAAGGCGTCGTTCAAGCTGCCGGACGGGGACACGGTGGAGCGGACCTACCTCGTGAACCCGTGGAGTCGCTTCAACATCTGGGTGGACCTGGAAGACCCCAAACTGGCGAACAGTGCGGTGTCGGCCAGCCTCGAATCCCTGAACGGTGTTCCGATCATCGTCGAGCGGACCATGTGGTGGCCCGGGCCGAGCGTCGTGGACTGGGCCGAGGCGCACAACAGCCCGGGGACGACGACGACCGCATCGCGATGGGCGCTGGCCGACGGCGAGCAGGGTGGGCCGCAGGATCGCGCGACGTTCATCCTCCTGGCCAACACCTCGCCATTCGACGCCTCGGTGAAGGTGACCCTGCTCTTCGAGAACGGCTCCACCGCGAGCCGCACGTATCCGCTACGGGCCAACAGCCGGTTCAACGTTCCGGTAGGCGCCGAGTTCCCGGAGGCTGCCGGCAAGCGTTTCGGGGCGCTCATCGAGAGTCTCGGTGACACGCCCACCGGCATCGTCGTCGAGCGCGCGATGTACTGGAACGCGGTCGGGCAGACCTGGGCGGCCGGAACGAACGCGGTCGGGACGAGGCTGCCGTAGGGGCGGGCTCAGGGCGCAAGGCGCAAGGCTCAAGGCTCAGGGCTCAAGGCTCAGGGCCCAGGGCTCGGGGCTCAGCGTGGCGGGTAGTGCGTGGCCACGTAGGTGTCCACGAGTTCCTGGAACGCGGCGGCGAGTTCCTCGTAGGTGCCTCGCAGGGTCGTCGCGTGCACCCCGTCGATGAACACGGGGCAGTGCGGGGCCTCGCCGGTGCCAGGCAGGCTGATGCCGATGTTCGCGGCCTTCGACTCGCCAGGGCCGTTGACGACGCAGCCCATCACGGCGAGCGTCAGGGTTTCGACGCCCTCGTAGCGGGTCTTCCATTCGGGCTGCCTGGCGCGCACGTAGTCCTGGATGCGCTCGGCCAGCTCCTGGAACGTCGAGCTCGTCGTTCGGCCGCAGCCCGGGCACGCGGTGACGCTGGGCGAGAACGACCTGAGCCCGAGGGCCTGCAGCAACTCCTGGCAGGCATAGACCTCCTCGCGACGGTCCCCACCAGGCCGGGGCGTCAGCGACACGCGAATCGTGTCGCCGATTCCTTCGTTCAGCAGGATGCCCATCGAGGAGGCGGACCACACGAGTCCCTTGAGTCCCATGCCGGCCTCGGTGAGCCCGAGGTGCAACGGCTGGTCGGTCCTGCGCGACAGCTCCCGGTAGACCGCGATCAGGTCGCGCGGGCGCGACACCTTACAGGAGATGATGATCTGGTCCTTCCGCAGGCCCGACGCGAGTGCCAGGGCCGTGGACTCGAGCGCCGAGATGATCAGGCACTCGTTGAGGATCTCCTCCGACGTGCGGCCCAGGCCGCGGTCGGTGTTCTCCTGCATCTTCTGGACGACGAGGTCCTGGTTGAGCGACCCGGCGTTGACGCCGATACGCACGGGTTTGTTTCGATCACGGGCGACCGCGCAGATCGTGGCGAACTGCTCGTCGCGGCGCGCCCCGACGCCGACGTTGCCCGGGTTGATCCGGTACTTGTCGAGGGCCTCGGCGCATGCAGGGTAGCGCGTCAGCAGCAGGTGCCCGTTGTAGTGGAAATCCCCGATGATCGGCACCTCGCAGCCGGCGCCTGCGAGTCGCCGCCTGATCTCGGGCACCGCGAGGGCGGCTTCGGGCGTGTTCACCGTGAACCGCACGAGTTCCGAGCCCGCCTCCGCGAGGTCCAGCGTCTGCCGCACGGTGGCCTCGACGTCGGTCGTGTCCGTGCTCGTCATGGATTGGACGACGATCGGCGCGCCGCCGCCGACCTGGACTCGGCCGACGCGCACCCCGACCGTGCGATGGAGCTTGATGGTCTGCATCGGAACGGGCCTCAGCCGACCTGGACGACCGTCCGCCGCGAGCGGTGATCCCTGAGCACCTCGGCGCCGAGCTTCTTGCTCAGGTACACTTTCGACTCGCGGTTGTCGGTGGGATGGGGCTCGAACTTGATCACGTCGTACCGCAGGCTGTCGAGCGTGCCCCGCATGCCGTAGAAACGATTCCGTGTCTTGACGACGATCTCGTGGAAGCCCGCGTGGACCGCCCACGCCTCCTGTTCCTCGGCGAGCGCGCGGAAGTGGCCCCGCCCGCGCCAGTCCGTGCGCGTGCCCCCGATCCACGAATAGAGGACGCGCCGGTCGTCGAACTCGAGGGCGCCCGCCAGGCGCGTCACGAGGTCTGCGAGCTTCGGATCGGCTTCCGTGGGCCGGAGTTCGTGCGAGACGCGGTAGCTCACCGGGATGACCATCGCCTGATCGTCGGGCATCGGGGCTTCGGCCATGAGGATCTGATGATCCCGCCCCGTGAGCCGCGCAATGATCTCGTCGGCGGTCTTCCTGGTCGGGAACTCGTTGAAGAACTCCTCGATGTACTGGATCTCGAGCGCTCCCTGTTCGAGCCCGTACTGCTTGACCAAGTACTGCACCGGGCGGTCCTCCTGCGCGAGCCCTGCGGTCCGAGCGCCCGTCGGGCGGCTCAGGAAGGCGCCATTATAGCGTCAGCACCCGGGGACGGGCACGGGCGGGAGTCCGGCTTTGGCGCGTTCCAGATTCAAGTCGGCCAGCGTGGCGGCCACCTCTTCGCACGCCTCCCGGGCGCGGCTGGAGGCGACCCCGTTCCTGATGGCCTTGACCGCGTTGGCGGCCTGCTGCAGGGCGAAGCCGAAGGCCAGCCCCGTGGCCAGCACCTGGAGCAGTTCGCCGTTCGAATACGCCGCGCCGACCTCCGGCGGGGTCACCATGCGCAGGAACTCGTCGTGGTAGGACGGGAAGGACATCGGGCCGCCACGGAGACCCTGCGGATCGCCGAGCCACGTCGCGAAATCGGGGAGCCTCTCCTCGATGTCGACCCGGAACATCGGCGTCCCCGAGGGCAGGGTCCACTCGACGCCGGACACCGGACGCGCCAGTTCCCGCCGGATGCGGGGCAGGTCGTGGGAGGCGGGCGTGCCGGCATTGGCCACCTGGGCGAGCGCCACGCCGAGACCTGGTTCGCTCGCGAGGGCAGCCGCGACGACCAGGGCTGGCAATCGGGTGCACCCCATGTCCCTATTCTGACGCCGATCGGCCCAGGGCAGCCGGCAGGCTTCCGGACTGGCTACTGGTGCAGGCGGTAGACCGTGAAGCCCTCGCCGGCGTGGACCACGGGCAGCGCCAGCGGCCGCGACGAGATGAGGTAGTCGAGGTCGAACGCTGCCGCGAGCGAGCGGGCCTTCGCTTCGTCGAGCGCGTCGAACGCCCCGAGCGCCTGCGTCCGCTCGACGACCCGGATCGCGGCCTCACGCGAGTAGAGCGCAATGGCGGCGTCCTTGACCTCCTCGAGGAAGACGTCGCGCTCGGCCCCCACGCGCAGGCTCACCCCGTACTTCCAGGCGTGACCCGGGTCCGCCAGGAAGTGCGCCTCGCGAGGTGTTGCGTCCCTGGCCCAGCCAAGCACGTCGACCCACGCCTGGTCACCACGAAGGCCCGGAGACACCAACGTGCGTTCCGGCTTCTCGATTTCGAGGATGTAGTATCCGCGGACGATCGACGCCAGGGCCAACAGCGCCGCAAGGGCCCAGGCCCGCCTCGCTCGCGGGAATCGGTCGTCAATCGCGCGCCACGACGCCGGCGCCTCCGCGACGGCCCAGACGACGTAGAGCAGGGCCAGCGTCTCCACGGCCCAGAGCACGCGCGACGGCTGGAGCTGCAGCGCCAGCGCGACGCGCGCCCAGGCGAACGGGAGCAGCAGCAGGAAGATGAGCACGAGCGAGAGGCAGCCGAGGACGATGGCGCCCTCGCCAGCCACGCTCGACTCGCTGCGACGTCGCCACGCGAACCCGAGGGGGACGAGCGAGACGATGGCCGCGTTGGCGAGCCAGGTGCTCAGCGACCAGTCCATCGAGAAGAGATAGCCCTTCCAGGCGAAGGCCGCACGCCAGGCGTCGTCGATGCGTGCCAGTGGGTTCGCGAGGCCGGCGCTGAGGGCCAGCAGCCCGGCCAGGCCCACGAGGGCCAGGACGGCCACCAGGCCTCGCAGCCGTGCGCGCGGGGCACGGTCCTGCCGCAGGAACCACGCCACCGACACCCACAGGGCGAACCATGCGCCAGTGGTCGGGTGTGTCAGGAGCGCCAGTCCGGCGAGCCCGAGGGTGGCTGCTGGACGTTGCGCGACGGTGCCCGCCACGGCGCCGAGACCGAGCCCGAAGGCCAGGACGCGAGGATGGAAGTGGCCCTCGAACGTGTTCACGCCCGTGCCCAGGACGTGGTGCCGTAACGTCATGGCCAGGACGAACCCCACAGCCGTGACGCGGCCGAGCCCGAACCCGCGCGCGAGACACCAGGCGGCCGTGGCCATGATCACCGCCGCCGCCCCGTAGCCGAGGAGGAAGATCGACGGCAGCGAGACCCCGGCGTGCTTGACCAGCCAGGCCGCCCCCTCGTCGAGCACGAGGAGACGGCCCTGTCCATCGATCAGCGCGCGGTCGCGCGGGAAGAGCGCAGGATCGAGGTGACGGAGCAAGGCGGGGATGTAGAACGCCTGATCGGCCGCCCCGTACTCGTAGCCCCCGGAGTTCGCCGTCACGAGCACCAGGAAGGCGAGACACGCCACGAGCAGCGCGAGGGTCGAACGCTGGGCGTCAGACATCGGCGGGTGACGACAGCCACAGGGATCGCGCCGTCAGTTCGTCGTGCGACAGGCCGGACGCGCGATCGAGTCGCGCGACGAGATCCGGCAGCGGGACGCGGAAACGCCACTCGTCTGCGCGCCCGCCCCTGAGCGTGAAGGCATCCGCCCACCCAGGCCACCACGGGGAGACGGCCCGCGCGATCGGCTCGACGACCAGCACCGCAGCGCCGTGCTCCGCCGCCGACAGCAGGCGACGCAGCAGCGTCGCGCGTGCCGACTCGGTCACCTCGTTCATCGTCCATCCGCTGACGAGACCGGTTCGGCGCGTCGGCCAGGCGACCCGTGCGATGTCTCCCTGGAACGTGCGACCGCGCAGGCCAAGAACCCGGTAGGCCCAGGCGGCCTCCGCGACGGCCCACTGGTGCTTGTCGATGCCGACCAGGCGAGGGCGCGCCTGCAACGACAGCGCCCAGGCCGAACCCGCCGCGCCGGTTCCGCAGCCCAGGTCCACGACCGTGTCGATGCGCGTAGCCGCCACCGGCAGCGCGGCGAGAATGCGCTCGACCGTGAGGAAATGGAGCGGGCCGAACGACAGCGCGAAGGCCGCACGTTTGCCGCCGCCATCGAGCGCCACCCCGTGCGACAACCGCGCCCGTCGCTCCACGTAGGCCGAGGAGAGCGCCCGCAGCGCCCGCGACACTTCGGCGAAGCGCAGGTTCGCCATGTGGCGCCGCTCCAGCGCGTCCAGCCAGGTCGTCAGGACCGCGTCGGGCGCCACGACACTCACAGGACCCGCTCGGCCAGCAGGCGATGGAAGTGATGGACACCAGTCTCGCGCAGGGGCGAGAACCGGCCTCGACGGTAGAGCCGCGACCGCAGCCCGCGCTGCACCGCTTCGACGACGACTTCGTCTTCCCGCTCGACCCGGTCGAGCGAGGAGCCGGCGCCGCTGTCGAGCCGCGTCGGATCCCACACGTAGGACAGGAACGAGACCCGTGTCCGGTCGAGGCCCAGCGGCCTGACGACGTTCACGGAGATGCCCCACGGGTACACGTTCAGCATGAGGTTGGGGAACAGCCAGAAGTAGTACGCGCCGACACGCTGGCCGTGATCCGGCGATGACGCGGGCAGATCGAACGCCTCCTGGTCTTGAGCGGCCACGCCCACCTGAAGGCTCGCCAGCGGGAACAGCTCGGTCCGATACTGCCCGTAATCGAGCGCGCCCGCGAGGCCGGCGTGAATGTATGGAATGTGGAAGCCCTCGAGATAGTTGTCGCAGTACAAGGCCCAGTGGGAGCGGACCAGGTAGTCGCGCGATCGCGCGGGGTCGAGGGCCATCTCAGCAATCGGCAGGAACCCCACGCGTCGATCGATCTCGGCCATCACCTGCGCGAAGGGCACCTCGGGATCGAGCGATACGAAGACGAATTTCCCCCAGGTTGCCATGGGGATGGACGGCAGATTGTCCGTGTCCGCCGGGAACCCTTCCACATCGTCGAACTCCGGCATGGACAGCAATCGTCCGTCGAGCGAGAAGCGGCGGCCGTGATAGCGGCAGCGCAGCACGCCCTCGACGCCCGACGCCTCGCACACCAGCATGCCCCGGTGCGTGCACACGTTCGACAGCACGTGGAGGTTGTCCAGGTGATCCCGGGTCAGGACCAGCGGTTCATCGAGGCACCCGTCGAGCAGGACGATCGGGGCCACCTGGCCGGGCACCCGCACCTGATCGAGGTCGCCGACGAACTGCCAGCTCCTGGCGAAGACGCGGTCCCGGCTGCGTTCGTAGTACACGGGGTCGCGATAGAAGCTCGCGGGCAGCGTGGAGGCACGGCGGATGTCAGGGTCGACGGGCGGGAGGGCGTCGCGCATCGGCGGAGCCTCGGGGAAGGCGGCCAGCCGATCCACGTGCGTGCGGCCGCATTTCCGACTATCGTCAGTGAGCTTATCACCCAAGGGCGTCATGGACATCGACAAGGGGAAGGAATTCGACAAGGGGCTCCACGGCTGGCACCACCCGGAGCGGCTTCCGCTCGACTCCATCTTCCGACCGGCGAGTGTGGCAGTCATCGGGGCTACGGAAAAGCACGGCAGCATCGGTCGCACGATCCTCTGGAACCTGATCAGCTCCCCGTTCGGTGGCACGGTGTTCCCCGTGAATCCCCATCGCGCCAGCGTGCTCGGCATCCAGGCCTACCCGGAGGTCGCAGCCATTCCCGAGGCGCCCGAACTCGCCGTGATCGTGACGCCGGCGCCGACCGTACCGGACGTCGTGCGCGCCTGCGGCGTGGCCGGCGTGAAGGCCGTCATCGTGATCTCCGCTGGGTTCCGGGAGGCGGGGCCGGAGGGCGCGGCGCTGGAGGCGCGTGTCCTCGAGGAGGCCCGCGCCCATCACCTGCGGGTCGTGGGTCCCAACTGCCTTGGCGTGATGAGCCCGCTCACGGGCCTCAACGCGACGTTCGCCAGCGCGATGGCCAGGTCGGGCCATGTGGCGTTCATCAGCCAGAGCGGCGCGCTGTGCGCCGCAGTCCTCGATTGGAGCTTCCGGGAGCACGTCGGCTTCAGCGCGTTCGTGTCGATCGGATCGATGGTGGATGTCGGATGGGGAGACCTGCTCGACTACCTCGGGCACGACCCGCGCACGCGCAGCATCGTGATGTACATGGAGTCGATCGGCAACGCCCGGGCGTTCCTGTCGGCGGCCCGGGAGATCGCGCTGGCGAAGCCCGTCATCGTCATCAAGGTGGGTCGGACCGGGGCTGCGGCGCGGGCGGCCGCCTCGCATACAGGCGCGCTGACCGGCAGTGACGAGGCCCTCGACGCCGCATTCAGGCGATGCGGGGTCCTGCGCGTCGAGACGATCGCGGAGCTGTTCCACCTTGCGGAGGTGCTTGCGAAACAGCCGCGCCCGGTGGGGCCGAGGCTGGCGATCCTGACCAACGCCGGCGGCCCAGGCGTGCTGGCCACCGATGCGCTCATCCGTGGGGGTGGTCAACTGGCGGAGCTGTCTGCGGAGACGCTGGGCGCGCTCGACGCCGTGCTCCCGTCTGACTGGAGTCATGGCAACCCGATTGACATCCTGGGAGACGCCGACCCGGCGCGCTTCGCGCGCGCGCTCGAGGTCGCGGCCAAGGACGAGAACAGCGATGGGCTGCTCGTCATCCTCACTCCGCAGGCGATGACCGATCCGACCCAGACGGCCGAGCAGGTACGACCCTTCGGCAAGGTCACTCACAAGCCGGTGCTGGCCAGCTGGATGGGAGGGGCCGAGGTCGCTGCCGGCGAGATGATTCTGAATCGGGCCAACATTCCGACGTTCCAGTATCCAGACACCGCGGCACGCACCTTCAACTACATGTGGCGGTACGCCAGCAATCTCCGCGCGCTCTACGAAACGCCGACACGGACGGTGGAGGACGAGCGCGACGGGGCGGCGCGACGGCAGGCCGCGGAGGCGCTCATCGAGTCCGTCCGGCAGTCAGGTCGCACGTGGTTGACCGAGATCGAGGCGAAGGCCCTGCTGGCGCACTACGACATCCCTGTGGTGCCGACGCTGCTGGCGGGCCACGAGGACGAGGCGGTCTCCCTGGCGCGGACGCTGGGCTACCCCGTGACCCTCAGGCTGCACTCGGAGACGATGGCGCAGACGTGGGACGAGCGGGGCGAGGCGCTGAACCTCACGCGGGCGGAGGCCGTGCGACGGGCGTTCCGCGCCCTCGAGGCCTTCGCCACGCACCGGGCCGGCCCGGGGCAGTTCCGGGGCGTGACCGTCCAGCCGATGGTGCGGCGTGACGGCTGCGAGCTGGTGCTGGGAAGCCGCATCGACCCGCAGCTCGGCCCCGTGCTCCTCTTCGGGTCGGGCGGCCGCTTCGTCGAGATCTACCGCGATCACGCCCTGGGCCTGCCACCGCTCAACACGACCCTCGCACGCCGCCTGATGGAGCAGACGAAGGTGTTCCACGCCCTCGAGGTCGTGCGAGGCGAACGGCCCGAGGACCTCGATCCGCTCGCCGAACTGCTGGTGAGGTTCAGCATGCTCGTCGTCGAGCAGCGGTGGCTTCAGGAGATCGAAATCAACCCGCTCCTCGTGTCCGCCGCGGCCACGATGGCGCTCGGCGCACGGGTCGTCGTTCATGGGCCGGGCGTCGCGAAGGGTGATCTGCCGCCGCTGGCGATCACGCCGTACCCCATGCGGTATGTCCGGCCGTTCAGGATGAAGAACGGCGTGGAGGTCGTCATCCGGCCCATCCGGCCCGAGGACGAGCCCCTGATGGTGCGCTTCCACGAGGGGCTGTCGGAACGCAGCGTCTACTTCCGCTACTTCCACAGCATCAAGCTGGGCCAGCGGGTGTCGCACGAGCGGCTCACCCGGATTTGCTTCATCGATTACGGCCGGGACATGGCGCTCGTCGCCGAACGCCGGGACGAGGCCGGGATGCCGGGCATCGTGGGGGTCGGGCGGCTCACGAC
>CAYLZN010000235.1:0-9245 GCA_964387935.1 uncultured Vicinamibacteraceae bacterium | reverse complement strand
GTGTCGTCCAGCGCCGCCGACGCCGGCGTGCACCGCCAGCCGCGCTGGTCCTGGCGATCCGTGGCCGCGGCAGCCGCGCTCGTGGCGCTGGGCGGCCTGGCGTGGTGGGCCTTCGCCGGCCGCGCACGCGGGCCTGCCCTCACCGAGCGGGACTCGCTGCTCCTCGCCGACGTCGTCAACGATACCGGCGATCCGGTGTTCGATGGCACGTTGCGCGAAGCGCTCGCGGTGCAGCTCGGGCAGTCGCCGTTCCTGGACATCGTCGCCGACGACCGCGTGCGCGAGACGCTGCGGCTGATGGGGCGCGAACCGGACCTGCACCTGCCCCATGACGTCGCACGCGAGGTGTGCCAGCGCCTGAACGCGAAGGCCATGGTCGAGGGCCGCATCGGGCGGCTCGGCGAGCACTACGTGACGAGCCTCACGGCGACGGCCTGCGCGAGCGGTGAAACGATTGGCCTGGAACAGTCGCAGGCCGCGCGGAAGGAGGAAGTCCTCCAGGGACTCGGGCGCGCCGTCAAGGCCATGCGGTCGCACCTGGGCGAATCCCTCTCGACGATCGCGAGCTTCGACGTGCCGATCGAACAGGCCACGACGCCGTCGCTCGACGCGCTCAAGTCCTACACGCTCGGCCAGGCCAGCCGTTCCGAGGGTCACGAACTGCAGGCCGTCCCGTTCTTCGAGCGCGCGGTGGCGCTCGACCCGCAGTTCGCGTCCGCCTGGAACGCGCTGTCCACCGTCTACGGGAACCTCGGGGAGTCGGACAAGGCGCGCGAGTACGGGGCGAGGGCGTTCAGGGAGAGCGCGCAGGTCAGCGAGCGCGAGCGCCTGGCCATCGCCTTCCAGTATCACGACCGCGTCACCGGGAATCTGGACGATGCCATCGGGTCACTGGAACTATGGAAGCGCCTGTACCCGCGCGACTACCAGCCGCCGAACAGCCTCGCGGTCCTGCTCAACCGTGCGGGCGACTACGAACGTGCCATCGAGGAGGCGCGTGAGGCGCAGCGGCGGAACCCGAACCACGGCTTTCCGTTTTCCAACCTGGCGTACGCGCTCCGGGGCCTGAACCAGTTCGAGGAGGCGCGGGCCGTCGCGGAGACCGCGGCGAACCGGGGCATCGAGACGTTACCCACGCGTCGCCTGCTGTTCCAGCTCGCGGTCATGAGAGGGGATGTCCAGGACGCCGAGCGGCACCTGGCGTGGGCCAGGGGGCGCCCGCGCGAGTTCGACATGGTGGGCGCGCAGGCCCAGGTGGCGGCCTACGAGGGCCGCTGGGCGGAGGCGCGCGACCTGTATCGCCGCGACGCCGACCTGGCACGCGCCGCACGGCTGCAGGAGGTCGCCGACTCGCACACGGCCCAGGCGGCGTGGGCAGCGGCGCTGCTGGGATACCCGGAAGAGGCGCGCGCGCTGGCGCGCCCCCTGATCGAGAACTCGACGCCCCAGGTGCGCCTCCAGTTGGCCGCCGCACTCGCGGCTGCGTCCGACACGGCGGGCCTCGCGCCCATCGTGGACAGCAGTATCGCGGCGCGCAGGGACGATACCCTCCTGGTCAACGTCACGGGCCCGGTCGCCCGCGCCGCGCTGCTCCTGGCGGCGGGCCGCGCCCAGGACGCCCAGACCGCCTTGCGTCCCACGGAGCGGTACGACCTCGGCCGCACCGCGGCCCTGGCGCCACTGCACCTGCGAGCCGAGGCCCTTCTGGCGGCGGGCGACGGTGCGGCGGCCGCCATCGAGTTCAAGCACCTCCACGACCATCGCGGCAGCGATCCCTTCTCGGTGTTCCACGCCCTCTCGACACTGGGACTCGCGCGGGCCCAGGCCCTGGCTGGCGACACCGCGGCCAGCCGCGCGAGCTACGCGCGCTTCCTGACAGCCTTCCGCCGCGCAGATCCCGATCTGCCGGTCGTGACGCGGGCCCGCGCGGAGCTGCTGCGGCTTCAGCGCGCCGGCTGAGGCGCCGCCCGGCGTGTGGCCCGCCGCCGGGTGACCCAGCGGTCCTTGGTCACCGACGCCCACAGCATGACGCCGGTGAACGCGACGAACGCCAGCAGCACCAGCGGGAGGGGCACGGCCCGATGGAGGGGCCTGCTCACCATCCCGTAGGCGAGTTCCACGTGGATCCAGTAGACGAACAAGGACGTGCGCCCGAACTGCAGCATCGGGCTGAAGCGTCCCGGGGTGAGTCGTGCACACCACAGCCAGGCGAGCGGCAGCAGCGCCGTCATCAGGCCGATCCGCAGGAAGAAATAGCTGGGCGACGTCGTCCAGAAGGAGGTGCCGTCCACGAGCGGCGGCAGATAGGACGCGGCGAGGGCCCCCGTGAACACGGCGACACCTGCCCCCGCGAGCCAGCGCAGCAGGCGTCGTTCACGCGCCTCGGTCGAGGCACGATCGAGGAGGTCGCCAACAAACGTACCGGCCACGAGGAGGCCCGCCCATGGGAAGAGGGTGAACCAGCTGCGTCCCTGCGGAGGCCGCACGTACCATTCGAGCCAGTCCGGCACCGCGGAGAGCCACGATGCCTCTCGAACGGCTGGTGTCAGCAGTGAGAACCCGCTCGCGGTCAGGCCGAGCAGGAACGCGCGCGGCCAGGCCCCGGTGGCGATCCCCCACACCGTGGCGGCCATCACCATCGATGGTCCCATGACGTTCAGGATGTCCACCTTGAGCAGGCCCGACAGCGGGGCCCCCGGGTTGAGCACCAGGGCCTGCAGCCGGAACAGCAGCGCCAGGCCGAGGATCTCCCAGCCCCGGCGGCGCACGGCGGTCACCGCCCGACCCACCGGCCACCCGCCTCGTACCTTCGTACCGGCTGCCAGCGCAACGGACACGCCGGCCAGGAACAGGAAGAGCGGCGCGGCCATGCCGGAGATCCGCACCGAGAGATGGTAGGGCCACGTGTCGCGGTCACCAGGCCGGGTCCACGCGTCGGTCACGTGGGCGAAGATCATCACCACCACGGCAACGCCGCGAAGCCAGTCGATATACGTCCGACGCGTGACGGGAGCGTCCCCCATGCTGCCCGGGTGATTATGCCCAATCCCGCGACCACCGGGCTCTTGGCCTTCCAAACAACCGTTTTGGCGCCTGGACGGGTCTGTGGCACACTCTCTACGCCATGGCACGCAGCGCATCCCGACCTGCCCCCGAGTTCTCCGGCCCGAAGGCGACCGCCCGTGACGACGTCCTGGGCTTCATGCGGCTCATGTGGGCAGTGGACCACGCCCTGCAGCGGGCCTCGAAGCAGATGAACCGCGTGATCGGGCTCACCGGCCCGCAACGGCTGGTCATCCGTCTGCTCGGCAAGACTCCGGGCATGTCGGCTGGGGATCTGGCGCGCGAACTGCACCTCGATCCCTCCACTCTGACGGGCATCCTGCATCGGCTCGAGGAGCGACGACTGATCGTCCGCGAGACGGACCCGGGCGACGCACGGCGGTTGCGGCTGTCACTGTCTCCGAAGGGCAAGCTGGGCACGACCCCGGCGACGGGCACGATCGAGGCCTCCGTGGGCCGAGCGCTGAAGGGTCGCCCGGACCGCGAGGTCAACGCCGCCCGCACCGTGCTGATGGCCATCGAACGCGAACTCTCCGAGGCCCCGGAGCACCTGAAGGCGCGGGCCCGTCGGAAGCGCGCGGCCCGGTAGCCGGACGCCGGCGCGGCATCGTCGCGCCCCAGGGAGACTGACTCACTCGAGGATGTCGAACGACGTGTGGAAGACGATGTCCTGCCGCAGTGAGTGCCAGACCGAGCAGTACTTGTCGCGCGAGAGCTGGATGGCACGGCTCACCGCGCTCTCGGGAACGCGACCGCTCACGCGGTAGTGCAGGTCCACCTGCGTCAGGCGCGCAGGCGTCCCGTCGGCCCGTGAGGCGGTCAAGGTCGCCGACAGCGCGGTCAGCGGGTGCCGGCCCTTCTGGAGGATGTCCACGACGTCGATGGCCATGCAGCCCGCCAGGGCAGCGACGAGGGCCTGCACGGGCGATGGACCGGCCTGCGAACTGGAGTCCAGTACGAGCTGGGACTCCCCCGCCTGGACATTGAATCGCAACTCCTCGTCCCAGGACAGCGTCACGGCGAGGGGGCGGGCCGTCATGCTCACCTCATGCCAGCAGGCCCGGCAGGCCGCCGGTATGCCAGAACAGGACGGTGTGATGACTCTCGAACCGACCCTGTCGCACGTAATGGAGCAGCGCTGCCATGGCCTTGGCCGTGTAGGTGGGATCGAGGAAGAGACCCTGGGTATCGACGAGCAGCCGGATCGCCTCCCGTGACGCCTCCGTCGGGATGCCGTAGCCCTCACCGACCCACCCGTCGTCCACGTGGATCGCGTCGGGCGGGGCCAGGCTGTCGCCTGGCATGCCGAGCACGCCGTCCATCTCCTGGAGGAGCGCCCCCACATGGGTGGTGAGGGCCGCTGCCGGCTCATCGGCGCTCACGCCGAGCACCTGCGTGGGAAGGCGATACAGGCTGCAGCCCGCGATCAGGCCCGCCTGCGTCCCGCCTGACGACGTCGAGTGCACGATGAAATCCGGGGCACCGGTCTGATCGAGCAGTTCCCCGATGGCCCGCACGTATCCGAGCGCCCCACGCGGCGTGGACGCCCCGAGCGGAATGACGAACGGCCGCCGGCCCTCGTTGGCGAGCCTCTGCGTGAGCGCCCCGATGGCCGGGGCCCGATCGGCCCGTGTCGGCACGTAGTGCACCACGGCGCCAGCGAGCTGCGCGAGGCGCAGGTTGCCCGTGGCGTGCGCCGGTGGCGCGCCGTTCAGCACGAGGTGACAGTGCAGCCCCAGACAGGATGCCACCACGGCCGTCGTCCGCGCATGATTCGACTGGACGCCCCCGGTCGTGATGACCGTGTCGGCGCCTTCTTCGAGGGCCCGGGCCGCCACGAGCGCCAGCTTGCGCACCTTGTTCCCGCCGAACCCGAACCCGATGAGATCGTCGCGCTTGATGAGCAGACGGGGCCCGCCGCCGAGCCGCTCGCGCAGGCGGCGCATTTCCTGGATGGGGGTGGGAAACGGCCAGAGCGACACGGACGGCAGCGCGTCGAGGGCCTCAAGGGCGGCAGCAGTGTCGAGTGACATGCGAGTCCTCGCGGGGCAGTATACCTCCGCGGGACGGCGCCCACCGGTGGCCGGCACTCAGGATGCGGTCTTGCGGGATCTGAGCACCGCGACACCCAGGATCGCCAGCCCGAGGACGAGCAGCGCCAGCGCCTGTGGCCACAGGACGTCCAGTCCCAGACCCTTCGCAAAGATCCCGCGGACGATGACCAGGTAGTACGTGACCGGGATGAGGTACGTCAGCGGCTGGATGGCCTTCGGCATGTTCTCGATCGGGAAGACGAATCCCGAGAGGTACACCATCGGCATCATGAAGAAGAACGCCGCGGTCATCATCGCCTGCTGCTGCGTCTGCGAGATGGTCGAGACCAGCAGGCCGATCGCCAGCGTGTTCAGAATGTAGATCGTGCTCAGCCCCAGGAGCAGCAGCACGCTGCCCCGCATGGGTACCTGGAACCAGTAGACCGCCACGGCCACCACGATCAGCACGTCGATGACCCCGATCACCGCGTAGGGCAGCAGCTTGCCGAGGATGAGCTCCCAGCGGCCGAGCGGCGTGACGTTGAGTTGTTCGAGGGTACCGATTTCCTTCTCCCGCACGATCGCCATCGACGTCAGCATCGTCGTGATGACGAGCAGGACGAGCGCGAAGACGCCGGGGATCATGAACGCGCGGCTCTCGAGCTGCGGGTTGAACCAGACGCGCACGTCGACCCGCAGGTGGCCGCCGCGCGCGGCGGGCGGCGTCCGCGCCATCGCCAGTTCCTCCGCGTACGCCGAGATCAGGCCGCGGGCGTAGCCCATCGCGACGTTCGCCGAATTGGCGTCGGTCCCGTCGGCCACCACCTGCAGGGTGGCCGGCGTCCCGCGCGTGACGGCCTCACCGAACCCCGGTGGAATCGACAGCGCCATCCACGCCTCGCCGGTCTGGAGGTACGGGTCGATGTCCCGGGTGGAGCCCAGCACCTCGAGCACGCTGAAGTACGGGGACACATCGAGCCGCGAGATCACCTCCCGGCTGGCGGATGAGCGATCGGCGTCCACGACGACCGTGGGGACGTCGTTCACGTCGGTGGTGGCCGCGTACCCCAGCAGCGTGAGCTGAATGATCGGCACCACGAAGACCACCGGCGCCGTCCGCGGATCCTGCCGGAGTTCCAGGATCTCCTTCCGCATGAGGTGCAGGACGCGACGCACGTGCGTTTACCCCTTCTGCCGAGCCAGCCGCAGCGCGGCCAGCGCGGTGACGATGACGACGAAGAGCGCCAGGGCGCCGAGCTGAGGCAGGATCAGCCCCAGCCCGTTGCCCTTGAGCACGATGCCACGAAGGGCGACCAGGTAGTAGCGTGCCGGCACGATGTGCGTGATGACCTGGATCGCCTGCGGCATGCTGGCGATGGGAAAGATGAATCCCGAGAGGACGACGGTCGGGAGGAACGAGGAGAGCAGCGCCAACTGGAAGGCGATCTGCTGCGAGTCCGCGAGCGTCGAAATCAGCAGTCCCTGGCCCAGGCCCGCGAGCAGGAAGAGCGCCGTCGCCAGCAGGAGCACGGGCCACGAGCCCTGCATCGGCACGTCGAACACCGCCATTCCCGCCAGCAGCACGCCCATGGCGGAGACGAAGGCGAGGACGAAGTACGGCACGGTCTTTCCCACCACGTACGCGAGCGTGCTCACCGGCGCCATGCGCACCTGCTCCATCGTCCCGTGCTCCTTCTCGCGAACGATGGAGAGCGCGGTGAGCACGACGGCGGTGATCATCGCGATGAAGGCGATCAGGCCGGGGACGAGGAAGATCGTGCTGTTCAACTGCGGGTTGAACCAGACCCGCGGCTCGACGGTCACCGCCGGGTCCTGCGTCAGGCCGAGACGCTCCGCGCGGAGGTGGACGGACACGCCGCGGACGGTCTCCATGGCGTACGCCAGGACGGTCGTGGCCGTGTTGGCGTTGTCGCCGTCGATGATGACCTGCACGGCGGCATCGCGGCCGGCCTGCAGCGTGCGGCCCGTGTTCTCGGGGATCACGAGGACGGCGCGCACGCGGCTCCAGTCGACGAGCGTCTCGATCTCGCGTTCGCTGGCGGGCAGGGCTGCCACGTCGAAGTAGGTGGAGTTGACGAACGCGGCCACCACCTCCCGGCTTTCGGCGCTGTGGTCGCGGTCCTGCACGGCCAGGCGCACGTGCCGGATGTCGAAGTTGAGCGCATAGCCGTAGAGCCAGAGCAGGAAGAGCGGGACGAACAGGGCCATCAGCAGCGTCCGGACGTCGCGGACCGTCTGGCGCGCTTCCTTCTTCGCGATGGCGAGCATCTTCCGCATGTGTCACCTCGCGGGTGGCGCCGCCGGCGGCGCCGAGGCACGGCGGGCGACGTCGAGGAACACGTCCTCGAGCGAGGGCTCGACGAACTCGACGCCGGTCACATCGATTCCCCCGGCCGTGATCCAGCCCCGAACCGTGGCGCTGTCGAGGCGCTCGCGCGCGAGGATCGCGTGGACGGCCGTGCCGAAGATGCTGGTCTCCTCGACCTCGTCGTGGGCGTCGAGCAGGCGCATCACGTCGAGGGGGCGCTCGGTCTGGATCTCGACGATGGGGCGTGTGTCGAAGATCGTCTTGAGTTCGCTCGTCGTGCCGAGTGCGGCGAGCGTGCCGGCCTGGATGATGGCGACGCGGTGGCAGTGCTCGGCCTCGTCGAGGTAGTGCGTGGTGACCAGCACGGTAGTGCCGCCGGCCGACAGGCCCTCGATGAGCCGCCAGAACTGCCGGCGCGACAGGGGATCGACGCCGCCGGTCGGCTCGTCCAGGAAGACGATGGGCGGCTCGTGGAGGATGGCGCAGCCCAGCGCGAGGCGCTGCCGCCAGCCGCCGGAGAGTTCGCGCGTGAGCCGCCGCTCGTGCCCGCGCAGGCCGGCGAGATCGAGAACGAAGTCCCGGCGCCCGGCGAGACGCGGGCCCTCGAGACCGTAGATGCCGCCGAAGAACGTGATGTTCTGATCGACCGTGAGCCGATCGTAGAGGGAGAAGCGCTGCGACATGTAGCCGATGCGCGCCTTGACGCCCTCGGGATCCTCGGTGACGTCGATGCCGCCGACCCGGGCCGTCCCCGAGGACGGCCGCAGCAGTCCGCACAGCATGCGAATCGTCGTGGTCTTGCCCGCGCCGTTGCTGCCGAGGAAGCCGAAGATCTCGCCGCGGCGGACCGTGAACGACACCTGCTTCACCGCGACGAAGTCGCCGAAGCGCCGCGTGAGATCATGCGCCTCGATGGCGCTGGGGGAGGCCGTCACCGTCCCACCGCCCGTTCCAGCCCGGCGTCCGCGAGCCGGAGCGCCGCGAGCGCCCGGGCCGCGCCGAGCTCCGCCTCGAGCAGCACGACCTGCGCGTCGAGCACCTCGGTGCTCGTCGCCACGCCTGCCCGATAACGGTCTTCGAGCACGCGCCGGGCTTCGGCCGCGCTCCGGACGGCGTCCCGCGCCGCCGTGACACGCGCGCGACTCGAGCCCGCCTCGAGGAGCCGCTGTCGGATTTCGACGTCGAGCTGCGTGTCGTAGTCCTGCAGGCGCTCACGCCACGCGCGCGCTGCGGCCGCCGCGGTGGCGACGTCTGCCCTGGTGCGTCCGCCGTCGAACACCGACCAGGCCGCGATGATCCCGAGGTCCCAGGAGCCCTGCCACTCGTCGGCGCGCGGGAAGATCTTCGGGTTGGGCCGCGCCATGTCCGCGCCGCCCAGCACGGAGACCACCGGCTTGAACCCGGCGCCGGCGGCGTCCACGCGCGCCGTCGCCGCGGCCATCCGGGCCTCGATCGCCGCACGGTCGTCTCGACGGCGCCGGGCCTCCTCGACGAGCTGGGCGGCTTCGTCCGCCGCCGACGGCGCCAGGTCCAGGGACTCGGTCGGCTCGATGATCGTCCCCGGCGGCAGTCCTGCCAGGCGGGCCAGCGCCAGGGTGGAGACGCCGACGAGGTTGCGCGCCTCGATGAGCAGCGCCTGCTGCAGCGAGCGCTGCGCCTCGGCCGCGAAGACGTCGTTCGACGCCACGAATCCCGCGGCGAAGCGCGCCTTCGCGTCCGCCAGGTACGCCTCCACGCGGCCAAGCGCGCCTTCGACGACCTTCACGGCTTCGCGCGCCGTCACAAGACCCCAGTAGGCGCGCGCGACCTCGAAGCGGAGG
>CAYLZN010000234.1:0-9257 GCA_964387935.1 uncultured Vicinamibacteraceae bacterium | reverse complement strand
AGCATCGGCGCACACGCCGTGCAGATCGCCAAGGCGATGGGCGCCGAGGTCACCGCGGTCGACATCGGCGCCAAGGCGGCGTTCCTCCGTCGCCTGGGCGCCGATCACGTCGTGGACTACACGAGGGAAAACGCGCTGGCCACGGCCGGGCGCTACGATGTGGTGTTCGACATGGTCCCGAGCCGCTCGCTCGCCGCCGCCATCCGCGCGCTCCGGCCCGGAGGGCGCTACCTGCATGGCAATCCGCGCCTGTCGATCCTGATCCGCGCGCCGTTCGTCCGCTGGTTCACCAGCAAGACGGCGACGTGCGCGTTTGCGCGTGAGTCAAGGGACGAGCTGCTGGCGTTGAAGGCGATGATCGAAGAGGGCGCCCTCACGTCGATCGTCGATCGGGTGCTGCCAATGGCCGAGGCGCCCGAGGCCCATCGGGTCGTCGAGTCCGAGGCGCGTCGAGGGGCCGTCGTCCTCGCCATCGGCCCGGACGCGGGCGCACCTGCCGGTCCTCGTGCGTGAAGGACACGCGGATGTCGGAGTCGACCGTGAAGGCCGGATGGCCGATCATCGGCGGTGATCGGTCAGCGACAGCACGGCATACGCGGTCGCGGCGTCGCTCATGAACGTGCCGGGATCCGAGCCGGGGTCGCGCTGCCTGTGGGGCGACACCGCGATCCAGCGGCCAGTCGTCCGGTCCTGGTTGCGGCGCAGTGTCTGATCGGGGCACCCCGCGTTCGCCGATCCGCTGACGCAACTCCGGGCGCGCGAGGGCGTACGGGAGCGTGGTGTCGCACGACATGCAGAAGGTGCCCTTGTCGCGCGCCGCACTCGGCCACGTCGTCCATCACTCCGCCCGGGCGTCGGGATACGCAGCCGCGCCCTTCACGTCCCAGCCCGGGTCCGCCGCTCCCGCCTCGCTGCGGGTGTGGACGACGGCCGCTCCGAGCACGAGGGCGGCGGTGACGAGCAGGCGATTCATCGGTCTCATGGGGCAGCCTCTGCGAGAGTGATCGCGCGCGTGTCCCGAACCGACTACTTCAGCTCGACGACCATCAACCGCAGGGGCTCGGCGACGGCCTCGAGCCGGCGGGCCACGCCCCCGCGCAGGAACAGGCCTTCGCCGCTCTTCACCGACACCGTGCGCGCCTCCGTCCCTTCCACGATGCGGAGCGTGCCGCCGTCGACGACGCCGACGAAGCAATCGCGGGCGTAGAACGTGCTCGTCTCCTGCACGTCCGACGACAACGTGACGTCCCACTGCTTGATGCGCGGATTCTCGTTGGCCGGCGTGGCGTGGGCACTCGCGAACCCCTCGGCGAGCCCCGTCGTGTTCTGGTAGGTGGGCGACGGTGAGTCCTTCACGTCGACGATGAGGATGTTGCGGCCGACCGGCGACAGGCCGCGTTCCATGTGCGTGAGGCCCTTGGGGAGGATCCACATGCGGCCCCGCTCGCTCACCGCCACACGCGTGACGCCGTCGGGATTGGTCACGCTGAACGAGGCCGTCGTGAGCTCGACACCCGCGAACTCGTAGAGATGCTTGTGCCAGTGGGAGCCGACGTCCTGCACGAACGTGACGTTCCACATGGCCCCGCGTTCGTTCTCGAATACCAGCGCTGCGCCTCGTCTCCCCGGCCACGCATGGGGCAGCTCGATGGTGTTGCCCGGAACCGGTTGAGGCGCGCTCTGCTGAGCCTGAAGGACGGTGCCTGCCAGCAAGGCCCCGGCTACGATGACCACTACGCTTCGCATGGCGTCTCCTCGCGCACGTGTGCGCTCATCGCGCCGAGAGCGCTGACGGAAACGGTTCCAGGCGCGCCCGCGAGGCGAAGGTCGGCATGACCTTCGATCAGTATATCGGTCCGGCGGGAGACCGCCATCCTGCGCTGGCGCGCTCGGACACGCTCGCAGTGCTTCCGAGCCATCCGCGCCGCTCTCTCGTCTGGGTCGATCGCGGCGACCGCGAGGCCGTGGCACAGGCGTCCCGCACCACCTGATTGAACCCGGTAGCCCGGACATACCGCTCGAACAGCGCCAACCCGACATGCGAGGTCAACGCGACGTCATCGAACTCCAGGGGCCGATCCCCGTGACTCGCGCGCACCCGAGTTCCTGTCACATCAGGGCCAACTCTTCCACCATCGCCTCGACGGCATAGCGGATTTGCTCCTCGCTGTGCTTGGCGCTGACGAAATATCGCAGCCGCGATGCGCTCTCTGCCACAGCCGGATGGAGGATCGGCCGCACGTTCACGCCCCGGTCGAGCATCGCCTTCGACAGCTTCAGGCAATGGAACGAATTGCCCAGGATCACCGGCACGACAGGGGTGCACTCGCTGGTGCCGGTGTTGAGTCCATGCTGCCGGGCCAGGTCGAGGAACAGCCGGGCGTTGTCGCGCAGGCGCACCACCCGCTCCGGCTCGGCGTCGATCAACGTCAGCGCCGCCAGGGCGGCGGCGGCCATGGCGGGCGGCACGGCTGTGGCGAACACGAACCCCGGCACGGTGTAGCGCAGGTACTCGACCAGTTCCCTGCCGCCGGAAATATAGCCGCCCATTGCGCCCAGCGCCTTGCTCAGCGTGCCCATCCAGATGTCGACCTCGCGCCAATCGACGTTGAAGTGCTCGGCCAGGCCGCGGCCCGTGGCCCCCAACACGCCGAGCGAGTGCGCCTCGTCGACCAACAAGAGGGCCTTGTGCCGCTGCTTCACCTCGATGAGTTGAGGCAGCGGGGCAATGTCGCCGTCCATGCTGTAGACGCCGTCGACGGCCACCAACACGCGGCGATACTCGTGGCGGGACTGCGCCAGCAGCCGGTCGACGGCCTGCCAGTCGTTGTGGGCGAACGGTCTGCGTCGGGCCCCGGACAGGATGGCGCCCTGGACGATGCTGCTGTGCGCCAGGGCGTCATGGAGGATCAGGTCGCCGGAGCCGAGCAGGTGGCCGATTACGGTTTCATTGGTGGCGTGTCCGGCTCCCAGAACGATGGTGTCTTCCGTGCCCAGGAACCGGGTGAGGGCCCGCTCCAGTTCCACGTGAATGACCTTCTGGCCCGACACCAGGCGACTGGCCGAGGCGCTGGTGCCGTAGCGATCGATGGCGGCCTTGGCGGCCGCATCGACCATCGGATCGCCCGACATCCCCAGGTAGTTGCCGCTGGAGAAGTTGATGAACTCGCGGCCGGCAATGGTGGTCCGGTCGGTGGTGGTGCCTTCATGCGTCGCAAAGAATGGATTTTCGACGCCGGAGGCCGCGGCCGCGTCGAGGCTCGTACGCAACCGCAGGTACTCGGGGAACAGGTCGAAGCGGTAGTGGGCCGGCGGAATCTCGCCATCGTCGGGGCGGGCTCGCCCGGGACGAGGCCCCGTGCCCAGATATTTTTCCACCGCGGCGACGACGTGCCGCGGGGTTTCCAGATCGGGGAGGATTTCCTCGCGGAATCGTCCGCCAAACTTCTCCTCCAGCGAGGCCAGGATCTCCATCCGCTCCAGCGAGTCCATGCCCGTCTCGACGATCGGCGAGTCGAGCGTCAGGCCGTCGGCCCGTTCCTTGGCCACGCGGCGTATCTCTTCGACCACCAGTTGCGTGAGTCGTTCGTTGATGGGGGCCGGGGCCTCGGCAGCCCGCCATTGCCCGACCACGTCCAGCGTTCCTGCCAGGTAGCCCGCCCGGCAGGCGTGCCGCTGAATCTTGCCGCTTGACGTCTTCGGCACGCTGCCCGTCCGAATCAGCACGATGGCGTCCGGGACCAGTTGGTGTTCGCCGGCCACGGCGCGGCGGATCGCGTCGAAGAGGCCGCCGAGATCCGACCGCTTGTGCCGCTCGACCTCTTGCACGATCACCAACCGTTCGCAGCCTTGGGTCTCCACCGTGAACGCGGCGCCGCAATCACTCCGCAGCCGCGAATGGCTGCCCTGCACGGTGCGTTCGATGTCCTGCGGGTAGTAGTTCATACCGTGAACGATGATGAGGTCCTTGAGGCGGCTGGTGACGAACAGCTCGCCGTCTTGCAGGAAGCCCAAGTCGCCCGTGCGGAGAAAGGGGCCCTCGTTCGTGTCTTTCAGTCGCGCGTTGAAGGTCCCCTCGGTGGCCTCCGGCTGCTGCCAATAACCTTGGGCCACACTCGGGCCACGGACCCAGATCTCGCCGGTTCGACCGGAGGGACACGGCAGGCGGCTTTCGGGATCGGCGATCACGATCTTCTGGTCGGGCAGGTTCCGGCCGCAGCCGACCAACGGGCGGACGCCTTCGGCGTCCGGATCGGCGTCGATCACCTCGCCGCGCGCCAGCCCCGCGGCGTCGAAGGTCCGCACCACGGGCGGGTCGCCGACGGAGCCGCCGGAGACAATCAGCGTCGCTTCAGCCAATCCGAAGCAGGGGAAGAACGCCTCGCGGCGGAAGCCGCAGGGGGCAAACGTCTCGACAAACGCGTCGAGCGTGTCCGGCCGGACCGGCTCCGCCCCGTTGAACGCCACCCGCCACGTGCTCAGATCGAGCGTCTTGCGCTGCTCGGGCGTGATCTTGCGGACGCACAGGTCATAGGCGAAGTTCGGCCCGCCGCTGGTGGTGCCGCCAAACCGGGAAATGGCCGACAGCCATCGGTACGGCTTCTGCAGGAAGCTCATCGGCGACAGCAGGATGTTCGGCCGCCCGACATAGAGCGGCTGAAGAATCCCGCCGATCAGCCCCATGTCGTGATAACTGGGCAGCCAGAACACGCCGGTGTCCGAGCGCCTGTGCTCGAACGAATGCGAGATCAGGGCCGAATTGTGCATCAGGTTGGCATGGGTGAGCGCCACGCCTTTCGGCGTGCCGGTCGAGCCCGAGGTGTATTGCAGGAAGGCCAGCGTGTCGCCGTGGACGTCGGGCATCGACCAGTCGCGCTCCATGTCGGGCGGAACCTGGCACGTCGGCAGCCAGGTGAGTTGCTGGAGATGGGGCGTGTCGTCGATCCAGGGCAGGACTCGGTTGCGCACCAACTCGGTGGTCAGCGCGACCTTGGCCTCGGCGTCGTCGACGATCGCCTGGATGCGATGGAGCGAGCGATTCGGCCGCGGCGGATAGACCGGCACGGCGACCACGCCCGCATACAGGCAGCCGAACAGTGCGGCGACGAACTCCAACCCGGCCGGGTAGAGCAGCAGCGCCCGCTCGCCCACCAGATCGCGTGATTCCAGCCAAGCGCCGATCGCCCGCGCTCGAGCATCCAACTGCCGATACGTCAGATGAACTTGCTCGTTCTCTCCATCGACCAGGTAGGTGAAGGCGGTGTCTTCCGGTTGGCAGCGCGCGCGGTGCAACAGGAGCTCCACGAGATTGGAGAGACCGACGAATGTACCGGGCAAGGGCTCCAGATGCACGACAACCATCCTCCGTCACGACTGCGGCTCGCCGGGGGAGACCGTGGACTCACGGGCCGCCTCCCCGGTGTCGACGCCGTCGATGTAGCGCGCGGGATTCTCCACCAGACGCTTCACGGTGAGCAACGAGCGGGCGGAGTAGAGGCCATCGCTGATCCGCTCGTCGACGCTCCAGCCGATGTCGAGCACGTCGGCCACCTCCGTGCCGCGGCGGCGATTCGCCACCACCGTCTTCTCCACGCTGCCCAGAACCGCGAAAAGACTGCAGGTGCCGTACTCGTAGAGATGGTGAAACGCATTGCTGACGCCGACCGAACCATCATTGGTCAGGAACAGGCTGCAGAACAGGGGATCGGGCTCGCGGAACGTCGCCGGCAGCACGTTCCAGCGATCCAGCCACCGGCCTGCGGTGATGGCCGCCCGCAGCACCGGCGCGGGCAGGCGCAGCAGCACGCCGAGCTCGCGATCGAGGGCGGTGTCCCCCCGAACGCGTCCTGCTTCAACCGCGTCGACGATCCGTTTCACGCAATCGTCGAAAGTCTCGTTCGCCGGGAACTTCAGCTTCAGCGTGACCAATGGGGAGTCCTCGACCAGGCGTTTCTTGGCCGCGAACGAGATCGAGACCTCCCGGCGCTGATAGATCCGGCCGCCGGAGACAAACCGGTTCAGCCCGGGTCGTTCGTGCAGCGCTCTCGCGCACGCGTACGTAAACAGGTGAAACAGGGTCGCGCGCTGCGTCCTTCCGCGCGTGCGGTTGTACTCGCGCAGCCATGCCCGCGCCGGGCCGACGTCCAATTGCATGGAATGAAGAACAATGGACTCGTTTCGTGTGCGCATCACGAACGGCATGATGCGCCGGACGTCGCTCAGGTCGGTGACCAGGTCCGCGTCCCGCCTCCGAAACAGCGGCATGCTCACCCCCCCGCCTGCGCCGCACGGCGCCGCTCGGGCCCGGCGGGAGGCGCGGACAACGGGTGTCGAGGATCGATCGTGCCCAGTTCCCCGGCCGGTGCCCCGATGGCGGCGCGGATCGGCTGCCCCTCGAGGCGCCCGGGAACGGGGACCAGGCGGGTCATGCCCATGCCCGCAATCGGTTCGGACTCCATCATGCGAGATGTCCCACGTCCCGCAACCAGGCCATGGTTGGCGCCAGCGTCGCGCGCGCGTCCCGGAACTTGACGCCGAGGTCGCTCTTCGCCTTCGAACTGTCCACGAACCAGTACCGCGTGGCATAGGGAATCACGTTGGCGTCATACGGTAACGGAAGTCGAAGGCCTGTCGCGACCCCGGTCATCAGGCGAACGATTCGGTTCGGCAACGTCACGATCCTTCGCCGGAGGCCGGCCAGTTCCAGGCAGAGTTCCGCCAGTCGCCGAAGCGTGAGGTTCTCGCCACCCAGGATGTATCGCTCTCCCGGACGGCCCCTGGTCAGCGCAGCGACGATCCCCGTCGCGACGTCGTCCACGTGGACCACGCTGGTGCCCCCAGGACATACCAGCACGGGATTGGAACGCGCGAACTGGACCAGGTTGCCCGCGGTCACCAGGGAAGTGTCGGCAGGCCCGTACACTTCCGCGGGGTTGACGATGACGACGGCCGCACCCAGATCCATCGCGCGGCCGCACAGCCGCTCTGCTTCGCGCTTGGCAAAGGCGTAGCGAAGTCGGGGGTCGTCCAGCGTGAACGGGGATGCCTCGGTAAAGACGACCGGCTGGTCCGCGCCGTTCACGGCGACCACGCTGGACACATGAATGACACGGTGTCCCGGCAGCCCGACGGCGGTGTGCAGGACGTTTCGCGTGCCACCTTCGACGATATCGTTCAAGGCACATGAGCCGATGTCCCGCCAGGAAGAGGGACCCGCAAGGTGGATGGTTGCGTGGCAGCCCGTCATTCCAGCCCCGACGCAAGCGGCGTCGCGAACGTCTCCGCGCACCCGTTCCAGGGGAAGACCGTCGATGCGTTCCGTACGGCTGCCCGGACGCAGGAGGCACCGCACGTCATGTCCGGCTTGGAGGAGTCTCCGAACGACGACGGAGCCGATGAATCCGTTCCCTCCGGTGACGAAGATCTTCAAGGTGGCCGGACCTCACGCGTCTGGACCGCGGATCACCACGTATCCGCGTCAGATTATGCCTGAGATCCTCTGATGTCGCGTGCCGTTCCTGTAGAATCCTTCATCTTGAATCCCTCATCCTGCATGCAGCGAATCGCCACCGTGCCGCCGCGCGGGTGAGCGTCTTGGCGTCCAGCGGAATCGGCCGGATGACAACGGAGGCAGCGTGGCGAGGACGGGTCAGGCGATGCGAATCCTGCTGGTCAATCCACCCATCGGCGCCCGGACCATAGGTCTCAAGTACGTGGCCAAGGTGGAACCGCTGGGCCTGGAGATTCTCGGTGCCGCGGTCCCCGGGCACGAGGTCGAGCTGCTCGACATGGAGATGGACACGGATCTGGACGGGACCCTGCGGCGCTTTCGTCCCGACATCGTGGGCGTCAGCGCCCAGGTCGTGCAGACCTACACCGCCCGACGCGTGCTGAAGCGCGTCAAGGAGCACCAGCCCGATACGCTGACACTGGTCGGCGGTCATCATGCCACGCTGTGCCCCGACGACTTCAATGTCCCCTCCATCGACGCCATCGTGCTGGGGGAGGGCGTCCCCGCGTTCCGCGAGATCGTGGACCACTGGGGCCGGGGCGAGAGCCTGGAGGGAATCGCCGGCCTGGCATTGCCGCGGGACCGGCAGCTCCGGTTCAGCCGCCCACGGCCGGTGCCGGCCACGCTGGACCACCAACCGCTGCCCGACCGATCACTCACCGCGAAGTACCGCTTCCGGTATTTCTTCCTCTTCGAGTCTCCGGTGGCGCTCGTCCAAACGTCGATGGGCTGCTCCTACGGATGCACGTTCTGCTCGTGCCAGAAGTTCTCGCAGCGGCGGTTCGTGCCCCGCTCGCCCGAGCTGATCGTCGAAGACCTCAGCCGCACCGAGGAGGAATTCGTGATCTTCGCCGACGATCACTCCTTCATCGATCCGAAGCGGATGGCGCGGCTGCACGACCTCATCGTGGAGCGGGGTGTCCGGAAGCGCTACTTCGCCTACAGCCGCCCGGATTCAGTGGTGGAGAACCCCGAGCTGTTCCGGGCATGGCGTCGGATCGGGCTGGAACTGGTGATGACCGGGCTGGAGGCACTCGATGACGGGACGCTGCACACGCTCGAGAAGCGCGCCCAGGCGGAGCTCAATGAGCGGGCCATTCGGATCCTGGAGCGGTGCGGCATCGGCGTGAGCGCCGGCTTCGTGGTGATGCCGGACTTCACCGAGGCGGATTTCGAGCGGATCGACGACTACCTGCGCACGCGCCCGAACATCGTCCTCGCCGAGCTCACCCCCCTCACGCCCCTCCCGGGCACGGATCTGCATGCCGCCGAGCGGGGCCGTGTCCGCACGCAGCATCGGGAGCTGTACGACCTCGCGCACTACGTCGTCCCGACCAGGCTCCCGGAACGTGAGCTGTACCGGCTCATGCGCCGCTCCTACCGCCGCATCCTGTGGCGGGCCGTCGCCCGGCTGGGCCTCTACCGGCCGCGCTATGCATTGAAACGCCATTTCCCAAGGCTCGCCGCAGGCGCGGTTCGGGACATGCTCATGATGGCGCGCGCGCACCGGAGCAGCGGCGCGGTCGCGCCGTTCGAAGACCTGTGACGACGGAGCTTCCGAGGAACATTGAAGCGCCAAGGGTGGGCGAAGGCGCGGGCTCGCGAGGATGGTGGACGAAGGCCTGGTCACCGAATCGACGCCGAAGGACGATGCGGGCGGCGGTCCGGCCCGGCGGTATTATCAGCGCACCAGGTTCGGCCGCGCGGTCGCGCGCGCGGAATTCGAACGGCTGCGGGCGCTCCTCGA
>CAYLZN010000233.1:0-9287 GCA_964387935.1 uncultured Vicinamibacteraceae bacterium | reverse complement strand
GGGGGGGGGGGGGGGGGGGGGGGGGGGGGGGGGGTGATTTAATATGGGGTTGGTGTTTTGGGGCACCCCCCCAAAAAAACAAAAAAAAAACCCCCCCCCCCCCACCGCTGCCAGCAGCCGCTCCACTTCCGCCCGCTGCGGCGCCGACGCCGGGAGGCGCGCGAGCAGCTCGCGCGCCTCCCGCGCCGCCTCCTCACGGCGCCCGGCCTGCGCATACGCGCGCGCCAGGTTGAACCGCGCCTCGTCGAATCCGGGCGCCAGGTCGATTGCCGCGCGCAGCGCGGCAATCGACGCGTCGACGCGTCCCTGCGCCAGCGCCACCCCGCCAAGGTTCGCCTGGACCACCGGGTTGCCGGGCTCGATCGCGTCGGCTTCCTCCAGCGTCCGCCGCGCGCCCCCCAGATCGCCGCGCGCGAACAGGCACCCCGCCAGCCCCAGCGACGGATCGGCCGACGGCACCGCGGCCTCTCGCGCCGCCCGGAAATGCGGCTCCGCTCCCGCGCAGTCGCCGGCCTCCAGCAGCACGAACCCGAGCCGCATGCGCGCCTGCCCGTTACCCGGGTCCTCGCGGACGATCCCCTCGAGCGCCGAGCGCAGCGCGCCACCGGCCAGCTCTCCGGACGCCACGAGCGCAATGCGCGCGGCCAGCGCCTTCCGGTCCTTCGGATCCGGCCGGGCGACCGTCGCGCCGTCGGTGCGGCGGCCGCCCGACACATAACCGAGCGCCTCCAGGCGGCGACGCGCTTCGGTGTCGCCAGCCGATGGCCTCTCGCTGTCGGGGGTGCCCGACAACTCGGCAGCCGAGTATCGCTCCACCAGCGCGCCGAGATCGGTGCCCTCGGCCGACCGCGACGCAAGGACGTTGCTCTTCTCGCCCGGGTCCGCGGCGAGATCGTACAGCTCCGGCGTGGGCGCCGCGATGTACTTCATGCCGTCGCGACGGACCGTGCGCAACGAACTCCAGCCGAAGTCGAGCAGCGGCGCGAACGACTCGGCGAAGAGCGCCCGTGATGGTGTCGGCTCCCCGCGCATGGCCGCGACGAGGCTGATGCCATCGACCTCGAGTGGCGGATCGCCGAGGAGATCGAGGACCGTCGGCACCACGTCCACCAGGGACACAGGCGCGGTGACTGCCCGGCCCGCGGGCACGCCGGGCCCGGCGACAATCAGCGGTACGCGCAGCGTCGTGTCGTACACGAAGACCGAGTGTCCGTACTCGTCGTGCTCGCCGAACGCCTCGCCGTGGTCGCTGGCGACGATGACGAGCGTCGCGTCGAGGGCCGGCGACAGCGCCGCGAGCAGCCGACCCACCTCCACATCCGCACGCGCCACCTCATCGTCGTAGCGGTCGGCAGGCGGCGCGGCGGCGCCCCCGGCGCCGCGCGACGGGTCCGGTTCGTACGGTGCATGCGGTTCGAACAGGTGGACCCAGAGGAAGAACGGCGCGGCCGCGCGCGCCGCCAGCCACGCCCGCGCCTCATCGACCACGACCGCACCGGATCGCTCGTTGCGGAGGCGCCCTTCCGGCCCGCGAGGCATCGCGTCGCTGTAGACCTCGAAGCCGCGCTGGAGGCCGAAGCGGCGATCCAGCGGAAACGCCGCGACGAACGCTCCCGTGGCGAAGCCACGCGCCTCGAGCAGGGTGGCCAGCGTGGCCGGAGCCGTTCCCGCGCGCACCCCGTTGTGCCGGGCGCCGTGTCCAGGCGGGTAGAGGCCAGTGAGCAGGCTGGCGTGCGACGTCAACGTGATCGGCGCCGTGGCGAAGGCCTGATCGAAGCGGACGCCGCGGACCGCGAGCGCGTCCATCGCCGGCGTGCGGGCCGCCCGCCACCCGTAGGCGCCGACGCGGTCGGCGCGCAGGGTGTCGATGGTGACCAGGAGGACGTTGCGCGGCCGCGATGCGTTCGCCGCTGGAGGCATCGTGGCGAGATCGCGTTCACTGGCACGCCACCAGGCGAACAGGCCGGCGATCACGAGCGCGGTGGCGCCGATCGTAGCGAGGGCGCGACGGCTCATGAGTGATGGGCGGCGCGGACGGGTGGCACCAGGTGATGGTAGGACGTTTCGGCGTCCAGCCGCAAAAGCGGCCGCAAAAAGAGCAGGGCCGGAAGAAGTGATCTTCCGGCCCTGGATGATCGGCGGCGCCCGCGGGGCGCCCGATTCAGGTTAGAAGGAGAAGCGGAAGCCGATCTGGCCGACGCGCTGCTCGGGGTTCTGGAAGTCGCCCGAGTACTCGTTCGGCTGCATGAACCGCGAGCTGCTCTGATTGGTGACGAAGGTCGACGGGTTCTTGGCGTTGAAGAGGTTGAAGATCTCGCCGATCGCCTCGATCTGCGCCGAACCCGCAATGCGGAACGCCTTGCTCACGCGCAGGTTGAACTGCGTGCGCTTGGCACCCCGTCCGCAGTTCCACGTCTCGCACGCCCCGATGTCCTTCGGAGGGTTGCCCACGCCGTCGAACGCCCAGGCCCGCTCTGGCAGGTCGTTGTTCTCGCCGTTGCCGTTCAGGTCGACACCCCTCGTGATCGATACTGGCAGCGCGGTGCGCCAGATGAAGATCGGGGCCACATTGAGGCCCCACGGGGCCTGGACCACCGCGGAGAAACTGCCCGAGTGGCGTGCGTCGGTACGCGAGGTCGGCCCGAAGACCCTGGGGTCGTCGTAGAGCAGCGTCGCGTCCTGCAGGTTGTTCGAGTTCAGTTCGTCGCCTGCGGTCCCGATGGTGCTGTTGGCCTCCGCCAGGGTGTAGCTGGCGGTGAAGTCGAGCCCCTTGTACATGCGCCGCTTGAACCCGATGATGAGCGCCCGGTACTCGCTTTCGCCGAGGCTCGACGCCGCGCGCGTGCCCGCGGCGTTCGGGTTCAGCCCGAGGAACGTGAGCCGGCGCGAACCGGTCGGTTGACCCAGCGGCCGGGTGTTGATGCGCGGGCGCGTATTGAGGTCCCGGCCCTCGTTCCACACGAAGTCCGCCGAGATCACCGTGCTCGTCATCAACTGATGCGACCAGCCGAACGCCAGTTGCATCGTGTACGGCGTCTGCAGCCGTGGGTCCACGAACTGTCCGAAGAGCGGCTTCGCATTCGGATCCGCCTGGTTCTGGCTCGCGATGTTGCTGAGCGGCTGGCCGACACGATAGAAGCTGCCGTCCGCGTTGCGAATGCCTGTCGTGTTGGCCACCGAGAACACGGCGCCGAACCCCTCGCTCAGCGCATCGCTCGCCGCGAAGAGGCCGTTGGAGTTCGTGTAGCCCATGTCCTGGTAGATGCCCCAGCCGCCTCGGATGACGTCCCTGCCGTCTCCGAAGATGTCGTAGGCGAAGCCGATGCGCGGCTGCCAGTTGTTCCAGTCCTCCTTCGGTTCCTGTCCGAAGTTCTCGAGGCCCTTGATTCCGGCCAGCTGGCCCGCCGCACCCGCCGCCTGCACCTTGACGTAGTTCGGGTTGCCCGACTGGTCGAACTGATAGCCGGTGATCACGTCGAACCGCAGCCCGAGGTTGAGCGTGAGCCTGCTCGTCACGCGCCAGTCGTCCTGGAAGTACGCCGCAAACTGCTTGAGCGGGATGTTCGCCGATGCGTCCCCGTCGTTCAGCGTCACGTCCGAAAGCGGCCCGTTGACGTCGTCGGTCAGGTGGGTGTTCTGCACGACGCCCTTGGCCGAGTTGAACGTGATGAACAGCGTCGGCTCGTTGATGAAGTTGACGCCGGTCTTGAACGAGTGGCCGATGCCTCCCCATCCCCCTTTGTACCAGGAGAAGTCGTTGCGGAACTGCCACTTCTTCTGCTTGGTCGTCTGCGGCACGTTGGTATTCGCACCCACTGTGACGCCGTTGGGGAAAAACTGGGTCGGGTCGTTGCTGTCGGCCCGGATCGAGTTCGCGAAGTCCGCGTACTGGAAGATGAACTCGTTGAGCCCGGACGTGCCGACCACCCAGTTGTGATTCGCGTTGAACGAGTTGAAGGTGTTCTCGCTGTTGCCCCAGTTGTTCGGAGGCGACTGCGGGCTCGCGCCGTACGGCTGCGAGTTCTCGTTGCGGCCGTACCGCACCGACATGTAGTTCTTCGCGTTGATGTTGATGTTGCCCTTCACCGTGAGCAGCGTCTCCCGGTACGGCGTGCCGAAGATGCCATCGAGTTCAGGGAAGAGCCCCTCGGTGTTCACCGCCTGGAAGGTGTCCTGCTGTGTGCGCTCGAACGCCCCGAAGTAGTGAATCCTGTCCTTGAGAATCGGTCCCCCGAAGGAGCCGCCGTACTGCCAGCGGCGGTAGTCCTGCTTGTCGATCTCGTTGATCTTCTCGGTTTCCGTCTGCGCATTCAGCGCGGTGTCCCGGAACATGGTGAACCACGAGCCATGGAGATCGTTGGTCCCGCTCTTGGTCACGATGTTCATGACGCCGCCGTTGCTGCGCCCGTACTCGGCCTTGTAGCGCGAGGTGACCATGTTGAATTCCTGGATCGCCTCGAGCGGGAAGAGCTGCAGCAGGCCGCCGACCGTGTCGTCGTTGTTGTCGCCGCCGTCGATCTGGTAGTTGATGTTCCGCCCGTTGCCGCCGCCGATCTGGGGGGCGTACTGTGTGCTCTTGGTGGGGTCCGAGTGGAACCCGAGGCCGACGCCCGGGATGGTCGCCGCCAGGTTTGCGAACTGGCGCCCGTTGAGCGGCAGGTTCTCGACGCGGCTGATGTCCACCACGCCGCCGACCGACGAACTGCTCGTCTGCACGAGCGGCGACTCGCCGGTGACGGTGATCGTTTCCGCAACGCTCGCCACCTTCAACGTGAGATTCACGTCGATCGTGGTGGCCACGTTGACGATGAGCTCCTTGCGCTCCAGGGTCTGGAACCCCGGGAGCACCGCGGTCACGTCGTAGAGGCCGACGGGCAGCGCGGTGAGTCGATACACGCCCTCGCCATCCGTGACCACCTCACGGGAGAAGCCCGTGGCCCGATTCACGCCGGTGACCGTCACGCCCGGAATGGCGGCGCCCTGGTCGTCGGTGATACGACCCTGGATGTTGCCGGTCGTCTGCTGTGCCTGTGCCGATCCCGCAGCCAACCCGAACAGGCACAGTGCCAGCACTGCTGCCCAACGCTTCTGCATCTGTTGACCTCCTGTCCCCGCTCCACGGCCGCACCCGCACCAGTCGGAGGCGCAGGCGCTCGACCATGGACTCGCAGGGAACGGCCCTCATGCAGCAAATGTCGTGCCGTCGATGGGCGTCCCCCGTTGGAAATGGCGCAAGTGGCTGGGTAATTGGTGGTTGTCCCCGCGCGCCTCCGCCCGGAACCGCGCCGCCTGGCTCGCCGGATCCAACCGTTTGTTTGGGCCAATCCATCTTTCCGAGGGATCGTCGCCCTCCACAGGCGCGCCCGGGCCTGGTGATCGCAGGCGCGGACGACCTCAGCGCAGGGCCTTCAGGAGGTCAGCGGCCGCCTTCCGTTCGCGGACGAACGTCGCTGGAGCTCCGAGTACCTGTCGGTACGTCGCACGGGCGGCGTCGACGCGGCCTGCCTCCTGCTGGGCAATGCCGAGATTGAGGAGCGCCTCGTAGAAGTCCTGGCGCGTCGCGATGGCCTTCTCGAACAGGGGAATCGCGTCGGTCGGCCGGCCCGCCTGCACCAGCAGCACCCCCAGACCGTTGGCGGCATCCGGGGAGTCTGGCTCCAGTTCCTGGGCCTGCCGGAACGCACGCTCGGCGCCCACGGGATCCCCGGTCGCGCGGCTCGCGTTGCCCAGGTTGACCCAGTAACTCGCGTTGGTGGCATCGAGTTCGACGGCGCGGGAGAACGACGCGCGGGCGGCCGCCGCATCGCCTGCGTCGGCCGCGATCAACCCGAGGCCGTTGTGGGCCGCGGCGTACTGGTCGTCCACGACGAGCGCCGCGCGTTCGGCGTCGCCCGCCTCCTTCGTCCGTCCGGCCGCGCGTGCCGCCACCGCCAGGTCGTGGTAGAGGGCAGCGTCACCGGGCCAGCGTTCGACTGCTTCGCGGTAGCGCGCCAGCGCCTCGCCCGGGCGCCCCGCTTCCCGCAGCGCACGCGCCCAGGTCGAGTGGAACACCAGCGACCCGGGATGCCTCGATGCCAGCGAGCCGAGCATCGGCGCGGCCTTCGCCGCCTGGCCCTCGTTCAGCAGGGTGAGCGCCGCTTCGAAGGCGGTCCAGTCCGCAATCACGCGCGCAGGATTCACGGAGGGTGTGGTCGGGCCGATCTTCGGCGCCGAGGTCGAGACGTAGCCCAGCGAGCGCAGGCGGTCTGCGGCCTCTGGCGAGAGGGTCGGCTGCGACGTCGCCGCCGTGGCGCGCATCGCCGTGAGTGCGGCACCCATTCCGCGAATCAGCGAGGTGTGCTGCGGCGCGACGTTGCTGGTTTCGCCGGGGTCGTGCGACAGGTCGAACAGCTCCTGCTCCGAGCTGTCGATCAGCTTCCATCGCTCGTCCGCCAGCGAGGCCAGGGCGCTCCAGCCAGCCGAGCGGGGATACTCGGTCTCGCTGTATGCAGGCCGCACGGCGATGCCGTCGCGACCGAGCAGGTCGCCGGCCATGCCCGCCGGCACCACCACTCCCGCCTGGCGAAGCAGCGTGGGCGCGACGTCCACGAGGCTGACCGGCTCGGCGCGCGGGCCTCGCGGGATCCCGGGCCCCGCCAGCACCAGCGGCACGCGAACCGCGGCCTCGAAGAGCAGCATGCCGTGCGTCTGCTCGCCGTGCTCGCCCAGGCTCTCGCCGTGATCGCCCAGAATGGCCACGAGCGGCGCGGACGGGCGCCCGAGCGACGCGATCGTCTCGAGCAATCGCCCCGTCTGCGCATCGGCATAGGCCACCTCGCCGTCGTAGGCGTGGCCTGCCGCGCGTCGGAGGTACTCCGCCGGCGGGTCGCAGGGCGAATGCGGATCGTACAGGTGGACCCAGAGAAAGAACGGCCGCCCGGCGCGGGCCGGATCGCGCAACCATGCAGCGGCCTGGCTCACGACCTCTTCGGCCCGCCGCTCCGCCTCGAGACGCAGGGGCGACTCCGGGTCACGGGGAATCCGGTCGTCGTAGGTGTCGAAGCCGGCCGCGAGGCCGAAGTGGCGGTCGAGCACGAACGCGCCGACGAATGCCGCGGTCGCAAAGCCGGCGTCACGGAAGGCGGTGGCCAGGGTTGGCAGGCGTCCGTCGAAGCGGTGCACGCCGTTCAGGCGAACGCCGTGAGCGGGCGGCAGGACGCCGGTCATGAGACTGACGTGCGCGGGCAGCGTCAGCGGCGCGACGGTGCGGGCGCGCACGAATGACGTGCCGTCCGCGGCGACACGGGCGATCACCGGGGTCAGGGCCGGCGTCACGCGATCGGCGCGCAGCGTGTCGATCGTGACGAGGACGACGTCGGGCGTCGGACCGGTTCGCGCGGCCGGAGGTGTTTCGCGGGTGCACGCGGTCGTGAACGCCAGGCACAGGACCAGAGCCCGAAACTCCATGGGGTCAGGTCTTTACTTTTAGCATTTTGGGGCGAAACCCCCAAAACGCTAAAAGTAAAGACCTGACCCCAGCCCCGCCAGCCCCGCGATGACACCGAAATGCACCAGCCGGCCCAGCGTCCCCGCCGCGACAAAGGCGTCGAAGCGGACGCGCAGCAGGCCGGCCAGCACACTCAGGACGAAGAAGGGCGGAACGCCCACCGCGGCGCTCACGAACAGGAGTGACACGGCCGAGGCCGGCCTGCGCGTCATGCGCGCCCGCCACCGGTCGAGGGCGTACCGGTCCCGCCCGTGTCCCCGGCCGACGTCCCCTCGCCCGGCCGCCCGCGCCAGCCAGTAGATGGCCACCTTGCCGGAGATCTGCCCGGCCGTGGCGACGAGCACCAGCAGGGCAGCCTCGTTCCACGATCGAACGAGCGGCATCATCGACAGCAGCAGCACCTCCGCATTCAGCCAGGGCAGGACGGCGCTCGCGACAAACGCGCCAAACGCGGCCGCCAGGGCCATCACTGCTCCCCACGCGCCATCCATGATCCCTCCTCACGCCGTGCGTGCGAGCCAGACGATGTAGAGAACCCAGGTGGCGGTGTAGGGCGCGAGGAACACGCGTCGCCTCGACGCCCACGTCACGAACGGTCCACGCATCGACCGGAACTTCCCAGGCACGTAGTTCGGCACGATGAGCTTGAACAACAGCTCGAGGAACATGCGCATCGACCCGATCGACGCAAGCAGCAGGAACCCGAGAACCTGCGTCTGGGCCGCGGCGATCAGGCCGCCCAGCGCGCCGAACATCGGGCTCTTCACGAACTTGCGGAAGGAGAAGCCCTCGATGCTGCCGTCCTTGTAGGCACCGGCCAGGGCCTCGCACACGCCAATCCCGCCGCCCACCGCAAGCCCGCGCGCCCAGAACGGCAGGCCCGTCGGCAGCAGCGTACACAGGGCGTAGTAGCCGTAGATCGCGCCCAGGAACCCCGCGCCGAGCAGCGCGCGCCCCGCGGGGTTGTGCACGACCTTCGTGAACAGGTGAATCTGTGTGGGAATCCGGTAGTCTTCCTGCGGTTCCACCCTGAGGAAGAGCTTCCAGAACTCGGTGGCGATGCGCGCGAGCGCGAAGATCGAGAGGTAGAGCACCAGCGGGCCCTGCCCGTCGCCGAGCCCGCTCCATGCGATCCAGGCCGCGCAGGACGCCGCGATCACGAGTTCGCGCGCGTACCGCTCCGGCTTGAAGTTCTCATGGGGCGAGTCCTTGTAGGCTCCGTACGAGGCCGCGTGCAGCCCCGCGCAGAGGCCGATCAGCATCGTGCCGGATGTCGTCATGGCCGCCTCCCCGCCCACGCGGGCGTCAGTCGTGCTTCACCCTGGAATGTGAAGGGCGGGAACCATTCGGCTCACGATGCGCTACGCTCGGAGGCGCCATGAGCGACCAGATGACGACCGCCGACGGCCTGACGCTTCGCACGCGCGTGGACCACCCGCCGGGCCCGCCACGCGCGCGCGTCGTCCTGGTGCACGGCCTCGGTGATCACGTGGACGGCCTTCCGTACGCGACGGCCTCCACCGCTCTCGCCGCACGTGGCCTCGAGGTGCATCGCCTCGAACTTCGCGGCCACGGCCGCTCGGGCGGTCCGCGCGTGTACGTGGGCGCGTTCGAGGACTTCCGGCGCGATCTCCGGCAGTTCGTCGAGCTGGTCCGCGCGACGCCCCCGTCGCTGCCGCTGTTCCTCGTCGGCATGAGCCTCGGCGGCCTCATTGTCACGAGCTACGCGCTCCACCACCCCGACGGACTCAGCGGCGTCGTCGCCGCCTGGTGACCGGCGCCGGCGGGACGTCCCCTGCGC
>CAYLZN010000232.1:0-9321 GCA_964387935.1 uncultured Vicinamibacteraceae bacterium | reverse complement strand
AAGTCTCGGCACCAGTCGTCTTCATCGGCCACGGGATGGTCTCGAAGAAGTTCGAGCGCGACGACCTGAAGGACGTCGACCTGAAGGGCAAGATCGTGGTGCTGATCCAGGGCCCTCCTGCCGGGGTATCGCAGAAGCAGTGGGACGAGGTCTCAGCCGATGCGAACCTGGTGCCCACGCTCATCGGCCGCGGCATCGCGGCCTTCATCAGCATCCCGAACGGGCACGAGGCCCTGCCGTGGCCGTTCGTCCTCGACCAGACGGCGCGCCGCAGCGTTGCTCTGCCGTCGACCACCCCACCGAGCGAGGTTCCCGGGATGTTCTTCGGCGCGGCGGCCAGGGACCTGCTATTCGCCGGGGCGGGCAAGACCAGGCAAGAGGCGCTCGACGGAGCCGACGCCGCGGATTTCAAGCCCTGGCCCCTCGCAGCCAACGTCGACATCCAGTTCAAGTCGTCGAGAACGCAGGGCACGTCGCCCAACGTGATCGGCGTGATCACGGGATCGGACCCCGTGCTCGCCACGGAGGCGGTCGTGTTCTCCGCGCACTACGACGGGTTCGGCGTGCTGCGGAACACCATCTACAACGGCGCGGCCGACAACGCCATCGGCGTGGGCGAGATGCTCGCCGTCGGGGAGGCGTTCGTGCGCGCGTTCCACCGCTCCGACCACTTCTCGTTCGTCGAGCGTGGCGTCCCAGGCTTGATGCTGGTCGGCTCGCCGGTCGACACCGCTGAGGCGTTCACCAAGCGTTTCGACGAGTTCGAGGAGACGAAGTACCACCAGCCGTCCGACGACGTGTATGGCAATTGGTACTGGAAGGGCGCGCGCAAGGTCGCCGACATGATGGCGCTCATCGGCCATCGCGTGGCGCAAGCCGACACGTGGCCGACGTTCAACGCGGGCCCCGAGTACGCGGGCCGCGCGCGTGGAGAAGCACCGAAGGCCGACGGTAAACCGTAGCCGGGCCAGGGCACGCGCCGACGGAGCGACCGGAGGCTCAACGTCCGTCCCGCGCCGTCCACCAGGTGGTGACCGAGGCGATGCAGGCGCGTGTGAGGTAGTGCCTGGCCGGCAGGCCCGGCGTTGACGCCTGCTCGAAGTTCGCCATATATTCGCCCTGGACATTGCCGGCGGACAGCACACGGAGAGGGCGAGGGGGCATGCACATCCATCCGTATCTCAGCTTCAACGGCACCTGCGAGGAGGCCTTCACGGCGTATGCGCGCTGCCTCGGCGGCCAGATCGGCGAGCTGTTTCGCTACGGCGGCTCGCCCATGGCTGGCGACGTGCCGGCCGACTGGCAGAGCAAGGTCATGCACGGCAGCGTGACATTCGACGGCGCGACGCTGATGGGAGCGGACATGGCAGACCCGCAGTACCAGGCGCCGCAGGGCTTCTCGATCTCAGTACACCCGGCGGATCCGGCCGAGGCCGAACGCATTTACGCAGAGCTCTCGGCCGGCGGGACGATCCAGATGCCACTCCAGCAAACGTTCTGGGCCGCGCGATTCGGGGCCTTTGTCGATCGTTTCGGGACTCCCTGGACGATCAACTGCGAAGGCGCCGGGACGTAAGCGGACCCGAGAGCGGGACGTGGCGGGTCGCATCGCGCTGCCCGGCGACATCGAAGAGCATCGCGACCGATGCTGGCGCCGCGATCCCGCGCGCGCCGTGGTGACGGCGGCCGACGCCGAGCGTTTCATCGACGAGGTCGGGTTCGTGTCGTGTCTCACCGACGCGCGACGCCCCGGCCCATCCCTGTACATCGCCGTCTGCGGGCGCCGCGACGCGGTGATGCCGCGGAACGTGCAGAAGGACCCCGAAGCCTCCGGCACCTGGCTGCTCAAAGACGAACTGGTGCGGCGCGGCAAGGTCTACTACGCGAAGCTCGCGCGCGGGAAGACCATGTTCGTGGCGCCCCGGCTGATCCCGCACTTCAACGCCATCTGGGGCATTCGCAAGGCTGACGAGGGACGACGCCTCAGCCGGCCCGCGCGGGCCGTCCTCCGCGTGCTGCGCGCGGAATGGGAGATGGCCACCTCGGATCTGCGCGCCGATTCCGGCGTGACGGACCGCGCGGCGTTCGCCCGCGCGATGGACGAGCTGCAGGCGGCGATGATTGTCATCCCCAGCGAGGTCGCCTACGTGCCGAAGTTCACGTATGTCTGGACGCTGGCGCTGGCACGGTTCCCCGACGAGTTTCGCCGGCGCGTGGGCCGTGACACGGCGCTTCGCGAGATCGCTCGCGGCTTTCTCGAGGGGGCCGGGATGACGGTCCCAGGCGAGCTCGCCCGGGTCACCGGACTCTCACGACCGAATGCAGGTCTTGGCAACCGCGCGCTTGTCGCAGAAGGCTTTGCCACGAGCCCGTCCCGGGGCACGTATTTCAGAACTCCCAGTGCCTGAACCACGTGGCGGTGATGAACCTCATGGGACGTCGGCAGGTCTCCGGCGCTTGCCGCAGGCCACGTCCACCGTCCTCTCCGACGCTCGCCTCAACGGGCTCGTGCCAGGCGTTCGTTGGGGACCGGGGCGAGATGACCTGCTCAGACGGTTTCTTGCTGATGCCGCAGCGGCCGGTGTGGACGGCGACCCCGTGGTGCAGGCATGGCGACAGGACCTGCGGCAGTTGCGCCGGCCGTCGGTGGCACCTGAATCCTGATCTCGCGACCGCGGCATGCGGCCGGAACGCGAGGCTGGACGAGGTGAGCGGGCGATCGACGCCGCCGCTGCGCGGTATTGCGTGGCTCGGCGCTCAGGTCGGGAGTGCCTTCCGCGGCGGAACGAGGTAGGCTGAGGGGCAGACGCCACGACGGACAGCCCCTCCATGCGCAATATCGACTCCGACCCGCAGGCGACGGTGAAAGGGGGTGTGATCGACTGCGCCGCCTACGCGGGCGGCCGCCGCGTCTCGACGCTCGCGCTCGGCGAGATGGGGGCGTATCTCGTGTCGAATCCCGAGGCGTTCGTCTGGGCGGGGCTCTACGAGCCGACCCACGAGGTGCTGCGGACCGTCCAGCGGCAGTTTCACCTGCACGACCTCGCCATCGAGGACGCCTATCGCGCCCATCAGCGCCCGAAGCTCGAACACTACGAGGACACGCTCTTCGCCGTCCTCCGCACCGTGCAGTTCGTCGGCGTGGACGAGCACCTGGAGTTCGGCGAGACGCACGTCTTCGTCGGCGATCGCTTCGTCGTCTCGGTGCGGCACGGCTCGCTGCGGTCGCACGTCGATCTGCGAGCGCGCTGCGAGGCGACGCCCCAGCTGCTGGCCAAGGGGCCGGCCTACGTCTTCTACTCGCTCATGGACTTCAACGTGGACCAGTACTTCCCGGTGGTCGAGTCGCTGTCGGAACGGCTCGGCAACCTGGAGGAGGCCATCTTCGAGGCGCAGGTCTCGCGGGACACGCTGGGTACGATCTATCACCTGAAGCGGGACCTGCTCGCGGTGAAGCGCGCCGTGTCGCCGCTCATCGAGGTCTCCAACCGTCTGGCGCGCATCGAGGTCCCGCTGCTGTCGGAGGGGACCCGCGTCTACTTCCAAGACGTCTACGATCACGTCGTCCGGCTCAACGAGATGATCGACATGCAGCGCGAGTTGCTGACGACGGCGCTCGAGGCGAACCTGTCGCTCATTTCGATTGCGCAGAACGATCACATGAAGCGGCTGGCGTCGTGGGCGGCCATCATCGCGGTGCCGACGATGGTGGCGGGGATCTACGGGATGAACTTCGCGAACATGCCGGAGCTGCACTGGGCGTACGGGTATCCGGTGTCGCTGGGCATCATGGTCGTGGCGTGCGTGGGCCTGTATGTCGGGTTCCGGCGGGCGGGATGGCTGTAGCCAGAGACCAGCCGGCGTCGGACCGTCGGCCGCAGCCTCCAGCATCGCGAGCAGGACCTACGCCGTCTCTCGTCTGCGTTCGCCAATCTGCTGTCGCCACATCGCAAAGTAGAGCCCGCGCCGTTCGACGAGCGCGCCATGGGTCCCCTGCTCGACGATCCGCCCCCGTTCCAGCACGAAGATCGTGTCGGCATGCGCGATCGTGCTGAGCCGGTGCGCAGCCCGCTCTCGCCGTCGAACGCGGTTGTAGCGCAGCTCGTTGGCGGGGACATCGTCGACGTTGATGACCGCGCTCGAGAAGCGCTCGACATCGCTCCGCACCTTCTGGAGCAGCGCCATCATCTCGCCGCTGCTCCGCTGTTCGAGCTCCTCGTACGACAGCCGCAGCGCGTGGCGCAACCCGTCGTCGAACATGGCCCGGCCGACCTCCTGGACCGTGCGGCGGACGACGTACTGCTGAACCGACGCGGCCAGGCGGGCGACGAGCGCCACGCCCGTGGCAACGGCCAGCCAGCCGAATGACCCGCGGACCAGCTCGCGTTCGGGCCGGCCCTCGGGATTGAGGGCATAGCGATCCACGATGTGGCCGAAGATGAGAGGGTCGACGAGCTGCAGGACCTGGGCGAGGCCCGCCAGCAGGAGGGCGAGGACGGCCCGCCCGCGATGCGGTCTGAGGTAGCGCCAGAGTAGCGACACAGGGTTCTCCGTTCGATACTATCGCGGCGTGAGGCCAGCACGGCGGCGGACAAGGCCGTGCCCGGCGCCGGCAGTCGCGAGCCGGCCCTACCGTGCAGGCGCAGCGTCGGGCGCGCGGTGCCGGAGGGCCTTCAGCAGGTCCTGGGCGACCTGCGCTGGCGAGCGTCCCTGGCCGTCCACCGCCAGGTTCGCGGCGCGCATCTGCTCGACGGGAATGCGTCCATCGAGTTCGCCGAGCGCGGCGACGACGTCGGGTCGGGCGCGCCGGAGATCGCGGCCCACGAGGACCACGGCGTCGTACGGGGGAATCGCTCCCCGATCGTCCTCGAGCGTCACCAGGTCGAGCGCCGCCAGGCGGCCGTCGGAGGAGAAGGCGCTGATCAGGTCCACCTGGCCCTGTTCGATCGCGGTGTACATGAGCGCGGGATCCATGCTGCGCCGCTCGGCGAAGTCGATGCCATAGGCGGAGCGCACGTCGCGCCACTCGCTGCGGCTCCAGAACTCGTAGTCGCCCCCGGCGCGCCGGCGCGCGGCGTGGGGGATCAGGTCGCTGAGCCGGCGCACGCCGAGCCGGTGCGCCTGCGCCCGCGGCATCGCGAAGGCATAGGCGTTCTCGAAGCCGAGCCTCGCGGCGACACCCACGCCGTGGGTGGCCTCGAGCCACTCGGTCACCTCTGCCAGCACGCGCGTGCGGTCGCCAGGGGCAGACGTCCGACCCATCAGCGTGGCCCAGATGGTGCCGGTGTACTCGACGTACGCATCGATCTCGTCGCGAACCAGCGCGTCGAACGCCACCGTCGAGCCCAGCGAGGCGCGCACCTCCACCGGCGCGCCGATGCGTCCGCGCACCTGGCCCGCCAGCACGTCGGCAAGGATGTACTGTTCGGTGAACGTCTTGGCCCCGATGCGGACGGGCCGCGAGGACGGGGTCGTGGCCGAGGCCAGCAGCGGCCAGAGCGCCCACGCGGCGAGCACGCCCAGCCCGGCGAGGCCGCCGCGCCTGAGCCACGGGCGCCGCTCGCGGTGACCGTGCGAGACCGCGAGCACCAGCCCGTCGAGCGTGAGGGCGAGCACCGCCGCGGAGACGCAGCCAACGAGAATCGCCGCGAGGTTGCGGGTCTGCAGCCCGCTGAAGATGAAGTTGCCGAGGCTTGGCGCGCCGACCGGCGTGGACAGGGTGGCCATCCCCACCGTCCACACGGCGGAGGTCCGGACCCCGGCGACGATCGTCGGCAGGGCCAGCGGCAGCTCGACCCGCCACAGGCGCTGTGCGCGGGTCATCCCCACGCCGCGCGCGGCCTCGATCACGGCGGGGTCGATGCCAGACAGCCCCGTGACCGTGTTGCGCAGCATCGGCAGCAGGCTGTAGAGCGTCAGGCCGAGGAAGGCAGGCAGGGCGCCGATGCCCGGCAGGCCCAGTGCGACGAGCAGCGGCACCATCCCTGCCAGCAGGGCGAGTGCGGGAATCGTCTGGATGGTGCCGACACCGGCCAGCAGCGGCCCTTCGATGCGGGGCACGCGACGCACGAGGACGCCCAGGGGAATGCTCAACAGCGCGCCGGCCAGCAGTGCCGCCAGGGTGAGCTGCAAGTGCGCCGTGAGCAGGCCCGGCAGCAGGCGCAGTTGCTCGCTCACCCGAGCCCCCCGAGCCGCGTGTCGAGCACGCGTGCCTGGCGGCGCGGCGTGTCGAAGAGCGCGGCGACGCCGGCATCGGCCGGGGCCCGCAGCAGGTCGGCCGGGCTGCCGACCTGGACCAGCCGGCCCTCGCGCATCACGCCGAGGCGATCGGCGAGCAGCAGGGCTTCGGTCATGTCGTGCGTGACGAGGATGGCCGTGAGTCCCAGCCGCTGCCTGAGGTCGAGCAGGGATTGCTGCAGGCGGTCGCGCGTCACCGGATCCAGCGCGCCGAACGGCTCGTCGAGCAGCATGACCCGCGGCGAGGCGGCCAGCGCCCGCGCGACGCCCACGCGCTGCTGCTGGCCGCCGGACAGTTCCGCCGGCCGGCGCTCGCGGACGTCGGCCGGCAACTCCACCAACTGGAGCACCTCGTCTACCCGCTGTCGGATCCGTGTGGCCGGCCAGCCCTCGAGCGTGAGCGGCACGGCCACGTTCTCGGCCACGGTCCAGTGCGGGAACAGGCCGACCCCCTGGAAGACGTACCCGATGCGCCGCCGCAGCGTGTGCGGCTCGACCGCGCGCGTGTCCTCTCCGTCGAGGCGCACGCAGCCGGAGGTCGGCTCGATCAACCGGTTGATCATCTTCAGAAGCGTGGTCTTGCCGGCCCCGGACCCACCCACCAACGCGAGCAACTCCCCCTGCTGCACCTGCAGGGTCACGGCGTCGACCACGGTGGTGTCGCCGTAGCGCCTGGTGAGGCCGTCGATGTCGATCATCGGGACCAGTCTACAGGTCTCTCTCCCGCGAACCCTCGGCGGCGGTTGCATCGTCATTCAGATGTGGACAAGCGGTCGTCGCCAACCCCGCCGTTGCCCGGTCCCGGGGGCTGGCGATACTTCGGTCAGGTGCGCCCGCCGTTCGCCGTGGAACCGGCGCCCGGTCAGGAGTCCGTCTGGGACTACCCGCGGCCTCCCCGCATCCAGGCGGAGCCGAGGGAGGTAGTCGTCCGGGTCGGAGACGTGGAGGTGGCCCGCACGCGCCGCGCGCTCAAGGTGCTCGAGACGGCAAGCCCTCCCACGGTATACATTCCGCGATCCGACGTGGTGACCGACTATCTGCGTCCCGCTCCGGGATCGTCCTGGTGCGAGTGGAAGGGTGCCGCGCGATACTGGACCGTGTCCGTGCCGCCTCTCCTCCTCGACGCGGTCGGCTGGTCCTACGACGATCCGCTGCCGGCCTTCGACGCCATCCGCACGCACCTCTCGTTCTACCCGGGCAGGATGGAGTGCTACGTGGACGGCGCCAGGGTGAAGGGCCAGGCGGGCGGCTTCTACGGCGGCTGGATCACGCCGGAACTCGTCGGTCCCTTCAAGGGAGGCCCTGGTACGAGTGGATGGTGACGCCTCACGGCGTCCAGGCTCAGGTCTTGTCGGAGGTCCCATGAACGCGTCCCACGACATCGGCCACGCCAGCGTGCCCCACGGCGCGCCGTCCGCCGACACCCTCGATCGCCGGTCGGCCCTCGACTGGTATCGCCGCAACCGGGCGCGCTCCACCCAGCTCTTCGACATGCTGTCGCAGGACTGCTACTTCTCTCGCCCGATCGCCTTGCGCAACCCCATCGTCTTCTACGAGGGCCATCTGCCGGGCTTCAGCGTGAACACCGTCATCAAGAAGGGACTCGGCCGACCGGCGGTCGACGCGCATCTCGAGGAGATCTTCGCGAGGGGCATCGATCCGGATGACGAGCAGGGTGCCACGCCGCGTGGCGGGGTCAGCGCGTGGCCCGATCGTCAGGCGGTCCGCCAGTTCGCTGACGCGTGCGATGACCTCATCGAGCACGCGCTGCTCCACGACCCGGTCGAGCGCGCGGGCGTGCCCGTCCTGGAGCGCGCCGAGGGGGTGTTCACGATCCTCGAGCACGAGGCCATGCACCAGGAGACCCTGCTCTACATGTGGCATCGGCTCCCGCTCGCAGACAAGACGCGACCCGCGGGCTACGTGCCGGCCCCGCACGGCGAACCGCCAGCCCAGCGTCGCGTGAGCATCCCGGCCGGAACGGTCACGCTCGGCGCACGTCGCGGCGAAGTGCCCTTCGGCTGGGACAACGAGTTCGAGGCGCATGCGGTGCACGTGCCGGCGTTCGAGATCGACGCGCACGACGTGACCAACGCCGGGTTTCTGGAGTTCGTCGAGGCGGGCGGCTACGGCGACCGTCGATGGTGGAGCGACGAGGACTTCGCGTGGGTCCAGCGCGCCGGTGTCACGCATCCGCTGTTCTGGGAGCAGCGTGATCGAACGTGGCTGTGGCGCGGACAGTTCGACCTGCTGCCGCTGCCCGCCGCCTGGCCGGTGTACGTGAGCCACGCCGAGGCCGCGGCCTTCGCACGCTGGCGCGGGGCACGGCTGCCCACGGAGGCCGAGTTCCATCGCGCGGCGTACGGCACGCCCGAGGGCCTGGAACGCCCGTATCCGTGGGGCGACGCGCCCCCGGATCCAACGCGCGGACATTTCGACTTCGCGGGCTGGGACCCCGTGGCCGCCGGCTCGTTCCCGGCCGGCGCCAGCGCCTGGGGCGTCCACGATCTCGTCGGCAACGGCTGGGAGTGGACCAGCACCGTGTTCGCTCCGTTCGACGGGTTCCGACCGATGCCGTCCTACCCGGAGTACTCGGCCGAGTTCTTCGACGGGCAGCACTTCGTGCTGAAGGGCGCCTCGCCGGTGACCGCCCGGGAACTGATTCGCGCCAGCTTCCGGAACTGGTTCCGTCCGCACTATCCCTACGTCTACGCCACCTTCCGGTGCGCGCGGAGCCTCCCGTGAACCACCCGCACGGTGAACGTCCGCCGCGGGGGGTGGTCCCCTCGGCCCCGCCCGCGTCGGCGCTTGCCGCCGATGTGCGCGAGGGCCTGTACGGCACCCCGAAGCGACTGCTGGCGAAGTACCTCTACGACGAGCTCGGGTCATTGCTCTTCGAGGCGATCTGTGCGCTGCCCTGGTACCGCGTCACCCGGGCGGAGATGGCGTTGCTCGCCGCCTGTGCGCCACAGATCGCACATCACGTCGCGGGCGAACCGTTCATCGTCGAACTGGGGCCTGGCAACGGAGACAAGCTGCTGCGCCTCGCCGAGGCCTTCGGGACGCGGCCGCGCAAGCCCCACC
>CAYLZN010000231.1:0-9347 GCA_964387935.1 uncultured Vicinamibacteraceae bacterium | reverse complement strand
TGGGCGTGAGCCAGGGGCTGACCTGGTCGACGACCGTGATCATGAAGATCGATCTCGTCGGACCCGAGCGACGGGGACTGGCGATGGGCCTGAACGAGTTCGCCGGGTACGTGGCCGTGGCGGCGAGCGCGCTGGCCACCGGGTGGATCGCGGCCCGCTACGGCGTTCGTCCAGAACCGTTCGTCCTCGGCGTCGGGTTCGTCCTCGCCGGGCTCGCGCTCTCGGCGCTGGCGATCGACGAGACCCACCACCACACTGCCGTCGAGTCCGCCCTGCGGGGCGCCGTGCCGCCGGACGAGAGCCCCTCGGCACGCGACGTCTTCCGCCGCACGACCTGGCTCGACGCGAACCTGTCGAGCGTGAGTCAGGCGGGACTGGTCAACAACCTGAATGACGGGATGGCCTGGGGGCTGTTTCCGCTGGTGTTCGCCGCTGCCGGGATGAGCCTGGCCGAGGTCGGTGGGCTCGCGGCGATTTACCCTGCCACGTGGGGTGTGTGCCAGCTCGCGACGGGAGCGCTCTCCGACCGCACGGGCCGCAAACCCCTCATCGTCTGGGGCATGTGGGTTCAGGCGGTGGGCATCGCGGGCGTGGCCGTCGCGGACGCGTTCGCCGGCTTCGCCGCGGGCGCCGTCCTGCTCGGCGTCGGCACCGCGATGGTCTATCCCACGCTGCTCGCGGCCATCGGCGATGTCGCCCATCCCTCGTGGCGGGCGACGGCCGTCGGGGTCTATCGCTTCTGGCGCGACCTCGGCTACGCAATCGGCGCCTTGCTGGCCGGCATCACGGCGGATGCGTTCGGGCTGCGCGCGGCCATCTGGCTCGTGGCGGCGCTGACCCTTGCGTCTGGTGCCGTCGCCGCGGCGCGCATGCGGGCGACGTGAGCGCAAGCGCTCATCGCGCCACCGCCGGAGGTGTTCATCGGGTCACCTGACGCGAAATTCAGGTAATCTTCAGGAACGGTGCAGGTCTGCTCGGGTACGGTAGCAGTCGGACCCGAGGTGATGTGTCTCGGGGTTCGCTCCTCGGCCGGGGGGTTGGTCACCCTCCGGCCATTCTTTTCTGACGCCGGGCCATGACAGACCGCTGAGCCGTGGACGCCTATGCGTGTGCTGATCGTCGAGGACGATGCGAAGGTCGCTGGCGCTGTCCGGGCGGGCCTGGCCGGTGACGGGTACGACGTGGTCGTGGCCCGGACCGGTGAGGACGGCTACTTCCGCGTGACCACGGAGCCCTTCGACGCCCTCCTGCTGGATCTTGGGCTGCCCGGCCGGAGCGGGCTGGAGATCCTCACCGGACTCAGGGCACGCGGCCTGCGCCTTCCCGTGCTGGTCATCACGGCGCGAGACGCGGTGGACGATCGAGTCCGCGGGCTCGACGCCGGGGCGGACGACTATCTCGTCAAGCCCTTCGCGTTTGCAGAACTGCTCGCGCGCCTGCGTGCACTGCTGCGCCGTGGCCGCCCGGAGGAAACGCTGCGGGTGCGGGTGGCCGATCTCGAGGTGGATCCGCTGACACGCAGCGTGCGACGGGGCACGGAAGGCATCGAGCTAACGAGTCGCGAGTTCGAGTTGCTCGAGTACCTCCTCCGCCACCAGGGCCAGATCGTCTCGCGCGAGATGCTCGCGCGCGACGTCTGGAAGGAACCGTCGCGTGGCACCCCGCTCGACAACGTCATCGACGTGCACATCGCACGCTTGCGCAAGAAGGTCGACCTGGGCATGGGGCCGCGCCTCATTCACACCGTACGGGGCGTCGGCTTCGTGGTCAAAGAAGGCGCCGAATGATCCGTCTCAGTCTGAGGGCGAGGCTGGCGATCTGGTTTGCGGCGTCGCTGCTCCTGATCCTCGCGCCCGTGATTGGCACGCTGGCGGTGCTGCAGTGGCGATCCATGCACGCGGCGCTGGACCACCACCTCGAGGAGGACCTCGAGGTGGCGGCGGAGATGCTGACCATGCAGCCCTCGGGCATCGCGTGGCGGACCGACGCCCTGCACGACCTGGGCTACGACGCCGGTCCGCAGCGCTGGGTCGAGGTCTACGGTCCCGGTGGGGAACCACTCTACTTCCGGGGCCTGCCGGCTCGCGAGGAGATACGCCGTGCCTTGCCGGCGCCCGCGACCAGTCGCCTGGGCTACCGGACGGAGCGCACCCCGGGCGGAGCATTCACCCGGCTGCTGGTGGCCGATCGCCGCATCGGCGACGTGCCGGTGCGCCTGCGCGTGGCCCGGTCAGAGGACGGGCTGCGCAGCGACTTGCGGTCGCTCATCCTGATGCTGTCCGCACTCGTGCCGCTGGCCGTGCTGGGCGCGGCCCTGGCCGGCTACGTCATTTCGGGTCGGGCCCTCGCCCCGCTGACGCGCATGGCCGAGCGGGCGCGTACGATCAGCGCCGACCGGCTCTCCGAACGGATGTCCGTCGAGAACCCCCACGACGAGCTCGGACAGCTCGCCACGGTCTTCAACGACACGTTCGCCCGGCTGGAAGGGTCGTTCGAGCGCCTCAAACGCTTCACGGCCGATGCCTCGCACGAGTTGCGCACGCCGCTCACCGCCATCCGCAGCGTCGGCGAGGTGAGTCTCCGCGAAGCGAAAACCCCGGCGGACTATGAAGAGGCGATCGGCAGCATGCTCGAAGAGGCAGACCGCCTCGCCGCGCTGGTCGACGCGCTGCTGATGCTGTCCCGTTGGGAGGGTGGCCGGGTGCCCCGCACGCCGGAAGCCGTGGACTTTGGCGAGATCGCCCGTGCCGCCGTCGCACAGCTGACGGTCCTCGCGGAGGAGCGTCGCATCGAGCTGCGCGTGGACGCCGAGACCCCGGCGCCGGTGTCGGCCGACGCCGTCATGCTCCGGTCCGCGGTGATGAACGTCGTGGACAACGCGATCAAGTTCACTCCCGAAGGGGCACATGTGCGCGTGTGGACGCGCAGCGATCCCGCCTCACACGAGGTGATCGTCGACGATGAAGGGCCTGGCATTCCCGCGGGCGACCGCGAGCGAGTCCTGGAACGGTTCTATCGCGTCGAGGCGAGCCCCAGCGGGAAAGGCCCGCGTCCCGGGTCGGGCCTCGGGCTGGCGATCGCCGACTGGGCGATCCGGGCCAACCACGGGCACATTCGCATCGCGTCCAGCGAGACTGGGGGCGCCCGCGTCGTGCTCAGCCTGCCGCGAGCGTGACGTGCTCCGCATGGGCCCGGGGGGCGGGGCCCGGTTCCTGAACACATCTTCAGGATCTCTTCAGGCTCGCCCGTCGCGAACATCCCTATCCTCGATGCGTGCGGGCGCTCGACCCCCGTGCGGGGTCGTGGCCCAGCCAACGCACTGATAGGAGTCATCTCATGACCGGACGTCGCTGGGTGGGGCTGCTCGGGTCGAGCCTCGTGCTGACGACTGCGCTCGGGTGGGGCGCGGTCGGCGCCAAGGGCCCCAGGAAACCTGTGGACTGGGTCGCGCTGAATCCCGCCTTCGACGGCGCGACCTTCGTGAACGACCCCGAGTCCTGCCGGACGTGCCACGAGGACTACATGAAGGCCTTCGAGGGCACGGCCCACGCTCGCGCGTTCACGTCCAACCCGCCGGCCACGACCGGCGCGTGCGAGAGCTGTCACGGCCCGCGCAGCAAGCACGTGGAGGAGCCCTCGGCGGCGCTGAAGCTCGACTCCGGCTCGCGCCAGCAGTCCGCCGTGTGCATGCAGTGCCACGAGGGAGGCACCCGGATGGCCTGGAAGGCCGGCGTGCACCAGTCCAACGACGTCGGGTGCGTCTCGTGCCACTACGTCATGGAGAAGCGGAGCGATCGGGCCCTCCTGATCAAGGAGGGTGCGTCGGACACGTGCTACACGTGCCACGCGGACGTCAGGCTCCAGATGAACAAGATGTCGCGCCACCCGGTACGGGAGGGGCGAATCGACTGCGCGAGCTGCCACAACGTGCACGCGGCGACACCCGGCCTGCTGACGAAGAACACCCTCAACGAGACCTGCTACTCGTGTCATGCCGAGAAGCGCGGTCCGTTCGTCTGGGAGCACGCGCCGGCTCGCGAGGACTGCTCCTCCTGCCACGTGCCGCACGGCTCGAACAACCGGAACCTGCTGACGGCCAAGGATCCGTTCCTCTGCCTGAGCTGCCACTCCTACGGGGGGCACATCAACCTGCCGCGCTACAACCGTGTCAGCAATCCGTACGGCAACGGCTGCTCGAACTGTCACTTGTCCATGCACGGGTCGAACCACCCGTCTGGCGCCAAGCTCACCCGGTAGAGGAGGCCATCATGAAGAGGCTCATCGCGCTCATGGCGGCCCTGCTCGCCGCCCCTGCCTTCGCGCAGACCCCGACGCCCGTGCCCACCCCCACGCCGACCCCGAGCCCGACGACGGCCGCCCCCGGGTCGTTCTTCGGGAACTTCGAGACGGGCGTGCTGGCGGTCGACAACAACACGGACTCGGCGAAGTTCACCGAGTATCGGGACCTCGAGGACAATTTCGAGGTGCCGGCGCTGAAGTTCGGCTGGAGTGACCTCACGAAGGGCAACTACTTCACGCTGAACGGCTCGCACGTCGGCCGCAACGACCAGCGGATCCTCGTCGAGGGCGGCCGGTCCGGTGCCTTCCGCTTCGGCGTGGACTGGAACGAGATCCCGCACAACTTCAGCAACAAGGCGCTCTCGCCCTACACGAACCGCGGGGGGGGACTGCTCACCGTGCCGGCGACGGTGCCGATCACCTTCAAGAAGCTGGCGACGGGCGCCGCGGATACCCCCGGAGTCCTGGCCAGCGACGATCTCGTGGCCGCCTACCAGCGCGAGTTCCTGGTGCCGGTCGATCTCGCCACGCAGACCGATCACGGCCGCTTCTACGCGAACTGGAACGCGGCGGACCTCCTGGGCCTGACGCTGGCGTACGACCGGCGGGAGAAGACGGGCTCGAAATCCGGCTTTGGACCGGTCGGTGACCGTCCTCCGCGCACCCTGAACATCCAGTTCGCCGAGCCGGTCGATCACCTGACCAACGACATCACGGTGTCCGCCGAACACGACGGGGGGACGTTCCAGGTCCGCGGGGAGTTCCTGTACTCGGATTTCGCCAACGGGATCGATACGCTGCGGTGGGAGAACGTGTGGACGTCGGCTGCACCGGGAGCGGACTACGACACGTGGGATCGACTCGTGTCCACGGTAGGCGCCCGGCCGCTCGCGCCGGACAACACGTACTCGAACGCGCTCGTCACCGCGGGCGTGAACCTGCCGGTCGAGAGTCGCCTCACCGCCAGCCTGTCCTTCGGCCAGTTCGATCAGAACATGACGCTGCTCCCGTACGCCAACCACAGCGGCGTGGCCAACAAGACCCTGCCCAGGACCTCGGCAGATGCGTCCATCAGCACGACGACGTTCAACGCCGACTACGTGGTCAACCCGATGGCGGGGCTCAACGTGCGGGCGTTCGTGCGCTACTACGACCTCGGCAACGACACGCCATCCGCGCAGTGGCAGTACGTGACCAGCGACACGACCAACCTCAATGGGACGGTGAGCTACGTCAACAAGCGTGTCAGCATTCCGTACCTCGCGGACCGGAACACCGTGGGCGCGGAGGCCGTGCTCCGGCTGCCGGCGCGCAGCGCGCTCACGCTCGGCTACCAGCACGAGGCACGGAACTTCGAGCATCGTGAGGCCGACACCACCGAGAACGCGTTCCGCCTCGGGTACCGCTTCCGCCCGGCGCCCTGGATGTCGATGAATGCCCGCTACCAGTTCGGCCTGCGGAGCGGATCGGAGTACCACAACCAGATCACGCGCGAAGGGTACTGGTATTCGCCGTCCGAGGCCACCGACAACAACAACCCGGCGCTCACGTTCGACAACCACCCGGACATGCGCCGGTACGACGTCATCGATCGCAACCGCCAGCAGTTCGATTTCACCGTCAACATCACACCCGGCGAGGTGATCGGACTGTCGGCCTACGTCCGGTATCGCGGCGACGACTTCGACTCGGACGTTGAACCATCGCAGCCGCTGCTCGGCACGGGGCTGGCCGAACAGAATGCCGTGTCACCAGGGGACCAACTGGGCTTCCTCGAGGACAACCGGCTCCGCTACGGCGCGGATGTGTTCGTGCAGGCCAGCCCTCGGGTGTCGTTCAACGCGTTCCTGGCCTACGACCAGGGCACGATGTTCCAGCGATCCCTCGAGTTCAACGAGAACAACAAGGCGAACCCGTCGGCCATCGCGACGGCCGAGCTCGGACCCTGGACGCGCGCGAGCAGCCAGTGGACGGCGGATTTCGAGGACTCGACCTGGAGCGGCGGCCTTGGGGCGACTCTCGCGCTGACCGAGCGCCTGACGCTCACAGCGGACTACACGATGTCGCTGGCGAACGTCGACATCGAGTACGCCGGCTTCGGCGTCACCAACTGGGACGGGACGCCTTTCCCGCCCACTCACCAGTTCGCGTTCTCGTCGCCGCCAACGACCGTCGAGGACCTGCACGTCTTCAATGCCCGGCTGGAGATCCCGTTTGGCATGCTGACGGCCATTCTGGGCTACAGCTTCGAGTCCTACAGGCTCGAGGACTGGCACGAGGGCGGGTTTGGCCCATGGGTGGAAACCGTGGGTGCCGACACGTTCCTGCGCGACAGTTCGCGGTCGTTCCAGTGGGGCAACCGCCTCTTCAACCTGAGCCCGTACCTGGCCCCGGACTACGACGCCCACATGGTGTTCGTCGGGCTGGGGTACCGGTTCTGACGCGTGGACCCGTCGGGCACGGTGCGTGACGCCTCCGTGCCCGACCGCTCACCGCGCCGTCGGCGGGTTGAGCGTGATGATCCCGTGGCGAAGCGCGTACTTGACGATCTCGGTCACGTCGTGCAGATCGAGCTTGCGCATCAGGTTCGTGCGGTGCACGTCCACCGTCTTGCGGCTCAGCCCGAGCCGATCCGCGATGGTCTGGCTGCTGTGCCCTTCCGCGACGAGCGTCAGGACCTCCAGCTCGCGAGGCGTGAGCTCCCCGGGAGGCGGCGCTGAATCGTGCTGGACGCGCCGCACGTAGTCCTTCACCAGCTTCGCGGCCACGGTCGGGTCGAGCGCCGTGCCGCCCGCTACGACCTCGCGAAGCGCCCGCACGAGCTGATCGCTCGTCGCGCGCTTGATCATGAAGCCGGAGGCGCCCGCCGCCAGCAGTCGCCGGATGTGTTCCTCGTCGTCGTACATGCTGAGCACGAGGACCTTCACCCCCGGCAGGCGGGTGCGGATCTCCTGCGTGGCCTCGATCCCGTTCAGGCCCGGCATCAGGATGTCCATCACGACCACGTCCGGCTGCAGCTCGGACGCCCGGGCGACGGCCTCTTCGCCGTCGTGAGCCTCGCCGATGACGTCGATGTCGTCCTCGCTGGCGAGAAGGGCACGCAGACCCTCCCGGAACATGGCATGGTCGTCTGCCAGCAGGACGCGGATCATCGCTCCTCCTGCGCGGCGGGGAGCTCGACCACCGCGTAGACGCGCGTCCCCTCGCCAGGGGCCGCGACCACGTTGAACTGTCCCCCGAACTGGGCGATCCGCTCGCGCATGGACGGGAGACCGAGGCCGCGCCCGAGTGCCTGTTCGACATCGAACCCGCGGCCGTCATCGAACACCGTGAGCGCGGCATAGCCTGGCCGGATCTCGAGACGTACCCCGACCCGGCGTGCGCCCGAGTGCTCGGCCACGTTGGCCAGCGCCTCCTGGCCGACGCGGTACAACGCCGTCTCGAGCGGGGCCGGAAGCCGAACGGCTTCGTCGAGGGACAGGACCACCTCGACCTCCGGCCGCTCGACCCGGGCCTTGGCGTACCACCGCAACGCGGCCCCCAGGCCGAGATCGTCGAGCACGGCCGGCCGGAGGTCGTACACGGCCGCCTTGAGCTGATCGAACGCCTGGACCAGCAGGAGACGCGTCGAGGCGAGGGCCGCCCGCGCGGCGCCGACGTCGGAGTGTGACCGTCGTTCTGCCAGCTCGAGCTGCAGCAGTGCCGCGGCGAGGATTTGACCGGTGTTGTCGTGCAGTTCACGGCTGATGCGCTGGCGCTCGGCTTCCACCGAGCCGAGCAGGCGCGCCGTGAAGTGGAGCGAATCATCTTCGACTCGGTCGAGCAGCGCCCGCGTTGACGCGAGCAGGTCCGCCAGACCAGACGCGCGCACCCCTTCGACCGCTCGCCGGGCCTCCTGCCCGATGCGGATCGCCTCGAGGGCGCGGCTGAGCTCGAGAAGTGGCCGGAAGTGTCCCCAGAAGGCGGCGTAGTTGACGAGGATCGTGATGAGCGCTCCCAACGAGAAGAACCCGAGCGCGAGCAGCAGACTGGAGTGACGACCCGCCAGTTGCTGCGTCAGGTACGTCCCGGCCAGGGCCCCGAGCAACACCACGGCCGAGTTCGCCACCAGGGTCTTCCGGAGCAACGACTGGCGCCGAAACCAGCGCCTCACCCCGGAGGTGGCTTCCGCCTCGCCCGGGAAGGCTTGGACCCTACCCGCGATACCAGGGTCTTGCGGCTGGCCGAGGAGGGGGCCGCCCATGAGGGCATTCTATCTAGACAGCGTGGTCGTTCGGGTGTATCGTGACTAAGAGTTTATACCTAGTGTTAAATACTTAATCTTACCGGCTGCGCCCCCAGAGGAGACCCATGAGAGTTGGCGTCTACCTCGGTCACGTGCTCGATCCCCAGGGGGTGAGCCTCGACGAACTCGCCCGCTACGCATCCAATCTTCCCCATGTCGAGTTGGTGCGAGTGCTGGGGCACCGCCCTGCGCTCGAATGGAAGGCCCTTCGCGACGAGATCCGCGAGGCCGCCCTGGACCGCGTGGTGCTCGCGGGCGATTCCCCGGGCTACTTCAAGCCCGCCGTCACCCGGGCGCTGGCTGCCGCCCGCGGGAACGCCGTCGAGGTCCATCTCGCGTCGTTCCGCGAGCACGGTGCCACGGCTCAGGACCGGACCGAGAGGGCCAAGGGCATCCTGGCCTGTGCGGTCCGCGGCGTGCCGTTTCCGCTCGTGTCGGTGCCGGATACGCGCCCGGTCCACCCGGCGACACTCGTCATCGGTGGCGGCATCGCAGGCATCCAGGCCGCCCTCGAGATCGCTGACGCGGGCAAGCCGGTCCACCTCGTCGAGCGCAGCCCGACGATCGGTGGTCACATGGCGCAGTTCGACAAGACGTTCCCGACGCTCGACTGCGCGGCCTGCATCCTCACACCGAAGATGGTCGCGGTGGGTGACCACGATCGCATCGACCTGCTGACCAACGCGGAAGTCCGTGCCGTGACGGGCGGGCCGGGCCAGTATCACGTCACACTGCTGCAGCGGGCGCGGCGCGTGGACCTGGA
>CAYLZN010000230.1:0-9437 GCA_964387935.1 uncultured Vicinamibacteraceae bacterium | reverse complement strand
GTAGATACAGAGCAGGGACCCCACCCCCAGGAGGGCGTAGGCGGCGGTGGCCACCCAGAGCCCCACCGGTCCCATCAGCTTGCCGTCGCCCAGCGCGAGCGAGCCGGTGCTGAGCAGGAGAAAGAGCGCGAGGGAGAGCAGGTGGTAGAGCCGCGGGTCGAACTGCAGGAAGGCGAAGCGAACCGCGTGGAAGGCCACCGACAGGGGCCGAAAGAACGCGACGTTCGCCCCGGCCGGGTCCCAGGGGCCTCCAAAGGCCGCCAGGACTTCGGCAGGCGCATGGGGCCGCACGAACCCATAGTCGTCGTACACGAACCCGTAATCCAGCGTGGGCCAGTACACGAGGACGCCGGCGGCGAGCGCGATCGCCAGCAGCAACACGTCGTCGGCCCACGAGGCGCGCGTTCGGGCCGCGCTCACGGCCAGTCGGCCGCCGGGCGGCCCTTCCAGAGCCAGACGATGACGTCCGTCAGCGGGGGCTCGCCCCCCAGCTCGCGAAGGCGAGTCGCGTTCTGCCCTCGGTGGTAGTGGCTGTGCATCGCCGCCTGCATGAGCGCCTGCGCCACGGTCAGCTCGACTGGCGGCTCCGTGAACCAGGGGATGGTGAGCCGCGCGGCCAACCGCGCGGCATCCGCCGTGTCGATGAACGCTCGCGCCCGGGCATTCGCCTGGCGGCCGTAGTCGAGAAGAGCCGTACGGGTGGCGAAGTCCTCGGGCCTCGTGGCGGTGACCGGCTCGCGGTTGACGATCGCCAGGAACGCGTGCTGCACCAGATGGATGTGATGCAGGCGATCCCGGAGCGCGCGGTCGTCGCACGCCGGGGCGTGCGCCATGATGGCCCGCCAGAGCGTGGCGTCGGCCCAGGCCTGGTGGCCGATCAGGTCCGTCAGGTACTCCATGGCGAACTCCCTGTGTCGCGGCGCGAACGAGTTTACCCCAGCGTTCCGATTCTGCGCGCTGGCGGGTCCGTTCGAATTGCGTCAGACTGAGAAGGGCACACCATGCGCGCCGCCTTCGAAGGGTGCACGATCGATACGGAGAGCCGTGAGGTCTGGAGGCACGGGCAACCCGTGCACCTGTCGCTCAAGGCCTACGATCTGCTCGTGCGGCTCCTCGAGGGCAGGCCGCGCGCCCTTGCCAAGGACGAACTGTACCAGGCGCTCTGGCCCGACACGGTCGTCGTCGAAGCGAACCTGCCGAACCTGATCGTGGAAATCCGCACCGCGCTCGGCGACTCCGCGCGGACGCCACGCATCATCCGCACGGTGCACGGGTTCGGGTACGCGTTCTGCGCCGACGTGCGGACCGTCGGTGCCGGGCGCTGTCCGTCCGGATCCGACTTCTGGCTCGTTTCTGGCGGCCAGGAGTGGCCGCTCGGGCCAGGGGACTCGACCGTCGGCCGGGGGCCGGACGTGCAGGTCCGGCTCGACGCGCCGAGCGTGTCGCGCCACCACGCCCGGGTGACCATCGCCGACGGGATGGCGACGGTTGAAGACCTCGGCAGCAAGAACGGGACGTCGGTCAACGGCCACAGCATCTCGAGGCCCACGGTCCTCGAGGACGGGGATGTCGTCATCTTCGGGGCCGTCCAGGCACGGCTGAGGCTGTGTGGCGCCGATGCGGCCACGGAGACAGTCAGCCTGGACCCGGGAGCGTGAAGGCCGGAACGCCCGCGGCGCGACGCTCGTCTCTTGCTACGTTCCCCCGGACGCCGACGAGGCCGGCGCCGTCCTCGACACGGAGTTCACGTGGTCGGCCAGACAATTGCTCACTATCGGATCCTCGACCGCCTGGGTGGCGGCGGCATGGGGGTGGTGTATCGGGCACAGGATCTCAAGCTCGACCGTGAGGTCGCGCTCAAGTTCCTGGCGACCGAGATTTCGTCTGATTCGCAGGCGCTGGAGCGTTTCAAGCGCGAGGCGCGCTCGGCGGCGGCGCTCAACCACCCGAACATCTGCACCATTTACGAGATCGGGGAGGCAGACGGGCAGCCCTACATCGCGATGGAGCTGCTCGAAGGCGGCACACTCCAGGAGCACATGGCCGGCAAGGCCCTGTCCCTGGACCGCACCCTCGAGCTGGGCGCCCAGGTCGCCGACGCGCTCGCCGCCGCACACGCCAAGGGCATCGTCCACCGCGACGTCAAGCCCGGCAACATTTTCATCACCGCCAACGGCCTTGCCAAGGTCGTGGATTTCGGCCTCGCGAAGCCGGCGTCCACCCGACGGATCTCGGCCGCCGCGGAGGAGACGCACCTCGTGCCGAACGAGCACGTGACGGCGCACGGCTCGGCGCTGGGCACGATCGCCTACATGTCTCCCGAGCAGGCGCGCGGCGAGGACATCGACCCCCGCAGCGACACGTTCTCGTTTGGCGTCGTGCTCTACGAGATGGCCACCGGACGCCAGGCGTTTGGCGGTACCACGACGGCCGTGATCTTCGATGGGATCCTGAACCGGACGCCGGAGGCGCCGAGCCACTTCAATCAGGCCGTGCCCCCGGAGCTCGAGGGGATCATCGCGCGCGCGATCGAAAAAGACCGCGCGCGCCGCTACCAGAACGTGGCGGATCTGGCGACGGACCTGAAGCGTCTGCGGCGTCTGTCGGATTCGAACGAGGGCGCCCCGACGCCCGGGCGGCGGAAGGTGCAGAGCGGGTGGGGGCCGGCCGCGGCCACGCCCGGTTGGCGTCGGTGGTGGCCCGCGGCCGCGCTGGGCGCGCTCGTGGTCGTGGCGGGCGTCCTCGGGCTCCGCCAGATCCGCGAGGTCGAGGCGCTGGGCGAGTCGGACGTCATCGTGCTCGCCGACTTCACCAACAGCACCGGGGACGCCATGTTCGACGGCACGCTCGAGCAGGCCCTGGCGGTCAAGCTCGAGGAGTCGCCGTTCATCAACGTCCTGTCGCAGCCGCGTGTCCAGGAGACGTTGCGCTACATGCGGCGGCCGCCGGACACCGACGTGACGCCGGCCGTCGCCCGCGAGATCTGTCAGCGGCAGGGCGTGAAAGCGATCATGGCCGGCGACATCGCACGGCTCGGCCAGAGCTACGTCATCACGCTCACGGCGGAGGGTTGCCAGACGGGTGACGTGCTGGCGCGCGAGCAGGTCGAGGCGAGGAGCAAGGAAGCCGTGCTCGCGAGCCTCGGCAGGGCGACCAGCGCCATGCGCGGCAAGCTCGGCGAGTCCCTCGCCTCCATCGAGAAGATGGACACGCCGATCAACCAGGCGTCCACCGGGTCCCTCGAGGCGCTCAAGGCGTTCAGCCTCGGCGATCGCGAGCGGATGACGCGCGGCGACATGGAGGCGCTGGCGTTCTTCAAGCGCGCCGTGGAGCTCGATCCCGAGTTCGCGCTCGCGCACGCGCGCCTCGGGACCGTGTACGCCAATCTCGGCGAGAACGCGCTGTCCCGCGAGCACCGGGAACAGGCCTACGCCCTGCGCGACAAGGTGAGCGAGCGCGAGCGCCTGTACATCACGGCCCACTACTTCGCCAGCGTCGAGAGCGACCCGGCCAAGGCTGCGGACGTCTACGAGCTCTGGAAGAAGACGTATCCGCGTGACGCGACGCCCTACACCAACGTCGGGCTGATCTACTCGCAGCAGGGAAACGACGACCGCGCCCTCGAGTCGTACCTGCAGGCCATCGACCTCGAGCCCGCCTCCTCGTTTCCCTACACCAATGCAGCCGGCATCTACGTGAACGAGGGGCGGTTCGACGAGGCCGAGACCCTCCTCCAGCAGCTGCTGGAACGGTCGGGCGGCAGCCCGGCCGCACATGTCATGCTCTACGGCCTCGCCGCACGCAAAGGAGACACCTCGGCGATGGACACCCACGCCGCCGCCGTGCGCGGGACGCCGGCCGAAGCGGAAGTGCTCGGCGTCCAGGCGGATCGGGCGTTGTTTGCCGGGCACGTCGCCGAGTTCCGTCGACTCACCGAGGACGCCGCCGGCGTGGCCTCGCGCTACGGACTCCTGGAAACGGCCCGCGCCATGGAAGGGACCTTCGCGTGGGTGGACGCGTTGCTCGGGTTCACCGAGCGGGCGCGCGCCGAGGCGCAACGCGTGACCGCAGGTCCCCCTTCACCCAAGGTGACCCGCTACGCTGCCATGGCGCTGGCCGTGGTCGGTGACGTCGCCGCCGCGGAACGCGCGTATGCGACCGTCCGCGAAGACGCCCTCAAGATGGGCGTTGAAGGGACGGTCCAGGACGCCGTGTTCCGGGCCCTCGTGGCGCTGCAGCGGGGCAGGCCGTCGGAGGCGCTCGAGCGGCTCGAGTCCGTGCGGGCGTTCGAAGCCCGGTGGCCGGCCCAGCTCGGAAGCCGCCTGCTGAGAGGCCGGGCCTACCTGGCCGCCGGGCAACCAGGAGAGGCCGAGCGGGAACTTGCGGAGGTGCTCAGACGGCGTGACCTGCAGCCGTTCGACGTCGTGCACATCCTCGCCCTCTTCGACACGGGGCGCGCCCGCGCGGCGGCAGGCAATGCCCAGGGCGCTCGCGAGGCGTACACCCAGGTCGTCGATCTGTGGAAGGACGCCGACGCCGATCTGCCCCTCTTGAAGGACGCCAGGGCCGCGCTGGACCGCCTGCAGACGAACTGAGGCCGCTCAGCGGTCCTCGCGGGGCTGGTGGGTGCCCGACGCGACAGGTCGCCTCACCCCCCGTCCCACCAGCCACCCGAGCACGCCGAGCGACGTCACCCCAAGCAACCCCCGGGTCAGTGCCCGGCCCGACGTCAGTCCGCGCACGGCCGCCAGCCGGTCCTGTTCGACCGACGGGTGATCCTCGGGCGCCCGCGGGCGGAGCCGACGCTCCGGTGCCGGAATCCATCGGGTGAGGAACGCGAAGCTTTCCGACGCGCACACGGGACACTGCGGCGCCTCGTGGACCTCTTCGCAGTCGAGGCAGAGACGCGCCATGCGGAGTTGCATGGTGTCAGTGTAACTCTCCGCCGGCCGGCGAGCGCCCTTACAATGACGGGACTCGACCAGGAGGCCCTGCATGCCCGCCGTCCGCCCGTTCGCTGTCGCCCTCGCTGCCTGCCTGTGCGGATTCCTTCCTGCGCCGTCCATCGCGCAGGTCTACCAGGCGGACTTCCCGCCGGAGGAGTTCCGGGCACGCTGGGGGCGCGTGTTCGACCGTATCGGCCGCGAGGCCGTGGCCGTGGCCCAGGGCGCTCCGCTGGCCGATGGGTTCGCCCTGCCCCGCCAGTCGAACACGATGTACTACCTCACCGGCGTCGAGACGCCCCACGCCTACGTGCTGCTGGACGGACGCACGCGACGCGTGATCCTGTACTTGCCGCCGCGCAACGAGCGGCTCGAACGCAGCGAAGGGCGGGTGCTCTCTGCGGAGGACCGTGACGAGGTGATGCGCCTGACGGGCGTCGACGAGGTCAGGAGCACCGAGGACATGCGTGGGGCCTGGCCGCTCGACCGGCCGTCGGACGGCGCCGTGAAGGCGATCTTCGTCGAGTCGGCGCCCGCGGAGGGCTACGCGCAGAGCCGCTACGAGCTGGTGCAGTCGCGCGCCGCGATCGCCAGCGACTACTGGGATGGCGGGCTGCCGCGCGAGCGCCGGTTCGCGGAACTGTTGCGTACCCGTCACCCGCGCATCGCGATCGAGGATTTCACGCCCATCCTCGACGACATGAGAAGCATCAAGAGCGCCAGGGAGATCGCGCTCGTGCGCCGGGCCTCGCAGCTGGCCGGCCTGGGACTCATCGAGGCCGTCCGGAGCACCGAGGCGGGCGTCTACGAGTATCAGCTCGAGGCAGCGGCCCGATACGTCTTCGGGGTGAACGGCGCGCGCCTCGACGGGTACCGCGCGATCGTGGCGTCGGGGACCGACAACATCTGGAACGCGCACTACTACCGCAACAGCCGGCGGCTCGAGCCCGGCGACCTCGTGCTGCTGGACTACGCCCCGGACTACGGGTACTACACCAGCGATATTGGCCGCGTCTGGCCGGTGAGCGGACGCTACGCCCCGTGGCAGCGCGAGCTGCTCCAGGTCATCCTCGACTACCGCAACGTCGTCCTGCCGCGGATCCGCCCCGGCGTGACGACCCAGCAGATCCTCGAGGAAGCCCGGCAGGCGATGGCGCCGCTGCTCGCCTCGCGCCGGTTCTCGAAGCCCGCGTTCGAGCAGGCCGTGCGGAAGATGGTCGAGACCGGCGGGGGCGTGCTCTCGCACCCTGTGGGACTGGCCGTCCACGACGTGGGCCCCTACAGAAACGGCCCTTTGAAGCCGGGACAGGTCTTCTCGGTCGATCCCCAGCTCTGGGTGCCCGAGGAACGCCTCTACCTGCGCTACGAGGACACCGGGGTCGTGACCGAGACGGGCTTCGAGAACTTCACGGCGTTCGTGCCGACGGAACTCGACGATCTCGAGGCCCTCGTGCGCGAACGTGGGCTCGTGCAGATCGTGCCTCCCACGCCAGCCGGCGCCGTTGCCAGTCCCGTGATCCGACGCTGACGCGGCTGCGCGGAGCCGTCACGTGGGTGGCGCGGCAGAATCGAGCGGGTGTCTTGGACCGCAGCCGATACGGCGGCTCGAGATACCAGGCCAGGGCCGTGCCCGCCAGGCCGCGCGAGAACGGGCCCGTGCCGCGGATGGCGTCGCGCCGACCCCGTTCGACCGCTGCATTCAGGCGACGGAGCAGCGCGCGTGCCGTGAGCGAGAGGTGACCGAGGCATTGCGCGACCGACCAGCCACCGCCCGGCGGCTGCGAGGCGAACGCCCGCTCGTCCATCGCCTCGAAGGATCGGGCGCGGGCGAGCGCGTCTTCGAACTGACGCTGGAGGTCGTCGAGCTGGGGGTGCATGAGGCCTCATTCTACAAACGGCGCGGTGTCTCGACGCGCATCGGCCTGCGGCCTGCGGCGTGCGGCGTGCGGCGAGCGGCCTGCGGTTGGCGGCCTGCGGTGGCGGGCGGTCAGCACGGTGCCGATGAGACAACCGTCTGAATTGGCGACAATTCTGCCGCGCTTCGTTGGGCAGCCTTTTAAGCTCCTCTGTGCAGACTTTCAGTGACTCCGGCTGTCGATCTGGAGTCTCGCGTCACACGTAACTCCCATCTCGCCAATGTCATAAAGGACATCGGCCTGCCTGGGCCCTCCGGCACCGGGATTGCCACTCCTCGAAGTGCGCCCCGTCTTTTCCCCCAGAGGGCGAGCGGCGAGGAGGCACCATGAGATTCCCGACCACCGCGATGTTCGCCGCCGTGCTCAGTATCACCTCCGTTTCCGCAGCTCACGCCGCGCTCATCGTCAGCGGCTCGGTGGGCGGTGCGCCCACGGGGGTGGTGCTCGACAACCTCGACGCGCTTCCGCTCGGCAGTGGTGGAGGCACCACGGCGACCGGGGTCGTCGTGACGTTCTCTCCGGATGCGCAGGTCGTGACCGGGTCCGTGACCAACCAGTATGCGGAGCCGTACCTCTCGGGCAACAACGGGACCGGCTTTGGCAGCCCGGATCAGCCCAACGGGATCGACATGACCCGATACATCACTTCCGGCTCGGCCGGATCCGTTGGGGGCGCCCAGGTCACCATGAAGCTGCCGGCCCTCGAGGTGTACTTCGGGCTGCTATGGGGCTCCGTGGATACCTACAACACGCTGAGCTTCTTCAACGGCAACACCCTGGTCGGGACCGTGACAGGCAGCGGCGTCACCGGGAGCCCGAACGGCAACCAGGGCGTCCAGGGGACGCTCTACGTCAACATCAGCTCGGACCTGGCGTTCGACACCGTGGTTGCGACGAGTTCGCAGTACGCGTTCGAGTTCGACAACATCGCGTACGACACGAAGGACCCGTTCCAGCCGATCCCGGAACCTGGGACGCTGTTGCTGCTCGGCTCGAGCCTGCTCGGGCTGAGTGCGAAACTGCGCCGTCGCCGCTAGGCGGCCGTCCTGTTCACTCAACGCGGGGGAGCGCGCGGCGACGGGGTCGGATGGCACCCGACCCCGTCGTGCGCGCGGTGCGGATCAGAACTCGAGCCGCAGCCCGATCTGCATGCGCCGCTGTCCGTCACCGGTCAGACCGTAGCTGGCGGTCGAGCCCTTGACGGCGAGGATCTCCGTCCCTGACGCCAGGTCCGTCGAGTCGTTCGCGATGTAGAGATTCGCGTGGTTGAACAGGTTGTACACCTCCAGCCTGAACGCCAGGGCCATCGTGTCGCCGAACCGGAACCGCTTGCCGAACGACGCATCGACGTTCCAGCGGCCCGGACCGCGGAACTCGTTCCGCGCCGTCATGTCGGCCGGATAGCCACCCGTCGGCGGCTGGTCGTTGGTGCCCGTGATCTCGTTGAAGATCGAGCCGAGGCCGGGCAGCTGGTTGGTGAGGTCGAGGTACGTGAACGTGTTGGGCGCGCCGGGCACTGCCGTCTGCTGGTAGTTGCCGATTGCCGCCACCTTCCGCATCCGCGCGGAGATGAAGTTGCCGTTGGTCGTGTCGAAGATCGAGAACGGGTATCCGGTCTGGGCCGTGAGAATCCCGCTGATCTGCCAGCCCCCGAGCAGCGTCCGGCTCAGGCCTTCGCCCTCCTTGAAGAACGGCAGTTCGTAGACGGCGCCGAGGCTGAGGCGGTGCCTCGCATCGAAATCCGCCCAGCCGTAGTCCACGTCCGGATTGTATGGATCGATGAACCCCAGGTTGAGTCCGTTGTTCCAGGACTCACTGAAGGTCGAGCTCAGGTTGTCCTTGGCGCGGCCGTACGTGTAGCGCGCGCTCAGGTCGACGCCATAGTCCGGGAGCCGCGACATGCTGAAGCTGGTGACCAGCGCGTGATACCGCGACTTGCCGCCGTTGGCGCGGGTGTTGATGGCGGTGTACTGCGTGTTGAGCCGGCGTGTCGCGCTGGAATCGCCAAGGTACACGGCAGCGTCGCCCGACAGGTTCTGGCGGATGATGGAGTAGAGATCTTCGCCGGCCGACCCGACGTACTCCACCGCCACCAGTGTGCGCGGCCAGACCTCGCGCGTGATGCCGCCACTCCAGAAGTGCGCGTACGCGTTCACGATGTTCTCGTCGACGTGACGGAGGCTGGTCCCGGGGAGCACCTTGGTGCCCGTACCGGCCAGCGGTCCCTGCACCTCCCGGTAAATCGGCATCGTCGGCACATCCTGGCCGGACGTGAGCGCGACCACCGCGTAGTTCGGCGGGTTCTGGATGACGTTGAAGGTCACGTTGCCGAAGTTGCGCTCGTAGGCCATGCCGTAGCCGCCGCGCACGCTGGTGCGGCCATCCCCGAACACGTCCCACGCGACACCGAGACGCGGCGCGATGTTGTTCTTGTCCGGCGCCCACAGGCCGCCCACGGGGCTGTCCGGCGCGACCTGTACGCTGCCCGCCTGCACGCGCTGCCACTCGTTGCCCGGGCCGTAGTAGAAGTTGGAGTCGAGGCTCGGGTCCGTGTTGTGCTGCACGCCGTAGTACTCGT
>CAYLZN010000229.1:0-9481 GCA_964387935.1 uncultured Vicinamibacteraceae bacterium | reverse complement strand
ATCCCGATAAACATGGCGCGTGGCATCCTGCCGCAGCTTCGCGAGCGCGGTCGGGTCTCCCGCGGCTACGTGGGCCTCACGCTGCGCGAACTCGATCCCGACGTGCGCGAGTCGCTCAGGCTCGGCGCCGTGCAGGGGGCCCTCGTGCAGGACGTTGCCGCGGATTCCCCCGGCGCGCGGGCCGGGATCCGGCCGTACGACGTCATCGTCTCCGTGGATCAGGAACCGGTGCGGACCAACGACGACCTGGTCCGCCAGATCGCCCGCAGTACGCCCGGGACCCTGTCGAAACTCGAGGTCGTCCGCGAAGGCCGCACGCAACTGCTGACGGTTCGCCTGGCAGAGCGACCGTCGGACGAGCCCCCGTTGGAAGAGCCGGGCCCGGCGCCAGGCTCGCTGCCGCGACCGGGCGCGCCGGGGGCCACCACGCCCGCGGTGCTGTTCGGGCTCCACGTGCGCGAACTGGATCGCCCGATCGTCCGACGACTCGAGCTGCCCGCCGATCTTCGCGGCGTCTACGTCTCCAGCGTGGACGCGCTCAGTGGCGCGGCCGAAGCCGGATTCGTCCACGGCGACGTCATCCTGGAAATCAACAGGAAGCCCGTCACGTCGATGCGCGACTACCTGCGGCTGCTCGATGGGGCCGCCGACGGCATGGTCTACGCGTTCCTCTGCTACATCCCGGAACTCGATCAGCGCGTCCTCCGGACGCTGCGCGTCGAGACAGGCCGCTCGTGAAGCCGCGCATCCTCGTGATCGACGACGAGGCGGCGATCCGCGATTCGTTGAAGATGATCCTCGAGTACGAGGGGTATGAGTGCCTCGTCGCGCCGACGGGGCCGGACGGCCTGACGATGGTGGATCGCGAGGAGCCCAGCCTCGTGTTCCTCGACATCAAGATGCCGGGCATGGACGGCCTCGACGTCCTGGACCGCCTCAAGAGCCAGCACGGGGACCTGCCCGTCGTCATGATCTCCGGGCACGGGACCGTGAGCACCGCCGTCGAGGCCACCAAGCGCGGCGCCTTCGATTTCATCGAGAAGCCGCTGGCGACCGAGCGCGTCCTGCTGACCGTGCGCAATGCCCTGGCGCAGGACCAGTTGTCGCAGGAGGTCGGACGGCTGAAGCGGGTGGACGACCTGCGTCACGAGATGATTGGCCAGAGCGGCACGCTCGTGCGCGTCATGGACGCGATCCGACGCGCGGCGCCGACCTCGGCCACCGTGCTGATCCTCGGCGAGAGCGGGGTGGGGAAGGAACTGGTGGCGCGAGCCATCCACCGCAACAGCCAGCGCAGCCGCGAGCGGTTCATCCAGGTCAACTGCGCGGCGCTGCCGGAGGAACTGATCGAGTCCGAACTGTTCGGTCACGAGAAGGGCTCCTTCACGGGCGCCACGGAGAAGCAGATCGGTAAGTTCGAACAGGCCGACCGGGGGACGATCTTCCTCGACGAGGTGGCCGACATGAGCGCGAAGACCCAGGCCAAGGTGCTTCGCGTCCTGCAGGAAGGCGAGGTGGAGCGGCTCGGCTCGGCCCGGACGTTGAAGGTGGACGTGCGTGTCATCGCGGCGACCAACAAGGACCTCGAGCTGGAGATCGAGCGGGGCACGTTCCGCGAGGATCTGTACTTCCGCCTCAGCGTCATCCCCGTCTACGTGCCGCCGCTGCGGGAGCGCAAGGAGGACGTTCCGCTCCTGGTCCGGCACTTCGTCGATCAGTTCAGTCGGGAAAACAACTTCAAGCTGCGCCGGTTCACGCCGGCGGCCATGGAGCGCATGCAGCAGCATCGCTGGAAGGGCAACGTCCGCGAACTGCGCAACACCGTGGAGCGCCTGGTCATCATGGCGCCAGGCGACACGATCGACGTCGAGGATCTGCGCGAGGTGCTGCGAGGCGACCCGCGATCGGCTGAAGGGGTCGGCGAGCCGCCTCGCGAGCGGCCCGGCACGCTGCGCGAGTTCAAGGAAGCCGCAGAACGGGCCTTCCTCGTCGACAAACTCCGCGAGAACGCCTGGAACATCTCCAAGACGGCCGAGGTCATCGGCACCCCGCGGTCGAACCTGTACAAGAAGCTCGAGCAGTACGGCATCACGCAGGAAGGCGAGAACTGACCTCGCGCGAGCCGCCGCTGCATTACAATGGGAGCGTTGCAGCGGGCCAGACGATCGCTGTGCCGCGTGCGCCGACTCGTTGTCGGAACGGCGCGGTGGGGAGGAAAGTCCGAACTCCACAGGGCAGTGCGCCGGGTAACACCCGGGCGGGGCAACCCGACGGAGAGTGGCACAGAAAACATACCGCCTTTCGACTCGCCCCTGCGGGGCTCGCTCAAGGCTTGCCCTGAGCGAGCCCCGCAGGGGCGAGTCGAAGGGTAAGGGTGAAAAGGTGCGGTAAGAGCGCACCGCGCTCCCGGTAACGGGGGTGGCAGGCAAAACCCCGCACGGAGCAAGGCCAAATAGGGAGGCGTTCGAGGGCGGCCCGTCCGATGCCTCCGGGTAGGTCGCTCGAGGCCGCCAGCGATGGCGGTCCCAGAGGAATGATCGTCACCCTGAGCGAGCCCCGGCAGGGGCGAGTCGAAGGGGACAGAATTCGGCTTACCGGCCCGCTGCAGCGCTTCCGCCTCGAATCTGTCTGTTGAAGGTAGAATCCCGCGCGAGGTGTTCCGCTGATGCAGATGGGATCACGCGTGCTGGTCACGACCGTGGTGTGCCTGGCCGGCGGCTGGGCGCTCGCGCAGGGCCCAGGCCAGCTGCGGCCGCGGCCCGGCGAGGGGCGCCAGCCCGAGTGGCCCGCGCCCTCGATCACCGAGTACAGGCCGAAGTCAACACTCGTCGCGGCGGAGCACCCGCGGCCTCGCGCAAGGTTCCCCGCGATCGACGTGCACAGCCACCAGCCTACCCCCATTGCCGCGGCCGAGTTCGACAGGGTGGTCGCGGCGATGGATGCGCTCAACATCCGCCTCCTCGTGAACCTGAGTGGCGGGTGGGGAGACCGCCTGCGCGCCGGGCTGACGGCCATCGCCGACAGCCCGCACCGCGATCGGATGGTGCTCTTCGCCAACGTGGATTTCGGCGGGGGCGTGGGCCCGGGATTCGGCACGAAAGCGGCCGCCCAACTCGAAGCCGACATCAAGGCCGGCGCCAGGGGCTTGAAGATCTTCAAGGACCTCGGGCTCCGCGTGCGTCGCGCCGATGGCACGCGGCTCACCCTGGACGATCCGGAACTCGATCCCCTCTGGGCCGCGTGTGGCCGCCTCAACGTGCCCGTGCTGATCCACACGGCGGAACCTGCCCCGTTCTTCGAGCCCGTCGACTCCTCCAACGAGCGCTGGCTCGAACTGGCGTTGTACCCGTCGCGGCGCTACCCGGCGGATCGGTTCCCACGCTTCGAGGCGCTCATGACGGAGCGGGACCGGATGTTCGCGCGCCACCCGCGCACGCGCTTCATCGCCGCGCACATGGCCTATCACGCCAATGACCTGGGGCGCCTGGCGGCCCTGCTGGACCGCCTGCCGAACGTGTACACGGAGACGGCGGCCGTCCTCGCCGAGCTTGGACGCCAGCCCCGCGCGGCGGCTGCGTTCCTCACCAAGTACCAGGACCGCGTGCTCTTCGGCAAGGACAGCTTCCAGCCCGACGAGTTCCCGTACTACTGGCGCACGTTCGAGACGGCCGACGAGTACTTCGACTACTACCGGGACTACCACGCGTTCTGGAAGCTGTACGGCCTGGCGCTGCCGGACACCGTGCTCAAGAAGCTGTACTTCGGCAACGCCCTCAAGCTGGTGCCTGGTTTGCCGAATACCGGGTGGCCGACGGACTGATCCGTGCGGCAGCGCGGGCCCGCGCGAGAGGCGCGCGCGTCAGCGAGTCGGGAGACTGCCATGGCCTTTTATCTGGTGACGGGTGGCGCGGGATTCATCGGGTCCCATCTGGCGGAAGAACTGGTGCGCCGCGGCGAACGGGTGCGCGTCGCCGACAACCTGAGCACCGGCAAACGCGAGAACCTGGACCACGTGCCCGGCGTGGAGTTCTTCGAAGGGGACCTCGCCGACGTCGAGTTCGCCAGGCGGGCGGCGGCAGGGGTCGACTACGTGCTGCACCAGGCGGCGATTCCCTCGGTGCCGCGCTCGGTGACCGACCCCATCACGTCCAACCGCGCCAACATCGACGCCACGCTCAACGTGCTCGTCGCGGCCCGCGACGCCGGCGTCAGGCGCGTCGTGTACGCCGCGTCCTCGTCGGCGTACGGCGATACCCCCACGCTGCCCAAGCACGAGGAGATGCCGACGGCACCGCTTTCTCCGTATGCGCTGCAGAAACTGGTGGGGGAGCAGTACCTCGCGATGTTCCATCGCCTGTACGGGCTCGAGACCGTGAGCATCCGCTACTTCAACGTCTTCGGCCCGCGGCAGGACCCCTCGTCGCCATACTCCGGCGTGATCTCGCTCTTCATCCGTGCGTTGCTGGAAGGGACCACCCCGACCATCTACGGCGATGGCGAACAGACCCGCGACTTCACCTACGTGGCCAACGTCGTCGACGGCGTGCTCCGCGCCTGCCACGCGCCAGGGGTCGCTGGGGCCGTGATCAACGTCGCCACGGGCGGGCGGGTGTCCTTGAACGCCCTGCTTGGCACACTCCGCTCGCTCACCGGGTCGGAGGTCGAGGCCCGATACGCGGAGCCCCGAGCGGGGGACGTCCGCGACTCGCAGGCAGACATCGCGCGCGCCCGCCGACTGCTGAACTACGAACCCCTGGTCAGCTTCGAGGAAGGGCTGGGGCGCACCGTGGCGTGGTTCGAACAGACGGCGGTGGCTCGGTAACCGGCGTTGCCCACCGGGCTCCCGGCGTTCGCCTCTTTTTGGCGTCAGTCAGGCTCGCGCGACAACCACCTTTAGCGCAGGCCGGGGCCGCACGTGCGGCTGCCTTCCGGCCCGCCGCCACGCCTCGTCGCCAAGCGCCGAGGTGTCAGTCACTTCCACGAACGCCGCCCCATCACCCCGGCCTGGCGTCGCCTTTGCCAGGAAAGCACGTGAGCCTGGCTCGCGACCTCACCGCCGCCCCGTTCCCCCCGGTCGCCACGGTCCCGCGAGCCAGGCATCCGCCGGACCTGGTGTCCGGCATCCCCCGAGGAGGAACCGTCATGCGTAGACCCGTTGTCCTGCTCATGCTCGGCCTGGCGCTGGGCGTGGTGTCCCCCGTGGCCATCGGTGCACAGGAGTCGCCCGCGTCGAGTCGACCGACCCAGGCCGCACTGAATCTGAACACCGCCACCATCGATCAACTGGCGGCGCTGCCCGGGCTCGGCGAGCGCATGGCGCAGCGCATCGTCGAGTACCGCCAGAAGAACGGGCCCTTCAAGAAGCCGGAGGACCTGATGAACGTCAAGGGAATCGGCGAGAAGAATTTCCTGCGCCTGAAGAACCTCGTGAGCGCGACCCCGCCGAAGACCGAAGGCCGACCCACGCCGCAGTCCTGAGTTCCAGGCTGTCGTTCGCGACCGGGACATCGCCGGCGCGGATGACCGATGTCGATCCGGGCCTGCCCCCGCACGCTGCCAGCGGCAGCACCGCGCGCCCCGTTGGGCCACTCACGCGGGCGGCGGGCCCGGTCGGCAGCGCCCGTCTGCAGGGGCGCACCCGGCCCAAGACACTTGGCACGGTCGCCCCATCGTTTCTGACGGGTCAGGTTGGGGAGCACCCGCATGCGGCAGCAGAAGGGCATCAGTCTCGTCGAGTCGCTGTTCGCACTCGGCGTCCTCTCCGCGGCAAGCCTTCTCGGGATCGGGGCCGCTGCGCAGTGGCGCGAGCGGGGTCGCATCGAAGGCGCGGCACGCACCGTCCTCACGCAGGTGCGGCTGGCGCGGGCCATGGCTGTGCGCGAGGGTACGCACGTCGCCCTGGTGTTCGACACGGACGCAGACGGCGAGACCGTCTTCAGAATGCACCGAGACGGGAACGACAACGGTGTGCGGCGCGATGAGGCGGTCGCCGGTGTCGACCACCCGCTCGGCCCGATCGTGCGTCTGAGCGAGGGCTTCTCCGGAACGGGCTTCCGAATTCCCATCTCGCTGCCGCCCATCGAGGACGGCCCGACCCTGGCGGCCGGAAGCTCGGGCGTCCGCCTCTCCGGAACAGGCACCATCCTGAGCTGCGGGCCCACCGGAACGACCACGAGCGGCACGTTGTATGTGGCCGGCCGGCGCGGTGATGTGTACGCCGTGCGGTTGCTGGGCGCCACGGGCCGCCTGCGCCTCTTCGAGTACCAGCGCGCCTCGTCGGTCTGGGTTGAACGGTGAGACCCGCGGACCGACGGGTGCACCCCCGCCTGCAGCCCGAGGAATCCGACCAGCGTCCGGTGAGAGTGCGGGGCGGCGCCGACGCCACCCTCATCGACTACTCCCGTATCAGCCTCAGAATCGCATCGCCGATGCGGCTCGCTCCCGGGCGCCGCTGCACCATCGTGTGGCCGCGTTTCACCGGGTCGCCCTGCGTCGAGGGCGTCGTGATCCGAAGCTGCGTCGGACGCGTCATCCATGAACAACCAGTTGTCTACGAAGCCGTCGTGGCGTTTCTCGCGCCCTGGCACCTCCCGTGGGAACGGCCTTCCCCATCGGAGTAGGTGCTACTCGATACTCGCCGCACGTGCCGACCGCCGATCCAGCACGGAACATGAGTCATGTCCCGAAAGAGCCGCGATTCCCGCGAGGTACGCCGATGACGGCCTTTCCCGAGGGAGGGCGGCCGATCTGGCACCAGCCTTGATATCTGAAGGTCACGTGAAGCCCCTGGGCAAGGAGTCTCTGGCCGCCATCGCTCTCGCGCCGCGGCGCCGCCACCGCGTCGCCGACCGCAGGGCCGGTCTCGCGGGTATCACCGCCGAGGTCGCAGCCCACCTGGCCTCGGAGGGGCCGCGTCGGCTCCGAGCGGTGTTCGAGGAGGCAGTGGTGCGGCTTCTGGGACTTCGTCATGCGCGCCTCAGCGTCGGGCAGACCATGGCCACGGGCCCCACTCCGGTGCTTCGTGAGCGCTGCGTGATTGAAGTGGCCGTGTCGTCGGGACTGGCAGTCCTCGAGGTGATCCCCGACGGGCCGCGGGTGTTCGACGAGTGGGACTGGCAGGTGCTGAACGGCCTGGGGCACCTTGCGGCCCTGGTCCTGGAGATCGAACGAGCCCAGGGGCTGCTGCGCGCGAGCGCGCCCCGGCGGTTTCCGCCACCCGGGCTGGTCGGAAGCTCCGAGCCCATGCGCGCGCTGAGGGACCGCATCCAGCGCGTGGCGCGTCGCGAGGTGCCGGTGCTGATCGAGGGCGAGAGCGGCGTCGGCAAGGAGCTGGTCGCGAGGCAGATCCACGAGTTCAGCCCCCGGTCCCGCGGGCCGTTTGTCGCGGTCAACTGCGCCGCGCTCGTGGAGTCGTTGCTCGAAGCCGAGTTGTTCGGGATCGAAGATCGGACGGCCACTGGCGTGAAGGGCCGGCGCGGCAGGTTCGAACTGGCCGATGGGGGCACCTTGTTTCTCGACGAGATCGCGGATCTGTCGGGCCACGCGCAGGCGAAGCTCCTGCGCGCGCTTCAGGAGCACGCCATCGAACGGGTCGGTGGACACGGCACCCATCGTGTCGACGTGCGACTGGTCGCCGCCACCAACCGGAGCCTGACCGCCCTCGTGGAGCAGGGACGTTTCCGACAGGACCTCTTCTACCGACTCAACTGCGTCGAGATCCAGGTCCCGCCACTGCGCGAGCGTCGCCACGACATCCTGGAGTTGATCGAGTTCTTCCTGGGACGGACGGGTGACACCCGGGGCCTCCACCTGACGCCCGAGGCCATCGACGCCCTGCGCAGCCATCACTGGCCGGGCAACGTGCGGGAGCTGCAGCGAGTCATCGAGCGTGCCGTCACGCTGGCCGAGGCCTCTGAGATCACCTTGCACCAGCTGCCCGCCAGCGTGGTCGGCCGGCACCAGGAGGTGCTGCTCACGTCGATCGAGGGGCGAGAGACGCTGCGGCGCTGGGCGAGCCGTTACGCGCGGATTACGCTCGAGCGCTGTCACAACAACAAACGCGAGGCCTGCCGCGTGCTGGGGATCACCTACCACACGCTGCAGGCGTACCTGCGGCACGACGAGTGCGCGGAACGGGCGGCATCACGAGGGCACTGACAGCGAGACCCGGCCGATGTCGGCCGGACAGCCGGGGCACCCCGGCTTCACCCAACGCAGCGGGGTGAGTGAACGGAGTCGGCAGACTCCGTTGGGGGAACGCACGCTGCCCGAACGTCTGCCGCCGAGCGCGGCAGACAGCCCTTGACGGGGCAGGAGGCGGGCATGCGAAACGTATGGACGCGGATCGAGACGGCGCGGTCGAAGGCCTGGCGGCTGGCCGTGGCGGGCCTGGTGGTGGGTCTGGTGGGCCTGGTGGCTCCGGAGGTGGCCGGGGCCCAGGAGCCCATCGAGATCAACGAAGATGGGATGACGCTGTACATCTACCCTGAGGAGTTCGATGGCGACGAGTGGACCGCCGAAGCGATCGTCCGCCTGGTGGACTGGCGCACCGGATTCGAAGGATGGGTGTACGCGCAGGTCCGGGCGGACGGGGAAGTCGAAACCTGGGATCCCACGGTCTCGGAACCGATGATCTGGGAGGAGGCAGGCGCGAACGGGCCCGGACAGCGGTACTACGACGGCGTCGACTGCTGGGATACGCCCGCCATGAACGCCCGCTATGGCCGGCTCGTCAAGGACTCGGTGAAGCGCGGCCTCCAGGGGGCGGGCGTGGCCGCCTTCCGATGCGCAGGGGCCGGGCTGCTGTACTGGAACTGCCTGGCCTTCTCCGGGGTCGCGCCATTCCTCACGATGACCCTCTGGGACACCGGCGCGATGATCTGGACATGTTACAGGTAATCGCGCGCGACGCCGCGTTCTTCCTGGCGCTGTTCGCGGCGCAGCATGCCGTGTTCGGGCGTGGCCGCCTCCCGGCGTGGGCGATTCCGATCGAAGCGATCGTCGCGGCGCTGGCGTGGCATCTGCTGCGGCTGGTCTGGGCCTGAAGACGCGCGCCGACACGCCGGTCCTGCCTTGACCACCCAGGTGGGCGCATAGTACTGTGACCGCAAGGTGGCGGTGCGTCATCGCACGATCAGGAGACGCACCGCCACACCTGCCGTATGGCCGACACGCAGACTCCTGCGCTCAAGAAGACGCCCCTCAACGCTCTGCACCGCGCGCTCGGTGCGCGCATGACCCCGTTCGGCGGCTGGGACATGCCCGTCGAATACTCGGGCATCGTCGACGAGCACCTGGCGGTGCGCACGCGGGCCGGGCTGTTCGACGTCAGCCACATGGGGGAGATCGAGATCGCGGGCGCGGACGCCCTGGCCGCCGTGCAGCACTTGTCGAGCAACGACGCGGCGAAATTGAAGGTGGGCCAGATCCACTACGCCGGGCTGTTGACGCCGGTCGGAACCTTCGTGGACGACATGCTCGT
>CAYLZN010000228.1:0-9527 GCA_964387935.1 uncultured Vicinamibacteraceae bacterium | reverse complement strand
AGGCCGTGGCGCCCGTGCCGCTGCGCACGCTGCGCGAGTACATCGACTGGACGTTCTTCTTCACGGCCTGGGACCTCAAGGGCAAGGTGCCGCAGATTTTCGATCACCCGCAGTACGGGGCGGCCGCGCGCGAGTTGTACGCGAACGCCCAGGACCTGCTGGACCGCATCCTCGACGCCGGCAGCCTCGAGGCGCGTGCCGTGCATGCGTTCTGGCCTGCCTCGTGCTCTTCACGGGCGAGGACCGCGAGCGCGAACTCGCCAGGTTCCCCATGCTGCGGCAGCAGAGCGTGTTCGATCCCGGGACACCGAACCGGTGCCTGGCGGATTTCGTGGCGCCGGCCGGTGGCGGCCTCAGGGACTACGTCGGGGCGTTTGCGGTCACCGCGGGCCTGGGCGCCGACGAACTCGCGACACGATTCGAGCGTGAACACGACGACTACCGCGCCATCATGGTGAAGGCGCTGGCCGACCGCCTGGCCGAGGCGTGTGCGGAATGGCTCCACCAGCAGGCGCGGCGGGACTGGGGCTACGGCCGGGACGAGGACCTGCGTCTGCCAGACCTCGTGGCAGAGCGGTATCGGGGGATCCGGCCGGCGCTCGGCTACCCGGCGTGCCCGGATCACTCCCAGAAGTTCCGGCTCTTCGAGCTGCTGGAGGCCGGGGCGCTGGGCCTCGCGCTCACCGAGAGCGCCGCCATGCTGCCGGCCGCCAGTGTCAGCGGGTTCTACTTCTCGCACCCGGAGGCCCGCTATTTCATGGTGGGTCGGGTGGGCGCCGATCAGGTTGAGGATTACGCGCGTCGGACTGGACACCCGATCGAGGTCGTTGAGCGATGGCTGAGCGCCAATCTGGCCTACGATCCGGCGGAGCGCGCGGCAAGGGTCCCCGCGGAGAGGATGCAGAGATGAACACGTGGCTCGTGACCGGAGGCGCCGGTTTCATCGGCTCCAACTTCGTTCGCTTTGCGCTGGAGCAAGGCCGGCGCGTGGTGGTCATCGACAAGCTGACCTACGCGGGCAGCCTCGCCTCGCTGCGCGACGTGGACAGCCACCCGCGCTTCACGTTCGTGAAGGCGGACATTGCGGACGGCCCCGCGATGGCGGCAGCCCTCGAGCAGTTCACACCCGCGGCCATCGTCAACTTCGCCGCCGAGACGCACGTGGACCGATCGATTGACGGGCCCCGGGCGTTCGTCACGACGAATCTCGTGGGGACCTTCGAGCTGCTCGACGCGGCCCGCCGCTATTGGAGCGGGCGATCGCCCGAGGAACAGGCCGCCTTCCGGTTCCTCCACGTGTCCACCGACGAGGTGTTCGGGACGCTCGGCCCGGACGGCTTGTTCTCGGAGTCCACGCCCTACGCCCCGAATTCACCGTACTCCGCCACCAAGGCGGGCGCGGACCACCTCGTGCGCGCCTACCATCACACCTACGGCCTGCCGACGCTTCTCACCAACTGCTCGAACAACTACGGGCCTTTTCAGTTCCCGGAGAAACTCGTCCCCCTGATGATCCTGAACGCCCTGCAGGGGCGGCCCCTCCCGATCTACGGTGACGGGCTGAACATCCGCGACTGGCTCTTCGTGGAGGACCACTGCCGCGGTATCGCCCTCGTGCTGGAACGGGGGCAGGTGGGCGAAAGCTACAACATCGGGGGAGGCAACGAGCGCACCAATCTCGACCTGGTGGAGACGCTCTGCGACCTCCTGGATGCCCTTGCGCCGCCCGACGCGAACCCGGCGCTCGCCGGCCGTGGCCTGCGCAGCTACCGGAGCCTCGAGACCTTCGTGCCGGACAGGCCCGGCCACGACCGGCGGTATGCGATTGACGCCACCAGGATTCGCCGGGACCTCGGATGGCGCCCCGTGCACGACCTGGCCAGTGGCCTCGAGCGCACGGTGCGGTGGTACCTCGCCAATGCGGCCTGGTGCGACGAGGTCCAGCAGGGCAGGTATGCGCGGGAACGGCTTGGCCTCGGGTCCGCGGTGGCGTCGGAGGGCCCGTAGGCGCGGCGCCGGGCAGGGGATTGACAGGGGAGAGTGGTATATATATCCTTTAATCCGGCTATGCGGATTGAATCTGCCGCGCCTCACATCCTCGACCAGCTCCCCGTGCTCTCGGACGGCGTCCGCTCGCGCCTCCTGGCGGTCCTCGACGGGCAGGAACTCACGGTCTCGGAACTGTGCGACGCGCTTCAGCTGCCGCAATCCACCGTCAGCCGGCACCTCAAAACGCTGGCTGATGCCGGCTGGGTCTCGTCGCGGCGTGAGGGGACGAGCCGGTTCTACGCGCTGCCCCACGATGAGCTCGACACCGCCACGCGGAAGCTGTGGCAGCTCGTACGCGAGGACATCAGTGCGTCGCGCACCTGGGTTCAGGATGCGCGCCGCCTCACAGATGTGCTCTCGAGGCGGCGTCGGAGATCGGAAGAGTTCTTTTCCTCCGCCGCAGGGCAGTGGGACCGGCTCCGTGAGGACCTGTTTGGCGCGGCGAGTCACTACCGCGCGTTGCTGGCGTGGCTCGACGACACCTGGGTCGTGGGTGACCTGGGATGCGGCACCGGGCAGGTGACCGAGGCGGTCGCGCCCCACGTCCATCAGGTGGTCGCGGTCGATGCCTCGGCGGAGATGCTCCTGGCCGCGCGCGATCGGCTTCGAGGTGTCCGCAACGTCGCCTTCCACCAGGGGGCACTGGAACACCTGCCCCTCCCGGACGCGATCCTCGACGCGACGTGTCTGATGCTGGTGCTGCACCACCTGCCGGACCCGCAGGCGGTGCTCGCCGAGGCAGCGCGGGTGACGAAGCCCGGGGGCCGCCTGCTGGTCGTGGACATGGTGCCGCACGACCGCGACGAATACCGACGGGCGATGGGGCACGTCTGGCTTGGCTTTTCCGAACGGCAGATGACGAGGTGGCTGACCGCCGCAGGCCTGGAGCGGCCGCGCTGGCAGGCGCTGACGACCGACGCGAAGACGAAGGGACCGGGTCTGTTCGCGGCAGCCGCCAGGCGCCGCGTGGCACCCGGGGGCACTGGGGAGACGGCAGACGAAGGATCTGCCGCAGGACGCACGTAACGGCCCTGCGGGCCGGATTGACGCGAGGAGAACGCACCATGAGTGTGGCAGTGGAACCGATGCACAGCTTCGACCTGTCGGCGAAGGCCGGCCGTGTGCCCTTCAAAGTGAAGGATCTTGGCCTGGCTGAGTTCGGGCGCAAGGAGATTCGACTCGCCGAGCACGAGATGCCCGGCCTGATGGCCGTGCGGAAGCGCCACGAGGGTACGCGGCCACTCGCCGGCGCCCGCATCATGGGCAGCCTGCACATGACCGTTCAGACGGCCGTCCTGATCGAGACCCTCGACCTGCTCGGCGCCGATGTGCGGTGGGTCTCCTGCAACATCTTCTCGACCCAGGACCACGCCGCCGCGGCCGTCGTCGTCGGCCGGCCGGAGACGGGCGGGACGGTGCAGCAGCCGAAGGGCATCCCGGTCTTCGCCTGGAAGGGTGAGACGCTCGACGAGTACTGGTGGTGTACGAAGGAAGCGCTCGTGTGGCCGGACGGCAAGGGGCCCACGCTCATCGTCGATGATGGAGGAGACGCGACGCTCTTCGTGCACAAGGCGCTCGAATACGAGACGGCTGGCCGGGTGCCGGCGTTCAACCCCGCGACCGAGCCCGAGGAGTGGGGCATCATCCTGGACACGCTTCGCAAGGAGCTTGCGGCCGCGCCGGGCCGCTGGAGTGCGGTGGCCCGCGGCATCCGCGGCGTGAGCGAGGAGACGACCACCGGCGTGCACCGGCTGTATCAGATGATGGAGCAGGGGCAGCTGCTGTTTCCCGCCATCAACGTCAACGACTCCGTCACCAAGAGCAAGTTCGACAACATCTACGGCTGCCGGCACTCGCTGCCGGATGGCCTCAACCGATCCAGCGACGTGATGCTCGGAGGCAAGCTCGCGGTCGTGTGCGGGTTCGGTGAGGTGGGCAAGGGCTGCGCACAGGCGCTGCGCGGCCAGGGCTGCCGGGTCGTCGTGACCGAGATCGATCCGATCTGTGCGCTGCAGGCCGCGATGGAGGGCTACGAGGTCACGACCGTCGAGGCCGTGCTCGAGAAGGCCGACATCTTCATCACCGCGACCGGCAACAAGGACGTGATCGCCGTCGGGCACATGGCGCGGATGAAGGACAAGGCCATCGTGGGGAACATCGGTCACTTCGACAACGAGATCGACATGGCCGGCCTCAAGAAGGTGCCGGGCATCGAGTGCATCAACATCAAGCCGCAGTACGACGAGTGGCGGTTTCCGGATGGCCACAGCGTGATGGTGCTCGCCGAGGGGCGGCTCCTGAACCTCGGCTGCGCGACCGGGCACCCGAGCTTCGTGATGTCGGCGTCGTTCACCAATCAGGTGCTCGCCCAGCTCGACCTGCACGCCAACGCCGGCACGTACGAGAAGAAGGTCTTCATGCTGCCGAAGCACCTCGACGAGGAAGTGGCCCGGCTGCACCTCGGACACCTGGGGGTGGAGCTCACGACGCTCACCCGGGAACAGGCGGAGTACCTCGGCGTGCCCGTGAGCGGGCCGTTCAAGCCGTCGCATTACCGGTACTGACGATCGGCTTCCGGCGTGCGGCTGGTGGCGTGCGGCCGGCGGCGTGCGGCCAGGGCCCGCGGGTGTTCCCACGCGGGCCCTTCGCCTGTACGGGCCGAGGTTGTAGGATGCGGGAGGAGCCCCATGGCCGGCAGCGCTCGCACGTGGATCGGGGTGGCGGTCGCCGGCCTGATGGTCGGGGGCCTCGCCGCTCGCGTTCCCGTGCAGACGCCCGGGGCACAGCCGCAGCCGACGTTCCGCACCGGCGTCAACCTGGTTCGAGTCGACGTGACCGTCACGGGCCGGGACGACAGGGCCGTCGCCGACCTGACCGCCGATGACTTCGCCGTCTTCGAAGATGGCGTGCGGCAGGCCATCGAGTCTCTCCAGTTCGTGCGCCTGAGCGGCCAGCCGCTGCCCGGTGACGATCTATCCCTCGGGATTCGCTCGCGCGCGCACGGCGAGGCGGAGGCCGCCCGGGACGATGTGCGGCTCCTGGCGGTGTTTCTCGACGACTACCACATCACGCGCGAGCCATCGGTGACCCTCCCGCTTCGCGAGGCGCTGAGCCGCTGGATCGCGCGGGGCATCAAGCCCACCGACGTCGTGGTGATGATGGACCCACTCACCCCGCTGAGCGCCGTCGAGTACACGCGCTCCCTCGAGGACCTGCAGCGCAGGGTCAAGGTATTCGAAGGGCGCCGCGGCCACTACACCCCGCCGAGGAGCGTGCTCGAAGAAGCGCAGCTCTTGTCGCGCAACGTGCGCCGGGTCCGGGCCGAGGTCACGCTGTCAGCGCTGGCAGCCCTCGTCACGCACCTCGGGTCGTTGCGCGAGCGGCGCAGTTCGGTCCTGTTCGTGAGCGAGGGGCCTCCCGTGTGGTTCAGCGACGGGGATCTCGAATTCAGGATGAGGGAGATCCTCGAGGCGGCCAACCGGTCCAACGTCACCATCCACACGCTCGATCCCAGGGGCCTGCGGAGCCAGGCGCCGAGCGACGTCCTGTGGCGCCTGAGCGGAGAGACCGGCGGCCGCGCCATCGTCAACACGAACAGCTTCGATCGTGGCCTGGACCAGGTCGTCGATGACGCGAGCGCCTACTACCTGCTCGCCTATGCACCGACGCGTGTCGCCGCCGACGGGAAGTTCCGCGAGATCGACGTGCGCGTCACGCGCAAGGGGCTGCGTGTCCTGGCCCGGAAGGGCTATTGGGCACCCAGCGAGAGAGAAGTGACCACGGCGGCTGCCGTCGAAGCCCCGCCTCCGGCGGTCACATCGGCGCTCCGCAGCCTGTCCGAAGTGGAGGCCCGCCGGCTCGTGACCCTCTGGACCGGGATCGAAACGGAGCCAGGCGGCCCCGCAACCATCGCCGTCGCGTGGACTCCTGCGACGAGGCGCGGCGGCGACGCGCAGGCGCTGGGCGCGGTTCACGTTGTGGCCCGCGACGCCGGCGAACGGGTGATTGCCGACGAGCGGGTGGCCGCGGACCGGCGGCCCGGCACCGGGGGCGAGCTCGTCGGAGGGTTCACGTTCACGGCCGGAGCCGGTGTCGTGACGCTGGCCGTCACCGTCGAGGGGACTGACGGCGCCGCGCTGGATCGCTGGAGGGAGCGCCTCACCGTGCCGGAGTCAGGAGTGGGCGCGTCGTCGGTCGGGACCCCGCGCGTGTACCTCGCACGGTCCGCCAGCGAATGGCGGGTGCTGCGCACCGACCTCGCAGGCGCGTCGCCGACACCGAAGCGGGAATTCCGGCGGACCGATCGTGTGCTGGTCGCTGCGAGGGACCAGCACGCCGGCCGCAACCCTTCCGAGGCGCTGACGGCGGTCCTCCTCAACAGGAGCGGGGCCAGACTCGTGTCGCTGGCCTTCCTCGAGGGGCAGGGCACGGTGAAACAGCTCGAGCTGCCGCTCGCCAGCCTGGCGCCCGGCGACTACGTGGTCCGCCTGGGCGCCGACACCGGCGGCGCGCAGCAGCAGCACGTGGCGTTCCGCGTGATCCCCTGAGGCCGCTACTGCTTCTTCACCGGCGGCTTCGCCGGGGCGGCCCTGCCCGCGGGTCTGGCCGACGGAACGGGCGCCGCGGCTGCCGAGGCTGCTCGCGGAGGTGTTCGGCGGAAGTAGACGGTCAGCGTCTCCTCCTTGCCGCCGCGCTGCACGACGAACCGGGCCCCGTCACCCCACGCCTTCCTGGCCATGCGCGTGTTGAGCGCCTCACGGTCCGGCAAGGGATGCCCGTCCATGGAGACGAGCACGTCGTTCAGGGCGAACCCGGCTCGCGCCGCGGCCGAGTCCTTCTCGACCTGGATGACCACGCGACGGCCGTTCTCTCCGGCGCGCGTGGAGACCCCGAGCGACGGGAACACCGAGAACTCCTCCGGCATCACACCCCAGACGAAGCTCGCGTACGACGCGCGGACGTGGTCGATGGACGTGCCCTCACTCGTCACCGGGACGGGGATCAGCGTGCCAATCGACCCGTCGAACCAGCGCCGCACCTGCCGCGCGATCCCGACGTCGTAGGCGACGTGGCCGGACCCCACCAGCACCACCATGAGCGTCTCGGGCGTGCCGCGGGTCTTCAGCGCCTCGACCGCGTTCCATCCCATGGTCGCGTCCCACGTGGCCTGCGCGCTCAGCATGCTCTTCCAGGCGTCGTCGGTCATGCCACCGTGCAGGGCGTCGCCTTCCGCGAACGAGGACCTGAAGAAGGTCATGTGGTCGGGGCTGTCCACGTCAACGCCGCTCGGCGGAATGTGGGCGGCCTCTTCAGGGGTGAGGTTGGCGAAACCCTTCTTGCGCACGGCCGCGACGACGTCACGGGGAGTATTGACGGCGACCATCGGGATGCGATGGTCGCGGGCGAACAGGAAGATGTCGCGGTAATACCGCCAATGGTAGCCCCAGTGCTCGTACCAGCGCGAGAGCGTGACGAAACCCTCTTCGGTGAGGAGGTGATCCCGCCACTGGTCGAGGACCCGCTGCTCCGTATACGGGAACATCTCGAGGCCGATCATGAGCGGGCGGCCCGCCGCCAGCAGGTGCTCGAGTGTCCGCAACTGCACCCGGTGCGACTCCAGGCTGGTGTGGCTCTCCCCGATCAGCAGGACTCGTGTCGACGCGAGCCGTGCCGCCAGCTCGGCGGGCGTGATCACGTCGCCGGTGGCGGTGTCGGTGATGCCATCGAGCACCAGGCGCGCGTCGCGGTCTCGCCGTGCGGCATCCCCGATGGGCAATCGCAACTGCTGTTCGACCGCCTGGGCGGCCAGCGGACCGGCCAGCCCCAGCGTCAGGGCCACAATCCAGCTTCCTCGTGATCGACGTGTCATCGTCTCTGATTCCTCGAGGCCATCGTATCATCGGCGTCGCCGCTGGTAGAATCACCGGCCATGGAGATGGCGTACGTGTCGCTCGGCCGGAGCGGGCTGAAAGTGTCGCGCCTGTGCCTCGGGACCATGAACGACTAGACGATCCGGATTCCGCATCATGCCTTCCGGTCCGAGCCGGCTCCGTCCCACGGGGCCACGGCCTGCGGCGCATCGTTCCCAGGGCGCGGTTCTGACGCGTGACGAGATCGTCGCCGCCTCACCGGGGCAGCACTCGCTGACCGGTGACATCCGGCTCCATCGCGACTTCCGCTCGCAGGCCCTCGGACGGGCCAGGGACATCCTCGTGTACCTGCCGCCGGACTATCAGCACGACGCGGCCCGGCGCTACCCGGTGCTGTATTTCAACGACGGTCAGAACCTGTTCGACGGTGCGACCTCCTACGTGCCCGGCCAGGAATGGCAACTGGACGAGACGGCTGAACGCCTCATTCAGACCGGGGAGATCCCGCCCCTCATCATCGTCGCGATCAACCACGCGGGAGAACGGCGCCTCGATGAGTTCGCCCCCACCCGTGACCCCAGACGGCGCGCGGGAGGCATGGCGGACCTGTACGCGCGGATGCTCACCGAGGAACTGAAGCCGGTGATCGACGGAACGTATCGCACGCTGCCGGGGGCGGTGGATACGGGACTTGGCGGGTCGTCCATGGGCGCGCTGTCCGCCCTCTACGTCGGGCTCACGCATCCCGGCACGTTCGGCCGTCTTGCGGTCATGTCGCCGGCGGCCTGGTGGGACCACAAGGTCATCGTGCGGGTCGTGAAGGACCTGCGCTGGCGACCGCGTCTGCGCATCTGGCTCGACATCGGGACGGCCGAGGGACGCGTGGCGCTCGAGGACGTGCGGGCGCTGCACCGCGCCCTGCTGGCGCGTGGATGGAGCGACGGCGAGGATCTCGCCTACTGCGAGGAGGACGGGGCCCCGCACTCGGAGGCAGCCTGGGCCGGTCGAGTCGAGCCGATGCTGAGGTTCCTGTTCGCGGGGCGACGGGGCTGACCTCTCCGCGGCCTCAGCTCTCGAGCAGGAGGTGGCCGGGATCCTCGATGTACTCCTTGACCTTGACGAGGAACTGCACCGCCTCCAGCCCGTCGACGATGCGGTGATCGTAGGTCAGGGCCGTGTACATCATCGGGCGCACGACGACCTGGCCGCCCGCCGCGACAGGGCGTTCCTCGATCTTGTGGAGGCCGAGGATGCCCACCTGGGGCGGGTTGAGGATGGGAGTGCTCAGCAGGGACCCGAAGACGCCTCCGTTGGTGATTGTGAACGTGCCCCCGCGAAGGTCGTCGAGCGTGAGCGTCCCGTCGCTGGCACGCTGGGCGAACTCGCGGATGGCGAGTTCGATCCCGGCGAACGTCATCGCGTCGGCGTTGCGCAGCACCGGGACGACGAGCCCCTGCGGCGCGCCGACGGCGATCCCGATGTCGCAGTAGTGCTTGAGCACCATCTCCTCGCCCTGGATCTCCGCGTTCAGGCGCGGGAAGGCGCGCAGGGCACTCACGCTGGCCTTGACGAAGAACGAGGCGATGCCGAGCGTGACCCCGTGGCGCT
>CAYLZN010000227.1:0-9534 GCA_964387935.1 uncultured Vicinamibacteraceae bacterium | reverse complement strand
CTGGATGCTGAAACTCAAAGAAGTCGAACTACGAATCTGACAAAGTAGTACTAGCAGGCTGCATGGCCCGGGCTCCACGGCGGCTGCGCAGGAGTGGCCGGCCCGGTCGGATTCCGGTCACGTCACGTCGGTGTCTGGTCACGCTTCACTGAGCCGTCGTCGCCGGGAGGGCGACCTCGGCCCCGGCGAGGCTGGCACGGCCCTTGCCATTGATCGCTGGCAGCCATGCCAGCCAATGCGCGCCAGTTGTTCGGAATCTCCGGAGAGGATGTGGCCTGCGACGAGTTGCGCCGCCGGGGGTACGCAATTCTCGCCAGGCGCTTCCGGACGCGCGCTGGAGAATTGGACATCATCGCGCGCGATGGCCAGACCCTGGTGTTCGTCGAGGTCAAGGCCCGCTCGACGGGCAGATTCGGACGAGGCACGGACGCGATCACCTGGGCCAAGCGCCGGCGAATGGCGCGGATGGCGGAGGAGTTCATCCTGCGGTCCCGGCTGACTCGCGTTCCCTGCCGGTTCGACGTCGTGTCCGTCTCGTGGCCAAGGAACGGGTCGCCGGACGTCGAGGTGTTTGCCTCGGCGTTCCAGGCCGGGGACTGACCGCCGACAACGCGGAAGGAGAGGAAACAGGCCGGATTCCACCCCGAGACCCGGGACGGAGGGCTCCAGCCCCTTGAAGGGTGGACCGCGCCTGTGTCACAATCTCGGGTGCGCGCAAGGCTGAGCGGGAATAACTCAGTGGTAGAGTGCGACCTTGCCAAGGTCGAAGTCGCGGGTTCGAATCCCGTTTCCCGCTCCATCTCCCTCCCCCAGGCATGCCCGACGCGAGCGCTCTCGCGGCGCTGCCCGAGCGCTGCGGAGATGCGCATCGTCCTTCAGGCGCCGTAGCCAAGTGGTAAGGCAGAGCTCTGCAAAAGCTCCATTCCCCGGTTCGAATCCGGGCGGCGCCTCCAGAAAACAGGCGTACGGCGTACGGCGTACGGTAGGAACACGGCGTACGGCAGGAACAGGGTGTCCGGCGGGGGGCGTGCGGGCTATACTCGCGCGCCATGGCATACGCACGTCTGAAGAAGCTCGGAGCGGTCGCCGCCTGCCTCCTGGCGGTGCTGCCCTGCGTCGCTGTCGCCCAGCCCGTCATCGTGCTCACTCGGCACGCAGAGCGCCTGGACCAATCCACCGACTCGCCGCTCTCGGCGCAAGGTGAGATCCGCGCGACCCGTCTGGCAGACATGCTGGCGGACCTGCCGGTCACGGACATCTTCGCGACGACCTACCGGCGGACGCAGGCAACCGTGGCGCCGCTCGCGAAGGCCAAGGGCGTGGAGACCACCATCCTTCCTGCAAACGACGTGGACGCGCTCGTGGCGCGCCTGCGGGCCCTCGGACGGGAGGCGACCGCGGTGTACGCGGGACACTCCAACACCGTGCCGACCGTGCTGAAGGGCCTTGGGCACCCTGAAGGCGTGTCCATCGCCGACGCGGAGTACTCGAACCTCTTCATCGTCGTGATGCGCAGCGTCGGTCCTCCGCTCGTCTTGCGGCTGCGGTACTGAGCCGCCGGGCGGACGGCCGCAGCCGAACGAGGTCCCGACGCCCACCCGGGCACCGACGACCGACGGTCCGACTCGCCTACACGAAGTAGAACGTCACGGCGAGGATCGCGTAGATCGCGAGCAGCTGGACCCCTTCGAACCAGTTCGTCCGGCCGTCCTGCACGAGGTGAGCGACGGCGAAGGTCGAGAGCATCACCGCCACGACCTCGAGCGGCGTGAACTCGAGGCCCAGGGGACGACCGATCAGGTGCCCTGAAATGACCAGGAACGGCGCCACGAAGAGGGCAATCTGCATCGAGGACCCCATGGCGATTCCGAACGCCAGGTCCATCTTGCCCTTCATGGCCACGAGCACCGCCGTGGAGTGCTCGGCGGCGTTGCCGATGACTGCCACCACGACAACGCCCATGAACACCTTGCCCAGGCCCAGAGTCCTGCCGGCTTCGTCCACGGCGTGCACGAGGAACTCGCTGACAACACCCACGAGTGCCGACGCGACGAGCAACACCGCCACGCTCGCGCCGACCGACCACGGGCGCACGTGCGCCGGCTCGGCCGCTTCCGCGTCGTGGCGATCCCGTGGCGCGAAGAACCGTTCGTGGGTCTTGAACTGGAAGAGCAGCCCCGCCGCGTAGGTCAGGATCAGGATGAAGGAGATGTCGAGGCTGATGGACTCGATGTGCTCCGGGTGGCTGTGATTGGTGACGAGCGCGTAGATGGCGGGGATCACGAGGGCGACCACCGCGAGCACCATCATGCCGCTGCTGGTCTCCGCCGACATGCGGTTGAACCGCAGTTCCTGGTGCTTCCAGCCACCCAGGAGCATCGCCAGGCCGAGCACCATCAGCATGTTGCCGATGATGGAGCCGGTCAGCGACGCCTTGACGATCTCCGTCTCACCGGCACGGAGGGCCATGAACGCGATGATCAGCTCCGCCGCGTTGCCGAACGTCGCGTTGAGAAGGCCGCCGATCCCCGGCCCCGTCCGGTGCGCCAGGTGTTCCGTGGCGGCGCCCATGAGGCCTGCCAGGGGGAGGATCGCCAGGCAGGCGGCACCGAACACCGCCACCGGCGCCGCATGCATCACACCGAGCCACACCGTGACCGGAACGAACACCAGGAGGGAGTAGAACGCGAGGGTGCCAGTGCTCAGTCGCATCGCCATACGGGCGATACGTTACCATCAACCGATCGTCGGTTCTCGGTTCTCGGTCATCGGTCGTCGGTTATCGGTTATCGGTGATCGGTGGCCGCTCGCTGGAAACTGAAAACTGGAAACTGGAAACTGAAAACCGGAAACTGAAAACCGATCACCCTGCCGTCTCCACCGTCCCCTCCGGCACCTCCCGCGCGTGCGAGGTCGCGCGCCGGCGGCCGGTGACCCTCGTCGCGAACCAGTCCCGCCACTCGGTCATGATCTCGTAGAAGGTCGGGATCACGAGCAGCGTGAGCAGGGTGGACGTGATGACGCCCCCGATGACGGCCTGGCCGAGCGGCGCGCGGAAGTCCGCGCCCTCACCGGCGCCGATGGCGATCGGGAGCATGCCCGCGACCAGCGCGAACGTCGTCATCAGAATGGGACGCAGGCGCACGCGGCCCGCCTCGACGATTGCCTGCCGCCTCGGCATGCCCTGTTCCTCGGACCACTTCGCGAAGTCGATGAGCAGGATGGCGTTCTTGGCGACGATCCCCATCAGGAGGATGACCCCGATCATGCTCATGATGTTCAGGGTGGACCCTGTGACCAGCAGCGCGAGCATCACCCCGATCAGTGACAGCGGCAGGGAGATCATGATGGCGATCGGGTCCAGGAACGAGCCGAACTGGAGCACCAGGACCAGATACATCAGGAGCACCGCCAGGCCCAGCGCGCCGAAGATCTGACCGAACACCTCCTGCTGGTCTTCGGTCTCGCCACCCTGGCGCAGGCTGTAGCCGGCCGGCAGCTGGATGTTCGTCCTGAGCCGCTCGGAGATGTCGGCGATGACCTCCGAGAGCGGGCGCCCTTCGGTGTTGGCCTGCACGGCCACGACGCGCTCGCGGTCGAGATGGTCGATACGGGCCGGCCCGAGGCCCGAGCGGATGGACGCGATCTGATCCAGGGGCACCAGCGACGCCTGGCCGTCCCGTCCGGCGACGAACAGCGGCAGCGAGGCGAGGTCGGCCGGGTTGCGTCGGGCTTCCGGGGTGAGACGGACGTAGACGTCCCGTGTCTCACCGGCGGGATCGATCCAGTCGCCGACGTCGAGGCCGGCGAATGCCACCCGGAGCGTCTGTGCGACCTGGCCGACGGTGATGTCCAGGGTGCCCGCGAGCCCGCGATCGAGCGTGACTTCGACCTCCGGTTTCTGCCCGCGGGTGGACAGGCCCACGTCGGCCGCCCCCGGCACCTGTTCGACTTCCTGCTTCACGCGTTCGGCGAGCCGGGTCAGCTCACGTGAGTCGGGGCCCTGCAACTGCAGCTGGATCTGCTTCTGGTTCTCGAAGTTCCCGCTCCCGATCGCGGCCGTCACGCCGCCGAGCCGGTTCAGGTCCGCCCGCACGACGCGTTCCACCTCGTTCTGATGGCGGGTCCGCTCCGATTTCGGCTCGAGCCGCACGAGCACCGTGCCTTCGTCGACGTTGCCCGTGCGCCCGCCAAGCGTGGTGTAGGTGTAGGCGACCTCAGGCTGCTGCCGCGCCACACGTGCCACTTCGAGGGCCTTCAGCCTGGTGTAGTCGAGGTTCGACCCGGGGGGTGTTTCGATGTTGATCAGGAACTCCGATTCGTCGGACTCGGGAAGGAAGCTGCCACCGACGAGCCCGACGGCGGGCAGGGCCAGGGCACCCACGAACGAGGCCAGAGCCAGCAGGACCATGGCGAACCGGTGATCAAGCGCCCACCCGATCAGGCGCTTGTACCCCTCCGCGCGACGGTCGAACCACGCGTTGAACCGTCCCAGCAGCCGTGACAGCCACCACCGCTGTTCCATCGGCACGTGCGGATCCGGCCAGTAGGCCGAGAGCATGGGGTCCAGCGAGAACGAGACGAACAGCGACACGGCCACCGAGCACGCCAGGGTGAGCGCGAACGGCTGGAACCACTGGCCGGCGAGGCCCGAGATGAACGCGATCGGCACGAACACCACGATGATGGACAGGGTGGTCGCCGCGACGGCGAGGCCGATCTCCGAGGTCCCCTCGCGTGCCGCCGTGAAATGGTCCTTGCCCATCTCGACGTGTCGCACGATGTTCTCGCGCACGACGATGGCGTCGTCGATGAGGATGCCGATGGCGAGCGACAGGCCGAGCAGCGACATCGTGTTGAGCGTGAAGCCGAACGCCCATACCGCGATGAAGGACGCCAGCACCGAGACCGGCAGCGCCAGCCCGGTGATGACCGTGGATCGCCAGGAGTTGAGGAACACGTAGACGACCAGCACCGTGAGCAGCGCGCCCTCGATGAGCGCGTATTCGACGTCGGCGACGGAGTTGTCCACGCGGGGGCCGGCATCGCGCGCCAGCAGCAGCTCGACCCCTGGCGGGAGCGTGGGGCGCAACTGGTCCACCCGCTGCCGCACGCGGGCGCTGACGTCGGTGGTGCTGTAGCCGTCCGCCTTGATGATGTCGATGCCGACGGCCTCGCGGTTGTCGAAGAAGGCGGCCGTGCGGGGTTCCTCCGCGCCATCCCTCGCCTGCGCGATGTCCCCCAGCCGGATGAGCCGCCCGCCCCGCTGCGCGACGACGAGTCGCTCGAAATCCTCGGGACGATCGAGGCGGCCCTTGAGGCGGACGGTGCGTTCCTCCAGCGCCTGGTTCAGGCGCCCGACCGGCGCGGCGAGGTTCTGCGCCTGCAGCGCCTGCACGACCTCGCCCACGCTGATCCCGGCAGCCTGCAGGGCCTTCGGGTCGAGCTCCACGGTCAGCTCGCGCTCGATGCCGCCGACGACGGTGACCTCGGCCACGCCTGGAACCGACCGCAGCTGGCGGGTCAGGCCGGGATCCGCGATGCGCGTCAGTTCGGCGCCATCGAGGGTCTTCGACGCCAGGGCGAGCTGGACGATGGGGAAGTCGTTCGGGTCGAACCGGGTGAGGATCGGTTCCTCCATTTCGGGCGGGAGGTCCGATCTGATCTGCGAGATGGCGTCGCGGATGTCCTGCGACGCTTCCTGCAGGTCCTTCGTGAACAGGAACTCGATGGTGATCACGCCGAAGCTGTCGAGCGACGACGACGTGATCTTGTCGACACCGCTGATCCCGGAGATGGCCTCTTCGATCGGATCGACGACCTCACGCTCGACGGTGTCCGGCGAGGCGCCCGGGTAGGGAATCGTCACGGAGACGATCGGGGGCGACACGTCGGGGAACTCGTCGGTCTTCAGCGAGAACAGGGCGAAGATACCGAAGATCGACAGGGCCAGCATGACCACCACCGTGACGGTGGGGCGACGGATGGCGAAATCGGAGATGAACACGCTCAGTTCTCCGTCTGCTCGCGGCGCACGCGCACTGGCGTGCCCGGACTGATGCCACGTGCGGCCCCGACCAGGAGCTGGTCGCCGGCCTCGACTCCGGACCGGATCTCGACGCGTTCGGTGCGTTCGTCGCGGAGCCCGAGTTCCACCTCGACGCGCTCGGCCATGTCGCTCCGGAGGCGGAGCACCCACGGGCGGGCTCCCGTCTCGTTGACGGCCCCGACGGGGACGACGAGTCCCTCGCGGGATTCCCGCGCGATGCGGCCTTCGGCAAAGAGCCCGGCCACGAGCCGCGAGCCCTTGTTGGGAATGTCGACGAAGATCGGCACCTGCCGCGTGATCGGGTCGGCCACCGGGCTGATCCGCGCGATCCGCCCGTCGAAGGACTGGCCGGGGTAGCCACGCACCTCGAAGCTCACCGGGGTGTTCACGCGAAGCGAGGCGAGCTCGGCTGACGGGACGCTCGCTTCGAGGAGCATGCTCGACGGGTCGATGATCGTGTACAACTCGGTGCCCGGCGAGACGACGTCGCCGGCGCTGACCGCGCGACGGCTGACGATGCCGGTCATCGGCGCACGGACCGTCGTGTCACCCAGCGTCTTCTGCGCGGAGATGAGTCGTGCGCGCGCATCGGCGACCTGCGCCTCCGTGGCGGTCACCGTGTTGCGCGCCAGGTCGACGTCGCGTTCGGCGATCGCCCCGGCGGCGAGCAGGCGCTCGGAGCGCTGGAGTTCGCGGGTGACGACCTCCAGCGCGTGCTCTGCCGAGCGCAGCTGCGACTGGGCGGACGCAACGGCGTCGTTCTGGGCCTTGGCCTCGATGACCGCCAGCAGGGTGCCGGCACTCACGGACTGACCCTCTTCAGGGCCGACCCGCAGGATGGAGCCGCCGATTTCCGCGCGAACCGTGGCCTCGCGCAGCGGCCCGAGCTGGCCCGAGATGAGGGGACCCACCAGGATGGTCTGGCGCTCGACCGTGACGATGTTCTCGAGGCCGAGCTCGACGACGGCCGGGCCCGCCGGCGCGGCCGGTGCCTCGGCGGACTGGCGGTTGCAGGCCGCCGTGGTGAGGCCGGCGAGCAACGCGAGCGCGAGCCCCAACCGTCGGGACAAAACGTGGTTTCTGCGGGTTTCGAGACGGTGGACACGGGCTGTCATCGTTGTTGTGCTCCTGCACCGCCCGAGCGGCCAGTGGTGACGGCGGTCGGCTGGGCGAACGTTCCAAATGCCGACAGGGCGGTGGTGAGGCGCTGACTCGCCGCCGAGGTCCCACCTCCGCCAACCGTCGTCAGCGGCAGCTCTGGCAGCAGCGCCAGGCGGACGCGCGCGAGCAGGAGGTCTCGGGCGGCGACGGCCCGGTTGACCTCGGCCTGCTGCCGCAGCAGCCGCGCGTCCGACAGTTCGAGCTGTGTCGAGAGCCCCTCGCGGAACCGCAGATCGGCGATCTCCTGGGCGCGCTGCGCCTGGCGGACGGTGCCGGCAGTCGCCTCCCAGGCCGCACGGGCCGCGACGAGTTCCTGCCGTGCGCTCGCGTCGTCCAGGACGGAGAGCTCGCGCGCGAGCTTCAATCGCAGCCTGGCCTCCTCGACGTCTGCACGCGCGATCGCCTCGTCGGCCTTCACACGGCCGCCCGTGAAGAGGGGCACCTGGACTGCGGCGCCGACGGTCCAGTTGGTACGGAAGTCGTCGAACGCGGGTGCCAGGTTGTAGTTGACGAGCCCGTAGGTGGAGTTCAGTCCAATCGTGGGCAGGCGCTGCGCCCGGGTGACCCGAACGGCCTCCTCGCTGACGGCAACGCTGTGCTCGGCAATCGAGATGCCCAGGCGCTCGCGCGCCTCGAGTCCGGCGTCCACAGCGGCCAACGGCTCCTTGAACCGTTCGGCGGGCGCGACGTCCGGGTCCATCGGCGCGACCAGTTGCAGATTCGTGTCGGCGGGCAACTCCAGCAACTGCTTGAGCTGCAGGTAGGCGATGTCCCGGGCCGCGCGTTGCCGGATGACCTCCGGGAGGAGCGTGTCGCGTTCCACCTGCGCGCGCAGCTGCTCGAACTCGGACTGGCGGCCGGCCTCGCGCTGGACTCGCACCTGCTCAAAGGTGCGGTTCGCCTGATCGAAGGTGGCTTCGGCGATGAGCACGAACCAGTCGCTGAGGACGGCGTCGAAGAAGGCCCGCGCCACGTCGAGGTCGGTCTGGGCCCGCGTGGACTGCAGCGAGAGGCTCGCGCTCTCGAATCCGAGGCGTGCCTGTCGTTCCTGCGCTGCGACCCGCCCGCCGGTGTAGAGGGGCTGTTCGAAGGCGAGGTTGATGCGATAGGCGTCCGAGCGGCCGAAGGGCAGGTCCACCTCCCCGTCGCCGAACGGGTTGTCCTCCGCGTTGTCGAAGATGCCCTCGAACTCCGACGCGAGCGTCCGATCGTAGGAGGCCGACCCGAACAACTGGGGAAACCGCTCGGCCCGTGTGCGCTGCTCCACGCCCTTCGCCCGGTCCACGCCCGTCGTCGCAATGGCCAGTTGCTCGCTGCGAGCCTCCCCGAGTCCCAACGCCTCGTCGAGCGTGAGCGTCACGGTGGGCCCCGAGGGTCGCACGGTCTGCGGCAGAGGAGGCGATGCCATCGCCGGCGCTGATATCTGAGGGGGCGCGGTCGCGGGCGGTGTTTGCGCCGCCGCGGCCGCGGCGACCAGGATCACCAGCGCCAGGACAAGAACGGAAATGTGGTCTGGGCGGGTCAAGGGGACCTACTCCTGAGGGGGCAACGGCGCCAGGTCGGCACCAGGTTCTGGGCGTGGTGCGGACGAAAGCCCGGCACCGATGGCCCGCAGGAACAGTTCGACGTACTGCGGGACGGCCTCCTCACCGGACAGCGGGTAGCGCTCGGGCATACAGTCACGTCCGACTGCATCGGCGAACAGCGTGCCCATCAGCATGGAGGTGGCGATCGTCGTGCTCCAGGTTGCCGGAGCCAGGCCGGAGTGCTTCACGTCGTCCAGATACTCCTGGAGTTCGCGCTCGATGCCCGCCGTGATGTCGCGGGCGAAGCAGGCGGCCTCGGGATGCTCCTCGAATTCGGCCATCATCTTGCGCAACAGCGCCCGCGTCTCGTGCATGCCGCGGTGCTGGGCCAGGCAGAAGGCCGTCAGTTCACCGGCGGGATCTCGCGGCGGCCGGGGCAACCGGACGGCGAGCGCCCGTTCCGCGAGCCAGGAGAGCGCCTCGCGGATCAGCGTGTCTTTCGAGCCGAAGTGCCTGAAGAGCGTGACTTCGTTCAGGTGGGCGGCCTCGGCGATGCGACGTGTCGTCGCCCCGCGGCTGCCCGCCTGGGCGTACACCTGAAGGGTCGCCAGAATCAGTTGTTCGCGAACGTCCACGTGCTTCCCCGGGCCTTGGCCACCCGAGGCTGTCTGCGGGTGCAAGTAATCACTTGCTTGCCTAAGACGACTGGCGGGGCCGGGAGGTTTCAAGAATGCCGAGGCTCAGCTCAGAATAGGTGTGCCGCGGGGGTGCCCCGCAGGCGGGAGGGACCATGGGCCG
>CAYLZN010000226.1:0-9612 GCA_964387935.1 uncultured Vicinamibacteraceae bacterium | reverse complement strand
TCGCTCTTCATGGTGTAGTCGTTCCGCGCGAACGACCCAAACAGCAGCACGCGCGTCACCTCGGGACATCTGGCGGCCAGGTTCACCGCCGCCTCGCGCGCGAGGGCGAGGGCGTCTTCGCGGTCAGCGAAGGTGTGAACGGCAGAACGCGAGAATGGCTTCCGCATGGGCGATGGCCTCTCGGGCGTTGCGGGCCGTGTAGTAGTCGGCCGGGGCCCCGTCGGCAAAGCCGTTCGGGTACCGTGTCTGGATGTAGTCCTTGTCCAGCGCCTTCGCCGCCTCGATCAGCTCGTCCGGGACGGGCGCGTCGCCGGTCACCGGGAGGTCTCTGAGCAGCGCCAGGACGGCATGGCCCCACGGATCGCCGTGGTGCGACAGGTGCACGGCCTTGAGCGCCTTTTCGGCGGCCTGCTGAGCGGCAAAGCAGCTCCACTCGAAGTGCTCGTCCTCGAGTGCGGCCCTCGCGTGCGCCAGATCCGCCTCGGCCTGCCTCAGCCAGTCGGCACTGCGGTTCGCCATCGCCTGATATTACCCTTCATTCGACAATCGGCGTGCGGCTTGGGACGCCATCGGGCGGCGATTGTCGCATCGTCCTCGAGGCGCCTGCGCCGAGCGCCCGCCCGGCTGCAAGAACCTCCCACCTCCCCGTTCCAAGCACGAGGAACCGGGGTCTCACTTTGATGGGACAGAACGGCTAGCGGCGATCGGCGGGCGACCAGCGGCCTGGTGGGCTGAATCGCTGAGTCCGTCGCAAACCGGCCGCGCGCCGTGCGCCGCAGGCCGCAAGCCGAACGTCCCAACAGCCAGCGACTGGCGTCGGGAGACCCTGGCAAGACGCTGCTGCGGGCACCGAGCGTGCTCGCCAGAGGGAGGAGTCCGCCATGACCCGCCAGATTCGGCTCGTGCTGGTGTTGCTGCTGTTCTCCGCGTTCCTGCCGTGGGCCTCTGCGGCGCCGCGGCCCGCCCAGGAGGAATCCGACGGCGCGCTGCGGCTGGCCGACGGCACGTTCTGTCCCCTCACCCGCACCGAGGTCACGGCGGAGATCAGCGGGTTCCTGGCGCGGGTGACGGTCAAGCAGGCCTTCGTCAATCCCACCGGCGATCGCGTCGAGGCGCTCTACACGTTTCCGCTCCCGCAGCGTGCCGCGGTGGACGACCTGACCTTGCGCGTGGGCGACCGTGTCGTCCGCGGCCTGATCACGCGGCGCGAGGAGGCCCGTCGACTCTACGAGCAGGCGCGTGACGCGGGGCGCACGGCGGCGCTGCTCGAGCAGGAACGCCCCAATATCTTCACGCAGGCGGTGGCGAACGTCCCGCCCCACGTGCCGGTCACGGTTGAAATCAGCTACCTGGAGATCGTGCCCTACGAGGCGGGGCGGTATGCGTTCGTGTTTCCGATGGTGGTCGGGCCCCGCTACATTCCCGGGGCGCCGACGGGACAGCGGGGCACCGGGTGGTCGCCTGGAACGACAGAGGTCCCCGACGCGGCACGCATCACTCCCCCAGTGGCCGGCGTGCACGTGGGCAAGAAGGGCAGTCGGGCCGGCCACGACATCGGCGTGTCCGTGCGGCTGGACGCGGGCGTGCCCATCCAGTCGATCAGCTCGCCCACGCACGAGACCGACGTCGAGCAGCCGAACGCTCGCTCGGCGGTCGTGCGGCTCCGGCACAGGAAGGAGATCCCCAACCGCGATTTCGTCCTGCTGTACGACACGAGCGGGAACCGGATCGAGGACGCGTTGCTGGCCCACGCCCCACAGGGAGAGCCGGGCGGCTACTTTGGCGTGATCCTGCAGCCGCCGGACCGCGTGGCAGACGAGGACGTGGCACCGCGCGAGCTCGTGTTCGTGCTGGACACGTCCGGCTCGATGAGCGGGTATCCCATCGAGACGGCGAAGGCCGTCGTGCGCCGCGCCATTCGCTCGCTTCGCATCGGTGACACGTTCAACCTGGTGACCTTCGCGGGCGAGACGCGCGTGCTCTTCGACGAGCCTGTCGAGCCGACGATGGCCAACATCGAGCGCGCGCTCGCGTTCCTCGACGGGCAGCGCGGCGGCGGCGGCACCGAGATGATGAAGGCCATTCGCGTGGCGCTCGGTGACCGCGCCGGTGCCAGGCCGTGCGCCCCCTCCAGCGAATGCGATGCGCCAGCGACCCGCCGTGCGGGCGCCATCCGCGTCGTGTGCTTCATGACCGACGGGTACGTGGGCAACGACCTGGCGATCATCGGCGAGGTCCAGAAGCATCCGGACGCGCGGGTCTTCGGCTTCGGCATTGGCTCCTCGGTCAACCGGTTCCTGCTCGAAGGCATGTCGAGCGCCGGTCGCGGCGAGGCGGAGTTCGTCCTGCGCCACGAGGACGCGGAGGCGGCGGCGGACCGGTTCTACGAGCGGATCAACACCCCGGTGCTCACCGACATCAGCCTCGACTGGGGAGCGTTGCCCGTGACGGACCTCGTGCCGGCGCGCGCGCCCGATCTGTTCGCGGCCCGGCCGGTCGTGGTGCTGGGGCGCTACACGCGGGCAGCCACCGGCGTGGTCACGCTGCGTGGGACGCGCGCGGGCCGGCCATTCTCCCGGGCAATCAGAGTGCACCTGCCGGCCAGTCAGTCGGGCGCGCCGGCGGTGGCCCAGCTCTGGGCCCGCGAGCGGATCGAGCACCTCAGCGCCCAGGACTGGATGGGCGCCCAGCGTGGCGCCATGCGGGCGGACCTGCAGGAGCAGATCACCCAGCTCGGGCTGAAGTTCCGGCTCATGACCCCGTTCACGGCGTTCGTCGCCGTCGAAGAGCAGACGATCGTCGAAGGTGGCCAGCGACGTACGATTCACGTGCCCGTCGAGATGCCCGCCAACGTCAGCGTCGAGGGTGTGTTCGGGGAAGCCCGCGCGCTGCAGGTCGCGAAGCAGACGGCGGTCAGCCCGGTGCGCGCCGGCGGAAACGTCGTTCCGGGCGGGTACGGCGGCGTCGCGGGTGGCGTGGTTGGCGGCGTGGTCGGCGGCTTCGTCAGCGGACTCCCACAGGCGTCCAGCGACGAGAGCGCCGGTCCCGGCAGCCCCACCACCCGTACAGCACCCGCCACGCCGCTCGCGTCGAAGCTGCACGTGTCGCTCGGCGCACGCGTGCGCTGCCTGGAGGAGGCAGCCTCGTCGCGGAAGGCTGCGACCTGCGGCCAGGGCGCCGACGGACGGCTGGCGGTGAAGGTGTTCCTGTCAGTGCCCCTGAACGCCGCCCTGCGTGCGCGCTTGCTGCAGGCAGGGCTTGTCGTCGACGACGGGCCAGCTCGTCACACGAGCGTCCTGACGGGACGCATCAGGGTTGCCCAACTCGGCACCCTGGCCGAAATCGCGGAGGTCACGCTGATTGCCACGCCCTGAGCCCCGCCCCCTGAGCCGTACGCCGTACGTCGTACGCCGTACGCCTGTCCCTGAGCCCGTTCTACAGTCCTGCCGCGTAGCGCGCGGCACCCAGGAGTGCCGTGTCCTCGTTCAGGATGACGCGCACGGGCATGGCCTCGAGCAGCGGGCGCATGCGGCCCTTCCCGAGGAAGGCGTTGAGAAAGACGGGGTCTTTCAAACGCGGCAGGATCTTGGGCGCGATCCCGCCGCCGATGAAGACCCCGCCGGCCGCCAGCACGTCGAGGGCGAAGTTGCCGGCCTCGGCGCCGTAGAGCGTCACGAACAGGTCCAGCGCCTGTGAGCAGATCGCCGACTCGCCGGCCAGCGCGGCCCGGGAGATGACAGCGCTCGGGTCGCCGCTGCGCATGCGCTCGGCGAGCCAGGCCGGCTCCTCGCCACGGCCGGTTTCCCGCAGGAACCGGTAGATGTTCTGCAGGCCCGGGCCCGACACGACCCGCTCCACGCTCACGCGCGGGAACTGCTTCAGCAGGTAGGCGAGCAGCGCCATCTCGAGCTCGTTGCGCGGCGAGAAATCCGCGTGCCCGCCCTCGGTGGCGAACGGCCGGTGCCGCGAGCCATCCCAGTGCACGCCCGCCTTGCCCAGGCCAGTCCCGGCGGACACGAGGGCCAGGTTGCCCTCGGCTCCCGGGGCGCCGGCCTGCAGGAGGGCGAAGTCGTCTGGCGTCAGCTCGGGGATGCCCCAGGCATTGGCCTCGAGGTCGTTGATCAGCCCGATGCGTTCGATCGCGAACTCCCGGCCGAGGTGCGCCGCATCGACGATCCAGGGCAGATTCGTCGCGTCACACACCCCACGCCGCACCGGCCCCGCGATCCCGAACGCCGCGCGCGTCACGGGCTCCGGGTGCGCGGTGAGGAACGCGCGCACGACGGTCTCCAGGCTCGCGTGCTCGCGGCTTCGCACACGTGCCTGTGCGACGGGCACCAGACGCCCGTCCCTGTCGTCGACGAGCGCCAGCCGGGTGTTCGTCCCGCCAATGTCACCCGCGAGGATCACCGTGCGCTCCCTCCGCCTGCGTGGCCGTTCCGGCCGACCCTCATGAACTCCATCCGGTGGTTGTCGAGGGGATGCCGCGGCGAGGGACCCGCCACGAGCATCGCCACCTGCCCGTCGATGCCGCGCTCGCGCAGCCAGTCCCCGGCGAAGCTCCTCCAGTCGTCTGGTTCATCGGCGATCTCGACGGGGTGCACGCCGTACGAGAAGGCGAGATTCTGGCACACCTGGCGATCCTGGCTGAGGGCGACGACCCACACGGGCGGGTTGTATCGCGAGATCATCCGCGCGGTGGTGCCCGACCGGGTCGGGACGAACACGGCGGCGCACGGCACCACACGCAGCGCGTGCTCGACGACGCTCGCGATGGCCTGGCTGGCGGTCACCGGGCGCGGCATCCCCGCACGGGTGTGAGGCCCCTTCTCGTGCGACTGACGGTAGGGCTCGGTCGACGAGGCGATCCGGGCGAGCATGTCCACCGCTTCTTCCGGGTAGTGTCCCATCGCGGACTCGCCGGACAGCATCACGCAATCGGTGCCGTCGAGAATCGCGTTGGCCACGTCGGTGGCCTCGGCCCTCGTCGGCAGCCGGCTGTGCGTCATGGACTCCAGCATCTGCGTCGCCGTGATGACCGGCTTGCCGGCGAGGCTGGCCATCGCGATCAGGTCCTTCTGCACGACGGCGATGCGCTCGATCGGGATCTCCATGCCCAGGTCGCCACGCGCCACCATGAGCCCGTCGGCGACCTCCAGAATCTCCTCGATGTGATCCAGGGCGCCGGCCCGCTCGATCTTCGCGATCACGAACGGCTGCCGGCCGTGCGCGTGCGCGGCGGCGCGAAGCGCCTCGATGTCCCTGGCCGATTCCACGAACGACTGGCTCACGGCATCCACACCCTGCGCGAGGGCAAAGGCGAGACAGTCGCGGTCGTGCGCGGTGAAAGCGCTGATCCCGAGGTCGATGCCGGGCAGGTTGAGGCCTTTCCGCGATCGCAGCTCGCCCCCCACCGCCACCTTGCAGACGACGTCCTCGGCCTCCACGCCGGTGACGATCAACTGGATCAGTCCGTCGTTCAGGAACAGGCGGTCGCCCGTCTTCACGACCTGCGGAAGCTCCTTGAAGCTCATCGACACGCGCTCGCGCGACCCGACGAGGGACTCGTCCGTCGTGAGGCGGAACACCGAGCCGGGATTGAGATGCACGGGTTCGGGGTCGATGAGGCCCACGCGCATCTTCGGCCCCGGCAGGTCGGCCATGATGGCCACGCGACGCCCGGTCGCCCGTTCCGCCGCGCGGATGCGGGCGATGTGCTCGGCATGTCCATCGAAGCTGCCGTGCGAGAAGTTGAGGCGCGCCACGTTGACGCCGGCGCGGATCAACCGCTCCAGCATCTCCGGGGACTCGCACGCGGGGCCGATCGTGGCGACGATCTTGGTCTTGTGGGCGGTCAGCATGGGTTCCTTCGCGCGGGCAGCCGGTCGTTCAGGCGAATCGTGCCGGCTGGCCCGTCGCGGCCCGCACGGCGCGCCAAGCGTCGCCCTGCGGGTCGAGCCGCTTGGTCCGCGAGGTCACCAGATCGATGGGCACGTGCACGAACTGCCCGTGCACGAGCCCGATGACGAGGCCGGTCTTGCCGGCCATCCCCGCGTGCACCGCGTGCCGGGCGAACTGATCGGAGAGAATCGCGTCCTCCGCGTCGGCGGGCACACTGCGGATGCTGTAGCTGGGGTCGAAGTAGCGAATCGTCGCGGGCACGCCGGTGGCGCGACAATGGGTCTCGATACGGCCGCGGAGAAAGGCCCCGATGTCCTCGAGCTTCACGTTGCCCGAGGCGTCACGCACGTCACCGGGGTTCTGGAGGAGATCCTGTCCGGCGCCCTCGGCCACCACGATCACCGCGTGGCGCCGCGTGCGCAGGCGCTCCACGATCGCCGCGAGCAGGCCGCCGGGGCCCTCGAGCGCAAACGGCACCTCGGGCACGAGACAGATGTTGACATCGCTGCTGGCGACCGTGGCGGCCGCGGCAATGAAGCCCGCGTGGCGGCCCATCAGTTTCACGAGACTCAGCCCGTTCTCGACGCCGAGCGCCTCGGTGTGCGCGCCGTCCAGCACGCGCGCCGCCTCCTCCACCGCCGTCAGGAAGCCGAACGATCGGCTCACGAATGCGACGTCGTTGTCGATGGTCTTCGGCACGCCGACCACCGCCAGGGTGTGCCCCCGGCGTCGAGCCGCCTCGAAGAAGGCCTGGCCGCCGCGCTGGGTACCGTCTCCGCCGACCGTGAACAGGATCTGCACGTTGCGGGAGACGAGGCTGTCCACAGCGGCTTCCACGTCGACCGCGCCGCGGGACGTGCCCAGAATCGTGCCGCCCCATCGGTGGATGCCGTGCACGATCTCCGGTGTCAGCACGAGCGGCTCCGTTGCGCGCTGCGGGTCGAGACCCTGGTAGCCGTACCTGAAACCGAGGACCCGGGGCACGCGGTACGCGTGGTGCAGCTCCATGAAGATGGAGCGAATGACGTTGTTCAGCCCCGGACACAGCCCTCCGCACGTGACGATGGCCGCCGTCGTTGTCGAGGGGTCGAAGAAGAGATCCGCCCGCGGGCCCGCCAGCTCGAACGACAGGTCCTCGTCTGGCGAGGGCCCCGCACCTCGGAGAATCGAGGCAGGCACACGCGCCTCGCAGTGCGGCGACGACGTGAGGCGCGAAGGGAACCGCGGCGGTCCGAGTGACATGACGTTCATGGTGATTCCGTTCCGGGCCGGGTCAGTGCGCCGAGGCCTCGAACACGTGGTACCCCCAGGGCGGAACGTCGAGATAGAGGCCTCGGTCCAGCAGGTCGCTCCCGTCGCGGTCGTAGGCTGCGGCGCTCATGCGATCCCGCAGCGCCACGCGACGCCCGCGCCAGTGTTCGCCCCCCAGACGGACGAAGCACTGACCCTGATGCGGCGCGTCGTTGACCGCCACGAGCAGCGCACGGCCGTCCCGGCCGCGCCACGCGAACGCGATGAACTGGTCCCAGGTGTTGTTCCCGTCCCACGCGGGGACGCACTCCAGCATCTCCCAATCACCGTCCCGTGCGAGCGGATCATCGGCGCAGCGGAGGAGGTCGGCGTAGAACGACTTCAGCGAGGCGGAGGGCAATTCCTGAGGGCCGCGCGCCAGCTGCATCGGCACCTGTTTGACTCGACCCTCGAGCTGCCCGTGATGGAAGAGCCGCAGGCCCGGGCAGAGGAGCGCGATGACCGCGGCGGCCCGATGTTCCGCGTCCTCGAAGATCGCGGCCGCCCTCGGTTCGTCGTGGTTCTCCAGGAAGTGCACCACCCGGCAGAGGAACGCCGGATCGGCCTTCAGGTGCTCCCGCACGGCGCGCGGCTGCCGGTCGCGCAGGTGGTCGTACAGACGCTTGTCGTAGGTGTAGTCCAGTCCCTGCTCCTGCAGCGTCGCTTCGAGGTCCCAGTACACCTCCGCCATGCACACGAAGTGCGGGAAGACCTCGCGCACGGACCTCGTCGCGAGTGGCCAGAAGGGTTCGGGCCACAGTCCCCAGGTCCTCTCGAAGACCTCGGGCAGGATCAGCATGGCCATGTCGCAGCGCACACCGTCGCAGAGATCGGCCACCCTCAGCAGCTCGGCCCGCATGGCGGCCTGCACGCCCGGTTCTGCGTAGTTGAGCTGCAGGGTATCCGTCCAGCCGGCAAAGTGCGGATCCCGCCCGTGGGCGAGGATCGCGGTACCCAGGGCCAGGTCCACGCGGCAGTAGTTCTCCGGCTGCCGCAGGAGATCCTCTTCGGTGCCGCGCACGTAGAACTCCGGGTGCAGGCCGACCCACGGGTGGTCCAGTGCCGTGTGGTTCGGCACGAAATCCAGCATGAGCCGGATTCCGCGCAGGCCAAGACGCTGACGCAGACGGGCGAGGGCGTCGTTGCCACCGAACTCACGATGCACGACGTAGTCCTGCACGGCGAAGCAGGACCCGACGATGTCCTGCTCTTCGAAATCCGGCAGGAGGGCCAGGAAGGACTCACGCCAGGCGGGATTCGCCGCGGCCACCCGCGCGCCCGCCGGGCCGGTCTGCCAGATGCCCAGGAACCACACCCAGTCAAATCCTGCCCGGGCCAGCGCGTCCAGATCCCCGTCGGTCACGTCGTCGAGCGTCGTCTGCCGCCCGAGGGCCGCCGAACGCTCGCTCAGGTACGCGCGCGTGTTGATCTCGTAGAGGGAACGATGGCGATCGGGCATAGGGAGGGCGTACGGCGTACGGCGTACGACGTACGGCTAAGAGCGGCGTACGGTTCGCTCGAGGCGTACGGTTCGCTCACGGCGGACGGTTTTCGCACGGCGCATGCTCAGTACCTCGAGAATGTCAGAACCTGAGACTGATGCCTCCCGAGACCTCGAACTGGTTGGCGTACTGGGCGTTGCCGACGACGTAGCAGCCCCAGTAGGGATCGCACCACCAGCTCGTGTCGTCGGACTTGATGTAGGTCGGCGTCAGGCGGCCTTCGACCCGGACGCCCAGCGCGCCGAAGTAGGCCTTGACGCCTCCCCCGAAGGTCGTCGAGAAGCCGGACCCTCCGTCGACCGTCCGCTGCTCGTCCTGCGCCGTGAAGGTGACGTCCCCGTAGCGGGTCATGCCGAGACCGAAGAAGACGTACGGGCGGACCGCCGCTCGTCCCGGCCCCCAGTTGTAGGCGAAGAGGCCGTGGTAGGTGTTGATGGAGAAGTCGCCGATCTCGACGGTCCGGGTGCCGCTGGCCTCGAGCCTGGTCGACTGGCGGCCGTAGAGGAACTCGATTTCAGCGTTCTCGGTCAGGAAGAAGCCAATCGACAGGCCCACGGAGGCCGAGTCCTGCGGGTCCACGCGGTCGTAGCGATTGCCATCGGCGGCCTCGTACTCGTCGCCGCTCACGCCGTCGGCCAGGGTCCAGCCGACGCGAGCCCCGAGTTCGACGCGGGGCATGCGTCCGCTGGGGGGTTCGTCGCCGCGCGCGAGGACGTCGGCCGCCGTTGCCGTGAGGGCGAAGTCGGCCGTGGCCGTGCCCGCGGCGCCGACCACGACCCCAGCGACGATGCCGGAAGTGAAACCCGCCACGGTGGCGGTGACCGTGTAGGTCCCCGAGGGGAGCCCCTCGATGCGATACGCGCCGGTCTGCGTCGTGACGACCGTGCGGGTGAAGCCCGTGGCGGTGTCTCTGGCGGTG
>CAYLZN010000225.1:1120-9635 GCA_964387935.1 uncultured Vicinamibacteraceae bacterium | reverse complement strand
TGTCGTGCACGTGCACCAGGACGCCAGGGGCGAGGCGGGGCAGGACGCTGGCCATCAGGTGCACCACGTCGTTGCCGAAGCGCACCACGTGGGACGAATCGATGAACAGCACGTCCCCGGCGCCCAGGGTCTCGAACAGCGCAGGACCCACGTCCTGCACGCGCCTCGGCACGACCGTGCACCGCGCGACATCGTCGGCCCTGAGCAGTTGCCGCAGGCGCGTCGGGTCCGGGTCCACGAACGTCAGGTGCGTATCATGCCCGAGATGGCGGTCGCGCACGTCGAGCATGAGGGCGGAGGACCATCCGGAGCCGACCTCGACGATGTGGCGCGGTGCGAAGTGGCGCAGGACACAGTAGAGGATCACCGCGTCGAAGTGGTTGAAGCTCCGGTTCGCGAAGAAGAAGCGGCAGTCGCCCGGCTCGGTGTCTCGGAAGGGCAGCGCGTCGTAGTAACGGCGGAATTCGTCCAGCAACGCCAGCATGCGCTCGCTCGACAAACCGAGACCATCGAGCCTGCTGAGGGCCAGGCGGTCGTAGTCGATCGTCACGTCGCTGCACGGGGGGAACGGGGATTCCGGCTCTCCCGGGCGCGCTGACGCGAGGAACGGTGTCAGGCACTGGTCCTGAAGCGGCCCATCGGAGCTGATGCCCTCCAGGTGTTCGTCGCTCGAGGCGAGCTCGCGCGCCACCTCGCGCCGGCCCGCGCCGTCGCGCAGCCGGGCGAGGTAGTGGGCGCGGCCGCCCGCATCGGCCGGCCGCCCCAGGTAGTAGCGGTAGCAGCGATCGACGAAGTCCTCGTCTGTCAGGCTGGGCGAGCCCGAAGCCATGGACCGGATTATAGGCGGCGACGCGGGCCGTCGTCGGCCTTCGGTGCCATAATGCCAGCGCCATGGCGCTCAGTGCCGAGCAGGTGCTGCGCGTCGCACGCGTCAAGATGGCCCACTGAACACTGAGCTGAGGACGATGACCCTGGTGATGAGACTCGCTCGCTGGCTTCTCGGTTGGGTTGCCTGGACCCTGGCCATCGTCTTCGCGTCCCTCGTGATCTTCGGCGCGCTGCAGGCGCGTTGGCGGCTGCCGGAGCTGCAGCCCTGGCACCGGGTCGTGCCGGACGATGTGCGCGCGAGGGAGGTGACGCCGGGATTCACGCTCGCGGACTACCTGAAGCGCGAGGCGCAGGTGTTCGCCGAGGTGGCCACCGAGGTGGAACTGCGCGTGCCGCCCGAGCATCGCAACAGGTCGAACCGCTACTTCAGGGCTGCAGGACTCCGCGAGCGGATGGGGCACGACTGGAATCGGACCACCGAATTCGTGCCGGACGGCGCCCCGGTCGCCGGCGCGCTGCTCGTGCACGGGCTGACCGACGCCCCCTACAGCATGCGGTCCATCGGCGACGCGTTGAGGGCTCGAGGCCTGTACGCCCTGGCCCTGCGCATGCCCGGGCACGGGACCGTGCCCGCCGGACTCACCACCGCCACGTGGCAGGACTGGCTGGCGGTCGTGGGTATGGGCGCGCGCCATGTGCAGCAGGTCATCGGGCCGGGGAAGCCGCTCGTGCTCGTGGGCTACTCCAACGGCGGCGCGCTCGTCGTCAAGTACGCCATCGACGTCGTCGAGGGCTCGGGCGATCCGGCGCCTGCCCGCCTGGTGCTGCTCTCGCCGATGATCGGGATCACGCGGGCCGCCCGGCTCTCGCGGCCGATCAGCCTCCTCTCGGTCATCCCCTACTTCGAGAAGGCGCGCTGGCTGGAGATCGCGCAGGAGTACAACCCGTTCAAGTACGTGTCGGGCACCACCAACGCCGCGTTCCAGACGCACGATCTCACGCGGCAGGTGCAAGGCGGCGTCGCGCGACTCGCGACGACGGGCAGGATGCTGACTCCGATCCTGACGTTCCACTCTCTCGTGGACGCCACGGTGAGCACGCCGGCGCTCATCTCGCGGCTCTACGAGCAACTGCCGGACAACGGCAGCGAGCTCGTGCTGTTCGACATCGACCGGACGTCGGCGCTCGAGCCGTTCGTGCAGCCGGGGCACGGGCAGCTGTTGTCACGAATCATGGAGGGCGCGCCGCGTCGCTTCACGCGGACCATCGTCACCAACGCGAGCCCGGAGACCCGGGCGGTGGTGGCTCGACGGACACCTGCAGGCGCCAGCGCGTCGGAGGAAGAGCCGCTCGGCCTCGAGTGGCCGGGCGATCTCTACTCGCTGTCTCACGTGGCGATCCCGTTTCCGGTGGACGACCCCCTGTATGGCCTCGAACCGGGGCTGAGTCCGTACGGGAACCGGCGGCTGGGTGCGCTGTCGCCGCGCGGCGAGCGATCCGTGCTCACCGTGCCGGTGGAGACGCTCATGCGCGCGATGTCGAATCCGTTCTACCCGTACCTCGAACGGCGCCTGCTCGAGTGGGTGGTGCCACAGGACGGCACTGCTCCAGCGACCCATCCCTGAAGCGCCACCCACGGTGGCGTCAAGGAGGGCCGTCCTTCGTGCGGCTACGGGGCCGGACGGTCACGCGGAGACCCGCGAACACGGTGCGCGGCGTGCCGACCAGTTCGACTGGCGTGATCTGCACGGCGTAGCGCCCGTCGAATGCGTTCTCGAGGGACAGGAAGATCGCCGCGGCGCCAGCGATCGCTCGTTCGACCCTGACATCGACCAGGAACGCCTTGGCCAGAGGTAGCTGATTCAGGTCGTCGTCGAAGCGCCGGCCGTCGAGCCGGGCGATGGCCGTCGCGGTCAGCAGCCGCGGGCCGAGGTAGTCGAGCCTCATGCTTGCCCTGTGCGTGGGTACCTGGGGCAGGACCTTGCCTTCCAGGGTAGGGTCCGCGGGAAACCGATCGACCCGTGCGTCGGACAGCAGGTAGGCGCCCTGCAGGCGCACGGAGGCGCCCGGCCGATAGTCGGCCTCGACGCTGACGCCACGAATCACGGCGCGCCCGAGGTTCTTGCGCTGGCGTGTGATCAGCGCGGGCGTCTGGCTGATGGTGACATTGGCGATCGGATCATCGAGCCGGCTCCAGAAGGCCGACGCTCGCCAGAACAGCTCCGGGTTCACGCTGTGGTTCACGCCAGCCTCGACCTCTGCGAGACGCTCGGGACCGAGGTCGGCGTTGGAGTCCGTCACGACGTTGCCGACGCGGAAGGGCCGATACAGCTCGTTCAGGCTGGGCGCGCGAAACCCGCGGCTCACCGAGCCGCGCACCGACAGGCCCTCGGCGAGCGGCGCGATGAGCCCCAGGCGAGGCGTCCACGCGGTTCGAGTCGTCTCGGGGAAGGACGTCGTGGTCGTCGCTCCGGTGGCGTTCACGATCTCGGTGCGCGACGCTGCGTAGTTCCGCCAGTGGTCGGCGCGCACGCCAGCCACCACCGACAGTCGGCCGACCACGAGGTGGTCCTGTGCGTAGAGGCCGCCCAGTTGCTGCTTCCCAGGGATGATTCGGTCGCGAACGTTCACGCCGGCGGCGTAGACGTCCTCGTTGTTCCTCGCCCGCACGCGCCGCCCGTCGATACCGACACTGACACGATGGGCGCCCATCGCCCGCGTCCATTGCGCGTTCCCGCCGAGGTCATCGTAGGCTACCGCCTGTGCGAGGCTGAGCGTCTCGGTGTGCCGATCGGCCGAGACGGCGGAATACGTGCTGTCGAAGGTGTTGTCGTGCCCGAAGACGTTGGCTTCCCATCGACTGTCGTCAGGGGTCGTCGCGCGCAGGCCCACGCCGAGAAACGTCTCCCCGGAGTCGTTGCTCTGAAGCGGCGTCCCGTTGCGTCGACGTTCCGAGAACAGCCGTCCCGCGTGGAACAGAGACACGCTGCCCGATGGCGTGCCGTCGATGCGCCAGTTGCCCGTCCGGTACGTGGCGCTCGCCGGCACGTCCACCGGTCCGCGCAGGTCCTCGCGCACGAGCGTGTAGCCATCCGTGTCGAAGCAGGCACCGCCGGCGAGGATCGACACCGGCCCCATGGGCTGTGTGGCGACGCCTTCCGCCTCGCGTGTGCGCCGACTTCCGATCAGACCGTTCATCGTGATGGTTCGAGCCGATGGCCTGCTGGTGACGACGCTGATGACGCCTGCGAGAGCCGAGCTCCCGTAGATGGCCGACAATCCCCCTGGGGCCACTTCGACGGACTCGAGTTGGCCCTGCGGTATCTTGTTCCAGTACACCCAGTTGCCGAAGGCATCGTTGAGCGGGACGCCGTCGACGAGGACCAGGGTTCGACTGGCGCCGCTCGCACCGATCCCTCGCAACGACACACCCTGCGACGTCGGGTGGGCGGCAAGGCTGCTCGTGCGGCGGAACAGGCTGAAGCCAGGAACCTGCGCAAGCGTACTGTCCAGGGCGAGCGCTGGGGTCGTGTTGATGTCACGTCCCGTGAGGAGGGTGACGTGAGTGGGACTCTCGCCGAGCCTCTGGGCATGACGGGTGGCCGTGACGGTCACGACCTCGGCGAACGGGAGCATCGGGAGTCGCAGCGTCACCCGCGTGTACAGGCCCGCCGCAACCGAGACCGTCTGGTCAGCGCGTCCGAACCCGGCGAATTCGGCGCTCAGCGAATGAACTCCCGCGGCGACGTCGGCAAACGTGACCTGACCGCGGTCATCGGCGACGGCGGTCCGCGGCATCGGGCCCGCCAGCGTCACGGATGCGCCGGCGACCGGGTGTCCGTCCGGCGCTTCGACAAGGCCCAGAATCGTGCCGGTTGCCGACTGCGGCGGAGGGGCCTGTGCGGTTGCGCGGACGGCGGTGCCTACGACGAACACCCACACGGCAAGCCGCCGTATCGCAGCGCGACCAGCCGGCGGGGTCACGTGATCACACACCGCTGTCGAACTCGAATCGGTCCTTCCTGCTGTCGAGCCGCGTCGTGTCCAGGCCAGGGACCCCCCTGAGATGGTCCAGGGACCGAATTCGGCCCTCGTGCGTCCGGAACTCGACGATGGCGGCAGCCTCGGCTGCCGTCAGGTCGCCGACCTCCTGCAGCTCGGCCGCGGTCGCCGTGTTGACATTGACCCGACCGAACTTCACGGCAAGATACCGCACCGTCCGGACGATGTCGTTAGGTGTTCCGGGTGCACCGACGCCGGCCATGGTTTCCACCACGCTCTGCCACTCCGACTGCGTGCGACGGGACGCGACAACCGTCCTCAAGCCGTGACAGCCGCTGCACATCGTGATGACGGACTCGCGACCCGGACCCGGTGGGAGTTCGTCTGCCGGCCCCGTAGAGACCGCCGGCGCGGCGGCCGCCGAACTGGTGAGCGCCGGCCTGCCGTTGGGGAGCGCGAAGGCCACGATCTTGGTTCCTGGCGGTGAATTGAGGAAGCTGCCGCCCCCGGCGGCGATCACGATGTACTGACGCCCATCCTTGCCCATGAACGTCATGGGCACCGAGTGGGCGCTGGCCTCGAGTTCCGTCTCCCACAACTGCTGGCCGGTGCGGGTGGCGAACGCCCGGAAATGCCTGTCGGTTGTCGCCCCGATGAACGTGAGCCCCGTGGCGGTGAGCACGGGTCCGCCGATGTTCAAGGCTCCGGTGCCGGTGATTCCCTTCGCGCGCAACTGGTCGATGTATCCGAACGGCACGTGCCAGGCGATGTCGCCCGTGTTGACGTCGACGGCGATCAGTTCGCCGAAAGGCGGCGCGGAGCAGGGGATCTTGTTCTCCGGATTCCAGAATCGTCCGACCACCCCGCCCCAGGGTGTCGTACGCATGTAGGTTTTCTCCTTGGTGCGGGGATTCTCTCTGAATTCCATCCTAGCGACCTGGCCGATGTTCATCACGTTGGTGATCGCAAGGCCCAACGTCGGGTCGAACGCGACCCCACCCCAGTTACCGCCGCCCAGCGTGCTGGGGAACGTGAGCATCGTCCCTTCCAGACCCGGCGGCGTATAGATGCCCTTGGTGTACATCGCGTTCTTGTCCCAGAGCTCCCTGCAGAACGCGGCATGCTCGGGCGTGAGCGCGTAGAAGTCCTTCGCGGGGTCGAACGCGATACGCCCGAGTGGGGGCGGTTTCAAAGGAAATGGCTGGGTCGGCCAGGAGGCCTCACCCGGCACCGTGCTCTGAGGAACCGGGCGCTCCTCCATCCCGAACACCGGCTCGCCCGTGACCCGATCGAAGATGAACAGCATGGACGTCTTCGTCACCAGGGCCACGGCCGGGATTGTCCTGCCGCCGCGCTCGACGTCGATCAACGTGGGTGCGGCCGGCAGATCGAAATCCCAGAGGTCGTGGTGCACGATCTGCTGGTGCCACTTCAGCCGGCCCGTCGCGGCATCCAGGGCCACCAGTGCGTTGCCGTACAGGTTCTGCCCGTGGCGATCGGCCCCGTAATAGTCGGAGGTGGGCGAACCAAGTGGGGCAAACACGATGCCGCGCTCGACATCTACGGTGAAGAACGCCCACATGTTGGTGCCCGAGCGGTTCTTCCACGACTCGCCCTCCCAGGTCTCGACGCCCGGCTCCCCGGGACGGGGCACCGTGTGGAACGACCACAGCAGCTTCCCGGTGACGGCGTCCCATCCGCGGACGTCGCCGTAGAGTCCAAAACTCGGGGACTGTTCGCCGTTGTTGCCGCCCGTGATGACGATGTCCCTGAAGATCGTCGGCGGCGAGACCAGGCTGAAGCGCCCTTCCACATCACCGCGGACGCTCGCCGTGAGATCGACGAAGCCGTCGGCGCCGAAGCCGGCCGAGGGCACGCCCGTCTTCGAATCGAGCGCCACCAAGCGGTCGCCGACGCCGCTGAAGATCCGAGGCGGGGTCTCGCTGGTGCCCGGCCAGTACGCGACCCCGCGACGGCTGACGACGCCAGGGGCGTCGAACTTCCAGACCACCTTCGCGGTTTCGGGCTCGAGGGCGAGGATCGTCGAGCCGGCGGCCAGGTACATCAGGCCGCCGACCACGAGCGGCGTGACCTGGAGGTTCGAGGCGCCGGCGTCGAAGGTCCAGGCCACCTGCAGTCTTGCCACGTTCTGCGGTGTGATCTGCGTCAAGGACGAGAAGCGCCGCCCACCCGGGTCCCCATCGCGGGTTGGCCAGTCGCTGGTCTCCAATGCGAGCAGCGTCGGGACCAGGGCTGCCGCCAGCAGCCACGCGTATGCCGGTCTCAGTTGCATGCCGTGCGTCCTCTGTGTGGAAAGCGGAAGTGCTCCTGCACGCGAGACTATAGCGCGCAACCGCCGTTTCGGTCCTCGCGTAACCGTATCGACACGGTAACTCGATTGCTGGGCCCAAGCCTCGGTGCTAGGGTCTCGCTGTTCGCATCCGGGATTGTGAGACCGGAAGAGGGTCGTCCCCGGGGTTCCTCTCGGGCGGCGACCGCCCCGGTGGACCCAGGGCCGCAGGCCTGCACGGGAGGACCGCGATGGGGCGATCGACGGCGCTCGGTCGGATGTTCTTCGTCACGCTGCTGGCCTTGTCGACGGCCAGCGCGTCCTGGGCGCAGTGACAAAGGGCGGGGTCAACGCCGTCCACGGCGCGCCGTTCGCGCCATCCCTCTCCACGAACAACGCGCTCACGGGCTCAACAACCGGCGCCCGATCGTGGTTGGCGCCCTCTCGCGCACCTTCACGCTCTGGGGAGACCAGAAGCTCGAGGCCAGAGTGGAGGCGTTCAACGTGTTCAACCGGTTCCAGCCCGGTGACCCGGTGGTCGACTTCGCCAGCACGAACTTCGGGAAGATCGTGACCGCGGAAGATCCGCGCATCATGCAGTTCGCGGTGAAGTTCATGTTCTAACCGTAGGCTGGCCGTCGACGCCGAAGGAGGATTTCATGTGGCGCAGGTACCTGTATGGTGGGTTCGTGATTGCCGTGTGCGCGGTCGGCGGTCGGGAGGTGTGGTCACAAGGGCCGGGGTCGTACCGCGAGATCACGGTAAATCCCGATGGCAGCGTCACGGTCAAGAACGCCACGGTCCCGTTGCCCGGCTTGATGAGTGAAGGCAGCAAGAAGGTCCTGATGCGGACCACGCCGACAGAAGGTCCGGGCGCGCCGGTGCCGGTTCCGAGCGACATCCCAGACATGGCCGAACTGCGCAGGGTCTACAACGACAACCTCAAGCCCAACGTCAACCACATGCGAGAGGTCTTCCCGGTGAACATCGAGGAGACCACGATTGAAGGGATCCAGGCCGCCATCATCACGCCGAAGGCTGGCGTGCCCGAGAGGAACAGGAACCGCCTGTTCCTGAACGGACCCGGAGGCGGGTTCCGCACCGGCGTGCGCGGCAACGGCCTCCTCATCAGCATTCCGGTCTCGGCAACGCTGGGGGTCAAAGTCGTCTCGATCCTCTACCGGCAGGCCCCCGAGTACAAGTTCCCGGCCGCGAGTGAGGACCTGCTCAAGGTCTGGGACCACTTCACGAAAACCTACAAGCCTCAGAACATCGGGATGGTCGGCTGCTCGGCCGGGGGGTCGTTGGTGACGCATACCACGGCGATGCTGATGAAAGCGGGAAAACCGACACCTGGCGTGTTGGGCGTCTACTGCGCCGGCCTCGGTGCCGCGG
>CAYLZN010000225.1:0-1110 GCA_964387935.1 uncultured Vicinamibacteraceae bacterium | reverse complement strand
GATCACCAGTGCGCCGAGAGGTCTCACGCAAGTCGGTACGCCGCCCTCAGCGACGCCAACGCGGCCGCCAGAGCCCGGGTACCTGGACGGCGTCGATCGCAACCAGTTCATCGTCAACCCGACGGTGGACGAGACCCTGCTCACCAGGTGGCCGCCGACGATCTTCTTCACCGGGTCGCGCGACTTCGCCGCCAGCGGCGCCCTGTTCAGCTACCGCAAGCTGATCGAGGTCGGCGTCGACTCTCAGGTGATGGTGTTCGACGGCCTCTACCACGGCTTCATGACCAACCCGGACTTTCCCGAGGCCCAGGAAGGGTACAAGATCGCCGCCGCGTTCTTCGACAGGCACCTCGGCAAGTAGGAGGACCCATGCTCCTCGTTCGAACCACGGCCGCCGCCCTCCTCATCGGCACGATCGTGCAGGCGCAGATGCCGGCACCGAGCCCGCCGCCACCTGCTCCCGGGCTGACCGGCGACGCAGCGATCGCGGCGACGGTGGCGAACCTCGAGAAAGCGCAGATGTCGATTCAGGGGCTGTCACAGGCGCTGCGAACGCTCCAGGCGAACATGAAGGTCGCCGACGCGGTGAAGGCGCAGGTCGACGGCCTGGCGGCCAAGGCGGCGACTGCGCAGGGGACTGGAAACCTGGGCGAGGCGCGCCGGTACCTGCTCCAGGCGATTGCGACCCAGCGCGGGCAGACCTGGAGCGACCAGGCGGAATTCGCGGGTTCGTTGCGGTTCCGCACCGCCATGACGGTCACCGACTCGTCGCGCCCCTTCTATGCTCAGCTGACACAAACCTACTGGGCCTCGCTCGCTGCGCCGAGTGGCCTGCGTCTGCGCGTGACCCTGGCGGACGTCGCCGCACCAGAGAAAGTGCTGCGTGACCTCGGGACCTTCGAGGTCTACGCGCGCGATCTGGCCGAGGAGCCCTACACGTTCTCCGCGGATCTGGCCGGATTGGCGGATGGTCCCTACCAGGTTGCGGCGGAACTCAGCGATCGCGGCTCGGTCCTGCGCCGCTTGACGCTGAACATCCTCACCGTTCGCGACCTCGAGGCCCAGCGGGTCGCGATCGAGCAGAGGCTGGCGAAGATCCAGGGCTTCGAC
>CAYLZN010000224.1:0-9690 GCA_964387935.1 uncultured Vicinamibacteraceae bacterium | reverse complement strand
TCTGCGAGAAGGGCTGCAACACGACGGCGTGGATCAAGGCCAAGCCCGAGTGGGCGAAGGCGTCACAGATCATCCGGATGACGCCGCGGTTCAACCCCGACGTCAACGGCTACTGGATGTGCGACATCGGCCGGTTCAACTACCACTGGGTCGAGGGGGAGGGGCGGCTCGTCCAGCCGTTCACCAGAAACGCGGCAGGGCAGCTGGGCCCGGCCACCTGGGCGGACGCGCTCGGGGCCGCCGCAGCGCACCTGCGCGGCGCGGGCGCACGTGCCAGGTTCCTGCTCTCGGCGCACGCGTCCTGCGAGGAACTGTTCGTCACGGCGAGACTCGCCCAGGAGCTGCTCGGTGACGCCGCTCGTGAGGCGGTCACCGTCACGTGGACGTCGAGTGTGAAGCCGCAGCCGGCGAACACGAAGTTCAAGGTGCCGGACGTGGACGCGCCGAACGTCGCCGGCGCGCGCGCGCTGGGCCTCGTGGACGCCACGCAGGCGGCGCCAGCGACGGCCGCCCTCAGGGCCGCGATCGACGGCGGCAACGTCGATGTCGTCTACGTCGTGCATCCCGGTCCGGCCGAGGCGCTCGGCGACATGAGCTGGCTCGTCGACGCCCGGAAGAGCGGGCGCCTGAAGCACCTGATCGTCCAGGCCGTGGTCGAGAGCCCGCTCACGCAGGCGGCCGACGTCGTGCTGGCCGGGGCCTCCTGGCTGGAGAAGGACGGGGCGTTCACCAATGCCACGGGACGCCTGCAGGCGGTGTCGAAGGCCATCCTCCCGCTCGGTGAGGCTCGCGACGACTGGCAGATCGTGGTCGATCTCGCGAGCGCGCTGGGCATGCCGCTGCCGTTCGCCTCGGTGCAGGCCATCCGCGAGGCACTGGCCGCGGTGCTGGGCGGGGACTCCCCGCTCGCCGGCATCACGACCCTCGGCGCCGAGCGCCCGCGCCCGGCGCGAAACTGGCTCCAGGCGTCGAACCCCTCCGAGCGCTGGAAGTGGGACTTCCTGTTCCAGGACCTGCCCCCGGTCAAGTTCCACAACCTCCACGCCGCCGGCGAGAGCGCCGCGGTCATCCCGCTCAAGCCCGTCCGCTGAACGCCATGGAAAGCGTGTCGCTCTTCGCGGCGTTCCTGGGCGGGGTCCTGTCGTTCATCTCCCCGTGCGTGCTGCCCCTCGTGCCGGGCTATCTCTCGTTCATCTCGGGGGTGTCGCTCGACGAGTGGCGCGGCAGCCGCGAGACCGGGGACTCGGGACGCCTGCGCGTGTTCCTGGCGTCGGTGGCGTTCGTCCTCGGGTTCTCGGCGGTCTTCATCGCGCTCGGCGCCTCGGCGTCCGCGATCGGACAGTGGGTGGGAGAGAACCTCCGGCTGCTGGGCAAGGTCGGAGGCCTGATCATCATTCTCTTCGGGCTCCACACGATGGGCCTGCTGAAGATCGGCTGGCTGTACAAGGAGAAGCGCCTGCAGACGCAGAGCAAGCCCGCCGGTCCGCTGGGGGCGTTCTTCGTGGGCGTGGCGTTCGCCTTCGGCTGGACACCCTGCATCGGCCCCATCCTCGCCGCGATCCTCGCGATCGCGGGGACGCAGGACACGGTGGGCCAGGGCGTGACGCTGCTCGCGGTCTACTCGCTCGGCCTCGGCATTCCCTTCCTGCTGACGTCGCTCGCCGTCGATCGCTTCTTCGCGGCCTTCGCGAAGATCCGGCGACACTACAAGGCCATCGAACTGACGGCCGGCGCGCTCATGGTCGTGGTTGGCGTGCTGATCTTCACCGACCAGCTCACGATCATCGGACGGGGACTGCAGCCGTATCTGCCGGAGTGGTTGGGGAACAAGATCTAGGCGTACGGCGTACGACGTACGGCGTACGGCGGCGTACGGACTGGAATCATCGTGGCTTGCGGCCCTGGTCTTCCCTGGCTCTAGCCGCCCTTCTGGACCTGGTTGATCGCACTCGCCACGTTCTTCGCTTCCGTGACGCTCTCGCGCGCCGACGTCAGCATCTTGAGGCCACCCTTCACGTCTCCCGCGCGGCCGGATCCAGCCGGCTTTGCCGGCAGGTCCTTCACCCGCCCACGCCCGCGCTTCATTGCATCGCCCTTCTTCCCGGCCGCGCTGTTCGCCATCGTCTCCTCCTTCGTGCGATTCAACCGTTGGATCACGTCTCTGCAACCTTGGCACCAGGACCGACCCTCCTGAAAGCCGCGCCGTTCACGAAGCGTCCGGAGCCAACCCTGCGCGATGGGGGATCAGCGACGTACCAGGACGAAACCATGGCCCTGTTCCAGGGCCGTCATGTCCGATCGCCACGTGGCACACCGGAAGCCGAGACCAGCGAACGCTACGACCGCGTGGGCCACCGGACGAGCGAGGCAGACGACGTCACCAGGGCCGTGACGACTGCCGCCCGGGCTCGCGCGGCGACGTCGGCATCATCGAGTGTGGGGGCTTGTTTGGACGTCACGGTCAGGACGTCGTAGCCCCGTGCCCCTGGCAGGGGACCAAGGAGATGGCCCGGTTCCGCGCTCAGCACGACGTCGCGGCGTTCGGGTTCCAGATCTTCCAGCAGGTCGTTGCGGCGCTCGAGGGGACAGCGGCTGACCGCGCTCACCTCGGCCAGGCTCAGGCCATCTTCCCGGGCGCAGAGCAACGCTTCTGCCGCCGTGGCCAGGTCCGGACAGTGCAGCCATTCGAGGTCGACCCTCAGCCACTCGAGCCGGTGGGCGCGGAGCTGCTCTTCGAGGTCCGGTGGACGCGCCGCCTGGCTGGCACGGTCGTCGAAGCGCTCCGCCAAGACCTCCAGGTCTGCCACATGCCCGCGAAGGTCGTCCTCGGACCAGCGAGGAAACCAGGCAAGCCCGACGCGCTCGAACGCGCTTCGGGATCCGCTCCTCGCGTCCGGCCAGGACGCACGCGCCAGGCCGCCGGACCGCTCGACAACCGCCGCACGGCCAGCCAGGGTCTGTGCCAGCGCCTGGAGCGTTCCGGAGCAGAAGCCCTCCGACGTCGCCACGGCCAAAAGTTCGTTCGTCGAGACTGGGTCTCGACCGACGGGGGCGGAGGCCTGATCGCTCGACGCGCCACGCAGCACGAGCCGCTGCAGGAAGGCGAACCAGTCGTCCACCGAGAGACCGACGCCGGCGAGCCAGGTGGTCAGGTCCACCGCGGCCAGCAGGTCGCGCTCGTAGCGGAACTGGTTTCCGGCGGCCTCGATCTCGGATTCGGTCGGCCAGGCGCCCGCACGCTCGGCATCGGCCTCACACGCGAGCCCCTCCACCAGGACTCGCTCGAACGCGGCCCAGGTGCCGCGGATCATCGCCTCCAGGACGACGTCGACCCAGAGATAGGTCCGGTCGCCGACCGAGAAGGCGGGACGCGGGAGGAGGTCCTCCCAGGCGGCGGAGGTGCCGCGTGGACTCATCGCCGCTCGAGGCGGAGCCGGACCGGGGAGACTGGCATGATTCGCGATTATCCTCCAGGTGCGGCTCGTGACGAGCGATACAATCGGCTCGTGTCGGCGGTCAGCTCCTGACCGCGGCGAGCGTCATGTCAGAGCCTGCTCCGGCGTACCGGCAAGGCATCGCCGAGGTCATCGCGGACCTTCAGACCGATGGGCAACTGGGCCTGAGCGAGCGCGAGGCGCAGTCGCGGCTCGGGCACCACGGGCGCAACGAGCTTGCGGACAGGCCGTCCACGCCCGCGTGGCGCCGGTTCGTCGCGCAGTTCGAGGACGTGCTCGTGCTCCTGCTGCTCGTGGCCACCGCGATTTCGGCCGGCCTGTGGCTGGTGGAGCGCGACGCGGCGCTGCCTTACGAGGCCGTGGCGATCTTCACCGTGGTCCTGCTCAACGCCGCGATGGGCTTTGTGCAGGAGTCCAGAGCGGAGGCGGCGGTCGCCGCGCTTCGGGCGATGTCCGCGGCGATGGCCAGAGTCGTTCGTGACGGCGCCCTCCTGAGCGTTGCCGCGGCCGACATCGTGCCGGGCGATCTCATTCTGATCGAGGAAGGGGACACGATACCCGCCGACGCGCGGCTGATCGAATCGACCGCGCTCCAGACTGCCGAAGCCGCGCTGACGGGCGAGAGCCTGCCCGTCGTGAAGGACACCGAGCCCCTGGCGGAGGACGTACCGCTGGGCGACCGCCAGAACATGGTCTTCAGCGGATCGGCCGCCACCTACGGCCGCGGCCGGGCGATCGTCACGGCCACCGGGATGAGCACCGAGATGGGCCGCATCGCCGGACTCCTGGAGGCAACCCCCGACGAAGCCACACCGCTGCAGCGGGAGCTGGATCGCACGGGTAAGGCCCTCGGCCTCGTGGTGGTGACCATCGCGGTCGTGATGATCGCGACCATCCTCACCGTCGAGCACGTCCGAAGCGCCTCGGCGATGTTCGACGTCTTCATCCTGGGCGTTGCGCTGGCGGTGGCGGCCGTGCCCGAAGGACTGCCGGCGGTCGTCACGGCCGTGCTCGCGATCGGCGTGCAGCGCATGGCGCGACGGCAGGCCATCGTGCGCCACCTCGCCGCCGTCGAGACGCTCGGCTCGGCGAGCGTGATCGCCTCGGACAAGACCGGCACGCTCACGAAGAACGAGATGACCGTGCGGGTCGTCGTGACCGCGAGCGGGCGGGTCACCTTCGAGGGCTCGGGGTACACCCCGGTCGGGACGGTCCGGCAGGAGGACGGCCGACCCGTGGACGGCCTGCTGCGGGTGGAACTGGAGCGCGCGCTCGCTGTCGCGGATCGCGCGAACAACGCCAGCATCGTGGAGCGCAACGGACGATGGGTGGTCCAGGGTGATCCCACCGAAGGAGCGCTGCTCGTGGCGGCCCGCAAGGCCGGACTCAGTGCCGACGACCTCGGCGAGCGGTTGCCGCGTGTCGGCGAGGTCCCGTTCTCGTCCGAGCGGAAGCTGATGAGCACGATTCACCGCCACGCGGAGCAGGAGGACAGCGGCCTTGTGTTCACGAAGGGCGCGCCGGACGTGCTCCTGGGGCGATGCACCCATGAACTCGTCGGCGAGGATCGTCGCTCCCTCACGCCTCTCCGTCGGGCGGAGATCCTGCAAGTCAACGAAGCGCTGGCCGGCGAGGCGTTGCGCACCCTGGCCGTCGCCGCACGCCGGCTGCCACCCGGAACGCTGGCTGAGCACGCGGCCCGCCCCGACGAGCGAATCGAGCGGGACCTCGTCTTCGCCGGCCTGATCGGCATGATCGATCCGCCGCGCCCCGAGGCGGCGGACGCCGTCGCACGAGCGAGGCGTGCGGGCATCCGCCCGCTGATGATCACCGGCGACCATCCGAAGACCGCCGCCGTCATCGCCCGGGAACTGGGCATCACGAACGACGACCGGGCCGTCACCGGGGCAGAGCTCGAGACCATGTTGCCCGACGCCCGTGCCCGGGCGGCGGCCGAGGTCTCCGTCTACGCCCGCGTCAACCCCGAGCACAAGCTGCGCATCGTCACGGCGCTGCAGCGCACCGGCGCGGTGGTCGCCATGACCGGTGACGGCGTGAACGATGCGCCGGCGCTCAAGGCCGCGAACATCGGCATTGCCATGGGCATCATGGGCACCGACGTGTCCAGGGAGGCCGCGGACATGGTGCTCGCCGACGACAACTTCGCCTCGATCGTGGCCGCTGTCGAGGAAGGCCGCGCGATCTTCGCGAACATCCGCAAGTTCCTTCGGTACCTGCTCTCGTCGAACATCGGCGAGGTCATGACGATGTTCTTCGGCGTGCTGCTGGCCGGGCGGATCGGTCTCGGCGCCGAAGGGGACGGGCTCGTGCTGCCGCTCCTGGCGACGCAGATCCTGTGGATCAACCTCGTCACCGATGGTGCCCCCGCGCTCGCGCTCGGCGTCGATCCGGCCGACGCGGGGCTGATGCAGGCGCCGCCCAGGCCCGTCACCGAGGGTGTCCTCACGCCGCGCATGTGGCGCGGCATCGTGCTCGTGGGCGCGATCATGGCGGTCGGCACACTGCTGGTGCTGGACGCCTCCTTGCCTGGCGGCTTCATCGAGGGAACCGGCACGCTGCCCTACGCCCACACCATGGCGTTCACGACGCTGGTGCTGTTTCAGATCTTCAACGTGCTCAACGCCCGTTCGGACGAGCGCAGCGCCTTTGCAGGTCTGTTCGCCAACACCTGGCTGTGGGCCGCGATCGCGGGCTCCGTCCTCCTCCAGGCCGCGGTCGTGCACGTGCCGGTCCTTCAACGCGCCTTCAGCACCGTCGCCCTGTCCGGGGGCGACTGGCTGTTCTGCACGGCCGTGGCGAGTTCGGTGCTCTGGCTGCGGGAGATCGGCAAGCGGATCGGGCGCGTCAGTCCGCGTCGAGACTCGTGACTCGCTGGCGCGCCACGAACACGAGATCGCCTGGATACGGCGTCTCGCCATACGGGTGCCCCTCGTAGTCTCCGTAGACCGCCTCGACGACGAAGCCTTCCCGCACGAGCAGATGTTCGGCCTCGAACCTGAACGTGTAGCGGAGGCGCGTGCGGTCGGCCAGACGCTCCTCGCGGCCATCGGGCCACGTCACCTGGGTCACGATCTCGATGTCCTGCACCTGGTTGAAGTAGTCCCGCGACACGCTGCGCATGCTGCGCACGAACCGGCGCCCGTCCGGCAGCGTCACCGCCGGCTCCTCCATCGGGACCTTGAGCCAGCGCTCGTCGCCCAGGAACGGCAGCGCAGGATTGAACAGATCGAGCACCAGGCGGCCGCCGGGCGCGAGGTGGCGACGCAGCACCCCGAGTGCCGCCCGCTGCGCCTCCACCTGCTGGAGGTGCTGGAACGACCGGAACGGCAGCGTGATCAGCGCGAACGTGCGCGCGAGGTCGAAATCGCGCATGTCGCCGTGCACCAGCTCGACGCGCGCCCTGACCTCGGGCGGCTCCTCGGCCAGCTTGCGCCGGCACACCTCGAGCATGCCCGGCGACAGATCGAGCCCCACCATCGTCGCACCAGCGCGCGCGCACGGGATGAGCACGCGCCCGGTGCCGCAGCCGACTTCGAGCACCGGGCCCGCGGCCTCGCGCGCGAGCCCGGTGAAGAAGCGCACGTCGGGCCTGTCGCGATAGGGCACGACGTGGTCGTAGTACTCCGCGAAGCTGTCGTACTCCGGGCAGAGTTTCATGACCCCCTCCTGCCGGCAGCCACGGTCAGCGCCAGGGGACGCACGCCCGCGACCAGTTCCCGGGGCGCGTCGAACGGCTCGCCGTCGACGTGAGCACGAAGCCCGGGCTCACCCTGCACCCGGACGCGCCGCACGCGTGCCCACCGCACGTGGGCATCCTGGAGCAGCGTCCCCGTGAACAGCTTGCGCGCACGCCACAAGTCGCGCACGGGGGTCTCGGGCTGGACGATCACGAGATCGAGCCACCCGTCGTCCACGCGGGCGAGCGGTGCGATGAGCGCCCCGTTGCCGAACTGCCGGCCGTTGGCCACGGTGACCACGACCGCCGGTCCTTCGAACTCCCCCTCGTCCCAGGTGACGCGGTAGTGCTGCGCCTGGTAGCGGCGGACCTCGTCCAGCGTGAAGAGCACGTAGCGCGTCAGCCCGCGGCGATGGCGGCCCTGGCTGAATCGCCATGCCACCTGGGCATCGAACCCGCAGCCCGCCACGTTGACGAACAGGCGCTCTCCCAGGGTCCCCACGTCGATCGCGCGGGTCTGGCGGGCGAAGGCCAGGCGCAGCGCCGCCCCCGGCTCCCGCGGGATGCCCAGCTCACGGCCGAGCCCGTTGCCGGATCCCGTCGGCACGATGCCGAGCGGGACCGGGGTGCCGGCCAGCACGCTGGCGACCTCGTTCACGGTGCCGTCGCCGCCCCACGCAATCACGAGCGTTGGGGCGCCAGCCAGGGCTTCGCGGGTCGCGCGTGCGCCGTCGCCGGGCTGCGCGGTGAACACGGTGCGGGCCGTGAGATCGTACGCCGAAGCCGCCGCGGCGATCGCGGCCTCCGCGTGCCGACGGCCTCGCGCCCCGCGGTCGTGCCCGCCCGCGCGCGGATTGACGATCACGAGCGCATCCACGTCCGGAGTCTACCCGGAACCACCCGAAAGTGGCGTGTTATAGTAGCCGCCGATTGCGATGATCCCCTCAGTTCATCGCGCCCGGTGCGGAGACGGAGTCGCTGAATGACGCGTCGCGGGGTTCGACTCGCGCTGCTGCTGCTGTTTGTCACCACGCTGGCGACTGCGGCGTGGTTTGCGTTCCAGGCAGAGACCCGGTCGGCTGCCGATCGGGCCGGCACGGCGCGCTTCGACGCCTCAGCCCGACGTGCGATCGATCAGATCCACGACGCGCGCGGGGGCATGCAGGCCTGCGTCGCCCCGGGCCAGGGTCTGGTCTTCTGGCGGACCCGCGTCACCGCCTCGCTGCAGGCGGTCACCGCCGAACTCGCCACGCTGAAGTCGCTCGCGCGCTCGCCGGAGGCCCTGAACGATCTCGACGCCGCAGCGGCGGCCACCGAGGGGATGGCGGCCATTCACGAGCGTGCGGTCCGGCTCGTCCGGAACGACGACGTGATGCAGGCCGCGCAGGTGGTGTTCGGCGAGGGCCTGGAGACGGTCAGCTCGGCGCTCAGCCGCCTCGAGAGCGCCCGGCAGGAGGAAGCGGCCGACGCCGACGAGCGGGCGGCCGCCGCCAGGCGCGAGGCTGCCTACGCGGCCGCGACGGCTGCCGGCGTGGGCCTGTTCGTGCTCGCGCTCTTGAGCCTGCCGGTCTCGGCGGGTACGGAACGGGTGACCCCGGTGCCGGCATCGGAAGAGGTCGTGGCTGGCGACAGTGCGGCTCCGGCGGGCGAGGTCGCGGCCCGGGCCGAGCCGACAGCTCCGACAGGTGACGTGGCTCCGCCTCCGCTTGGTCCCATCGCCGACCTGTGCTCGGACCTCGCCCGTCTCGGCGAGCCGGGCGAACTCCCGTCGCTGCTCGCGCGCGCCGCCGAGGCGCTCGACGCGCGGGTCCTCATCCTGTGGGTCGGCGGTCCGAAGGGCGTCGAGCTGCGGCCCGTGCTCGCGCACGGGTACCCGGCGCAGGCGCTCGCCCGGCTGCCGGCGACGCCGCGCGAGGCCGACAACGCCACCGCGGCCGCCTGGCGGCACGCAGCACTGCAGGTGGTGCCCAGCAGGGACGAGGCGGCCGGCGCGCTGGTCGTGCCCCTCCTCACGCCCGAAGGCTGCCTCGGTGTCCTCGCCGCTGAAACGCGGCACGGCACCGAGCAGCGCGAACCGGTCCAGGCGCTCGCGCGCATCCTGGCCGCGCAGTTGTCCACCCTGATCGGCGTGCCGGCAGCCCCCGCCGAGGCTGCGCCGCTCGAATCGACGTCTTCGGCGGGGTGATCCCGTGCGCAACCAGTTCTCCCTGCGGCGATCCTCCCACGACGATCTGTCGATCATCCACCTCGAGGGCTTCGTCGACGGCCTCGAGGCCGCCGCCCGCGAGTGGCCGATGACGATGGGCTGGATCGACTGCCTGTCGCGCGGCGAGTCGCTCGGCCGCGGCATCCTCTACCGCGGGCGCTGGGCGACGCCGGACGAGGCGCCGCGCCGCGCGCCGCGGCCCAAGTCGCGCTTCACGGTGCCGTTCGTGATGCCCGAGTGGCTGCTCGGCCCGCTGACCGTGCGCACCTTCAACTTCTTCAACTACCACCAGCACGTGCCGCGGGTGCGCCGCGGGATCGTGCACCCCGAGG
>CAYLZN010000223.1:2733-9749 GCA_964387935.1 uncultured Vicinamibacteraceae bacterium | reverse complement strand
CACGACTCCAAATGCTCCTTTTCCCGCCATCCCTAAACCGATCGGCGTTCTAGGAGCGGGCTCAAGGCTCAGGGCTCAAGGCGCAAGGCTCAGGGCTCAGGGCCATCAGTCATCTTTCGCGGTCAGCAGCAGGCCGGGGCGGACCTCGTAGGCGTGGAAGTAGTCCTCGACCTCCCACAGGGACGCCCACCCCGGCTCCGGATCGACGATCATCCCCCCGCGCAGCAGGACCACGTGAATCGGCAGCGAGAGGATGCCGTAGGCCGTCGCCAGGTCGAACTTCCGGTGGCGACGCAGCGGCGTGCCGAGCGAGCGGGCGATTCGCTCGATCTCCCGTAGCTGCAAGCCCTGCCGACCCTGCCACGGCCGGTCCAGCACGGCGACCTCCCGCAGCACGTCCTCGTAAGACACGCCGAGATACATCGCGAGGACGGCAACCGCGCAGTCGTTCTTCTCGCGGCCAGGGACGATGCGGGTGGCAATGGCCGGCGGCATGGTCCCATTCTCCGTCAGAACTGGCTCAGGGACGTCATGGCTGGGCTGGAGCCGGCTTGCGGCGCGCGGCCATCGGCTTGCGGTGCGCGGCCTGCGGCACCCGGCCCGCCAGCGTCCCGCGCAATTCCGGCCAGTCCTCCGCCAGAATGGCCCACATCGCATCGTCGTGATAGACGCCGCCGAGCAGGAACGAGCGGCGCAGGTGGCCCTCGAGCGTGGCGCCGAGCTTCCGGAGTGCCCCGTTGCCGCGCTCGTTGCCAAGGGCCGACCGCGCCTCGAGCCGGCGAACGCCCACCGTGTCGAACGCGAAGTCGAGCACCCGGATCGCGGAGGCCAGGAAGAGGCCTGAGCCCCAGTAGGCGCGACCCAGGGCGAACCCCCACTCTGCGGTCCGGAACGACGGCTCGAGCTGCCTGAGCTGGAAGATGCCGACCGCGTGGCGCTCCCCGGCCGGCACCACGCCGAAGCACGCGTACTTGCCCGCCTCGCGCTGACGGTGCGCCCAGGCGATGAACTGCTCGAATCCCTCCACGGACCCCGGGCACGGCGGGATGTAGCGCACCACTTCAGGAAGACTCAGGTGCTTCAGCAGCCGCGCCGCATCCTCTCGCCGGAGGTCCCTCAGGGTGCCCAGGGGGCCGGCCATCGAAGGCAACGCGAGGCGCCATGCCGGGACCGGTGCCGGCGGCGCATGAGCGGCCGGTGTCGTGGCGCCCTGCTCGGCGTCCCCCGGCCACGAGAGCGCGTACCCGTTGTCGCCGTGCCGGGCGAGCCAGTCGTCGGCGTGGATGGACCACAGCCACTGATCCATGGGGCGCTCGCCGCCCATGAGAGAGCGCCGCAGGATCCCCTCCTGCAGCGCGCCGAGCTTGGCGAGCGCGCCGTTGCTGCGGGCGTTCTCGACCGAGGCCCTGGCCTCGAGCCGATGGGCGCCCACGTGGCGGAACACGAAGTCCACGACGGCCGCCGCGGCCCTCATGAAGATCCCGTGCCCCCAGTAGGCCTGGCCCAGGGCGAATCCCCACTCCGCCGTCCCGAACCCTGGCTCGAGCTGTCGCACCTGGATGAGGCCGGCAGCCTGGGTGGTGCCCTCCGGGACGATGGCAAAGCACAGGCAGCGTCCGGCGCGTCGCTCGCCGGCGATCCAGGTGATGAACCGCTGGAATGCCTCGGGTCGGTCAGGCGGTCGCGACATGAAGCGCCCGACCTCCGGGGTTGCGAGGTGGGCGACGAGCGACGGTGCGTCCGAGGCGCGTGGTTCGCGGAGCAGCGCGCCCGCGATGGCGAGGTGGGGCAGCGCCTCCCGCCAGTCGGGACGTGAGCCGGCCGGCGCCGCCGCGGCGGTCATCACCCCGCCACCCGGATGGCGCCCGGGTCTGCCTCCCGTGACGGCAGCAGGAGGCGGCCGGAACCCTTGCGCGCGGACTTGTTGGCGTACATGCGCTGGTCGGCCACGTGCAGGAGATCCTCCACGGTGCGCCCGTCCTCGGGGAAGGTGGCCGCGCCGGCGCTGATGCCCAGGGGCACGGTCTTGCCGCGTCCGAGCTCGATGGCCGACGCGGCGACGGTCTGCTGCAGTTCGTCGCAGCGCAGGACCGCCTGTTCCCCGTCGCACTCCCACAACGTCACGACGAACTCGTCGCCGGCGAGCCGCGCGCAGAGGTCGTAGGACCGGAGCAGCGGGCGCAGCACGGTCGCCACCTCGCGGATGGCGCGGTCTCCGACGTGGTGCCCGAAATGGTCGTTGAGGTACTTGAGGCCGTCCATGTCCAGCCAGAGCACCGAGACCCTGGCGTGCTGCCGCTCGGCGCGGGCCAGTTCGCGGGTGAGGTGCTGCTGGAGCGCGCGCCGGTTGGGAAGACTCGTGAGGGGATCGGTGAGCGACGCCTCCTGGGCGTCCTCGAACACCAGCGCGTTCTGGATGATCGGCGAGGCCTGCCGTGTCACCAGGTCCAGGATGCGGCGGTGCTCGCCGTCGTACGCGCCCGGCAGCTCGTCGTAGATCGCGAACGCCCCGATGGTGTGGGACCCGACCACCAGCGGGAACGCGAGGACGGAGTGGAGCGGCACCTCGCCCGTGATCGCGTTGACGGGCAGCGACGCGGCCAGCGTGTCCACCGACAGGGCCACCGTCTCGGCGACTTCGCGCTCGCCGCGGCCGCGTGCCACCCGGCACCGGAGGTGCCCGGTTCCCGGATCGGTGAGGAACAGCGCGCAACAGGAGAACGGCAACAGCCCCTGGAGCTTCTCGCCGATGAGGCCCACCGTCTCCTCGACCCCGAGGCTCGTGCCGAGCGCCTGCGCGATCTCGTAGAGCACGCGCGCCTCACGGTGGGCCCCGGCGATGTTGTCGAAGGCCATCGGGCCCATGGGGCTGAAGTCCATCTCGGCCTGGCTGATCTCGTGGGGATCCGCCTGGCCCTGGAGCTGCACTTCGAGCGCGGGCAGGATCTCGATGAACGTCTCGACGGCCACCGGGTCCAGCGACACGTCGGCGCACGTGCGCAGCGTGGCGACGGCCTCGCTGTAGGAGCAGGCCTGTCGATAGGGGCGATCGAAGAGCAGCGACGTGAACGCGTCGGCGACGGCCAGAACGCGCGCGCCGAGCGGGATGGCCGCGCCCGCCAGGCCCTCCGGGTAGCCGGAGCCGTCCCATCGCTCGTGGTGCGACAGGATGAGCGGCGCGACGGGATAGGCGAACGGCACGGGCGCCAGGATGTCCGCGCCGACCCGCGGGTGGATCTTGACGCGCTCGAACTCCTCGTAGCTGAGCGGCCCGGCCTTGCTCAGCACGTGCTCGGGCACGGCGAGATGGCCGATGTCGTGGAGCAGCGCCGCGGTCTTGACGCCGGGGATCTCCTCCTCCGGCATGCCCATGGCCCGCGCGAGGCCCTCCGCGTACACCTGCATCCGCCGCAACTGCGCGTGCGACGTGCGGTCCTTGACCTCGATGGCCAGCACGAGCGCCTCGATGGTGGCGAGCTGCGTTTCGAGCAGTTCCCGATTGCGGGTGCGCTCCTCGTCGATGCGCGCGATGTACACCCGATAGCTGCGGAACGTCAGGTAGACCGGGATGGCGACGAGCAGGAGCAGCCAGGCGCCGCCGTGATTGGCAACCAGGACGGACGCCGCGGCTGCGCCGGCCGCCACGAAATAGCCGGGCGCGCTCCACAGGAAGCTGCTGAGCCACATCGCCCATACGGCCTGACCGGTCGACAGGGCGACGGCCGCGGCGATCAAAAACGTGTTCACGAAGAAGTAGGCCGACGTCGCCGAGAGCAGCGGCAGCAGGACCCGGCTGACGAACCCTGCGTCCGTGCCCTGCACGACGCCGTGGACCAGGCCCGCGGCGTGGAGCGCGAGGCCGACCGACGCCACACTGAACAGGGTGCGGTGGACGGCGCGGGGGCCCTTCGTGCGCAGCGAACACTGCGCCCATGCGCTGAGCATGCCGGTGACCACGGCCTCCGCGGTGCCGAGAATCGCCAGGGCGGCCAGGTTGATGGCGAACGACAGCGACATCGTGGACGTGCTGTGCGTGAGTGGCAGCGAGACCTTGACGGTGGACGTCAGGAAGGCGAGGACGAGGAGCTCGAAGAAGAGCCCGGGCCGATCGAACCGCAGTTCGGGGAGGATGAAGCCGAACGACGCCGCCCCGGTGACGATCGTGACGGCGACGAGCAGCTGCGCGGCGACGGGCATGAACTGGAATCCGTCGAGCGCATGGCCGACGCGAAGTCCGGCCGGTTCCGAGGGCGTGACCGTCCTGCGAGTCATGGTCGGGGCGTCAGGCCGGAACCGCCTGCTCCGTGTCGGGGTGGTCGCCCGCGCTGCTGCGCCGGCCAGGGGCCACGGCGAGCGCGCCCTGGCCACGCTGGCGGCGCACCCGCCCGCGCGCGGCCTGCACCAGCTCGCTGAGCGTGTCGCCGTCGCCTGGGGCGCAGGCCAGGCCCACGCACACGGCCGAGCGATCGATCCCCAGGGCCTGGTGCACGCTGCCGCTGACGCGTTCGGCGACCAGGTGACCCGTCTCGAGCCCGCAGTCCGGCACCAGCACCATCAGCTCGCGCTCGCCGTAGCGGAACATCAGGTCGGTCACGCGCACCGCAGCCCGCGTGGCGCTTGCGAGGTTCCTGAGGGTGGCCGCATTCGTGGCGTGGCCCTCCCATTCGAGGGCCAGCACGCCGAGGGAGTGCATCAGCAGGCTCTCGGAGAAGCCGCGTGTGGTGAGCAGGTGGTCGAGATAGCGGCGATTCGGAAGGCCCGTCTCGGCGTCGATCAGGTCCGACCGACATTCCGCTTCGAACTGGCGGGCGCGACGGATGGCGGCCGCGACGGGACGGGCGACGAGTTCCAGCACCTGCTGGTGTTCGCTCGTGAACGCGTCGGCGCCGGGCGAGTAGAGGCTCACGACGCCGACGACGCCGTTGTCGCCCCAGAGGGCGGTGCTCAGTGTGCTCTGGAGAGGCGGAGACAGCGACGCGAGCCGCTCGCCGAAGTCCAGGGCCGGGTTCGAGTTCCGGATCGTCTTGCGGTTGGTCGCCACCCAGCCGCTCAGGCCGTCGCCCAGCGGCAGCTCGACGTCGGCGACGACCTCTTCGCCGGGGCCCGAGGCGTGCACCGCCCGCAGGGTGTCGCGCTCGTGATCGACGAGGTAGAAGACCACGAGCGAGGCGGGGCTCATGCGGCACAGGTGCCGGGCGAGCAGGTGGGCGAGGTCGTCGAAGGTGGCGTGGCCGCCGACGACCTCGCTCAGGTCGCACATGCGCAGGATCTGTTCAGCGAAGGTGGACGTGCCGAGGCCCGGCGGCGGCAGTTCCGGTTCGGGGGGTTCCGCCGCCATGCGCGAGATGCGCTCGAGGGCCTCCGTGCGGACGCCCGCCGCATCGTCGATCCGGGGCAGGTGCGGCACGAGCCGCACGAACGCGTCGACCACGGACGGGTCGTACATGTTGCCGCGGCGCTCGTTGATGATCTCGAGCGCCTGCGCCGTGGTCAGGGCGCGCCGGTAGGGCCGGTCGGAGGTGAGCGCGTCGTAGCAGTCGATGACGGAGAGGATGCGTGCGCCGATCGGGATCTCCTCTCCCTTCAGCCCGTCCGGATAGCCGGTGCCGTCCCAGTTCTCGTGGTGATGCCGGACGATCGGGACGACGGGGAAGGGGAAGTCGATGGCGGAGAGGATGTCCGCGCCGATGACGGCGTGCAGCTTCATCTTCTCGTACTCGGCCGGCGTCAGGCGGCCGGGTTTGTTGAGGATATGGTCCGGAACGGCCACCTTGCCCATGTCGTGCAGCAGCGCCGCGGACTCGAGGGCCTTCTGCGCGCGGTCGTCCTCGATCCCGAGCGTCTGCGCCAGCGACAGCGCGTACTTCTGCACGCGGCGGATGTGGCCGTGCGTCACCTGGTCCTTCGCGTCGATGGCCATCGACAGGCTCTCGACCGTCGCGAGGTAGAGGCGATTGAGCTGCGACAGGTGGTCGGTGGCATCGTCGATGCGCCGGATCCAGGTCTTGAACGTGACGTAGAGCAGGGCGAGGAGCGGCAGCGTCGCGAGCAGGCTGGAGAGCGTGACCTCGCGCGTGTTGAGGGCGAGGAGCAGCGCGATGGAGGCGCCGCCGAAGTAGTTGATCGAGAGCCACAGCATGTGGCCGCGCCACAGCTGCCAGGCGGAACGTCCCGTCTCGCACGAGACCGCGAACGCGTTGAGCCCGCTGTTGATCAGGAAGTAGACCGAGCTCATGACGAGCGTCGGCAGCAGCAGCGTGCCGAGGTGCGCGGGCGCCTGGGCGAGCGGGGGGCTGTTGGCGATGCCGTAGAACGCGAACGCGGCCAGGCTGACCGAGATGGCGGGCTCGGTGAAGTTGAACAGCAGGCGCCTGGGCTGCAGGTTCCGGCGATGCAGGGACGTGATCAGCCCGTCGACGGCCACCGTCATGGTGGCCGCCGGTCCGCCGAAGAGCAGCAGGATCATGAAGACGAACGTCTCGGAGATCGAGATCGTCACCGGGACGTGCGGCACCTTGAGCGAGAACGCGCCGCTGACCCACGTCAGCGCGGCGAGCACGAGCCAGCGCCAGCCGATGGGCTCGGTCCAGAGCGCGTGCATCGCATGGGCCATCGCCACGAGCCCCGCGAGGAACACGAGCCCGACGTAGGTGCGGATGCTGAGGACCGACGGGCTGGCCGGAGCGGGCGTGGCGCCCCCCTCCGGCGGTTTGAGTCTCATCTGCCGGGCTCCGCCGCGGCGTCGGGCGACGATTGTCCGAAGACGCCCTGCAGCACGGGGCTTTCACCGGCCTGGCGCTGCGCCAGCGGCACGAGGTTGAACTCGTCGATCTTGCGGTAGAGCGTCTCGCGGCCGATCTCGAGCACGCGCGCCGATCGCTTCTTGTTCCAGTTGGTCGCGTCGAGCACCCGCTGGATGTGCTCGCGCTCGATCTCCCGCAGCGGTCTCAGGACGTCGGTCGGGGGAGGCACGTCGACGCGGGCCACTCCCGGGTGGAGGAACTGGACGTCGGCGG
>CAYLZN010000223.1:0-2723 GCA_964387935.1 uncultured Vicinamibacteraceae bacterium | reverse complement strand
GTCGATCCCTGCGACGCCAGGGCCGCGCGGGACACCGTGGCCTCGAGCTCGCGGATGTTGCCGGGCCAGGGATACGAGAGCAGCCGGTCCACGGCCTCCGGCGCGAAACGCTTGGCGTCGGGGGCCATGCCCTGGGCCGTGCAGTACGCGGTCAGGAAGCGATCCGCGAGGATGGGGATGTCCACCGGCCGTTCGCGCAGGGACGGCAGCCGGATCGTGAAGGCGTTGATGCGGTAGTAGAGATCCTCGCGGAAGCGCTGGTCGGTGACGAACACGTCGAGGGGCCGATGCGTCGCGCAGATGAGGCGGAAGTCCACGGGGGTGGACGAACGACCGCCGAGGCGTTCGACGCGTCGTTCCTCGACCACACGGAGCAGCTTGGCCTGCGACGCGGGCGCGAGATCGCCGATCTCGTCGAGGAACAGCGTGCCCTTGTTGGCGAGCTCGATCCGGCCCGGCTTGCGTTCGTAGGCGCCGGTGAAGGCGCCGCGCTCGTAGCCGAAGAGCTCCGACTCGAAGAGCGTGTCTGGCAGCGCCGCGCAGTTGACGGCCTGGAAGCGCTCGGTGCGTCGGCGACTCAACTCGTGGATGAGCCGCGCCACGACTTCCTTGCCGGAACCAGTCGGGCCCAGCACGAGCACCGACAGATCGGTCTTGGCGACGGTGCGGATCGACTCGAAGAGGATCAGCATCTTCTCGTCGCGGCCGATCATCTCGCGGAAGCGCAGCTCCGACGGCGTCAGGGGGCTCGACGCATGGGTGCCACCTTCGCGGAGGAACTCCTCGAGCAGCGTGGCCGCGCCGGCGTCGGGTGGCACCTGGGCGACCCACGAGCCCGGCAGGTCGGCGTGCGACCGGAGGAAGCCCTGCTCGGCGAGCTGGCCCACGCAGTTCTCGATGTCGACGCGGAGCCGGCCGAACGCCTGGATCAACGCGTCGATGTCGAAGGCCTGTTCGGGATGCGCGTGGAAGTGGCGCAGCAGCGCTGCCCGCAGCGGCGACTGGACGAGCGTCCGGAACCGGGGACGCGCGGCGACGACTCTGCCGGCGGCTGATGCGGTGGGGTCGAAGGCGAGAGGAGTGGCTGGACGGGACATGGGGCTCCGAAGAGTGCCGGCCGGGGCACCCGACTACTGCTCAGTCAAATCGGCAGCGTCGGAGGCGTCTTGAAAGGAGGCAGGGGGCGCCCCGGGGGGCTTCCCTGTGATACGGTTCGCGGGCAGGAGGCCGCGTGATGGCCACGGTGCGTGCCGCGGTGATGCCAGCGCCCCGGGTCCCCCTCGAGATCCGGGAGTTCTCGGAGCCGAGTCTGGCGCCAGGGGCCATGCTGCTGCACACGTTGTATTCCGAGGTGTGTGGCACGGATGTCCACCTGTGGCACGGGCGGCTCTCGGGCGTGCCCTACCCGATCATCCCGGGCCACGTGTCGGTGGGGCACCTGGCGGCGGCCAGAGGCGTGAGTCACGACATCGAGGGTCGCCCGCTGCGCGAGGGGGACCTCGTCGCGTTCTACGACGTGCACCGGGCGTGCGGGCGATGCTTCCCGTGTGCGGTCTGGCACACCCCCACGCGGTGCGAGGCCCGCCGCGTCTATGGCATCACGGACCCGGCGTCCGAGGGCCTGTTCGGCGGATGGAGTGAGGCGATCTACCTCGAGCCCGGGGTCATTGCGGCCGCGCTGCCCCCGGGCGTGACGCCGGAGTCGTACATCGGCGGCGGCTGCGGGCTGATCACCGCCGTCCACGCCATCGACCGCGCCGGTATCCGCCTGGCCGACACGGTGGTGGTCCAGGGGACCGGCGCCGTCGGCTTGAGCGTCATCGCCCTCGCGCGCCTGTCGGGAGCCGGCCTCGTCATCGCGATCGGCGCGCCGCCGGACCGGCTCGCCCTGGCCCGCCGCATGGGGGCGGACCTCGTGCTGGACGTGACCACCTCGACCAGCGTCGGTCGCGCCGCGGCCGTGCGGCAGGTGACCCGAGGCCGTGGTGTGGACGTCGTGATCGAGGCGTCGGGCTCCGCACGCGCCGTCGAAGAGGGGCCTGGCCTCGCCCGCGACGGGGGCACGTACGTGATCGTCGGCCACTACACCGATGCCGGCCCCAGCCAGGTCAACGCGCATCAGCACATCAACCGCAAGCACCTCGACGTGCGCGGCTGCTGGGGCAGCGAGGCCGGACACTTCGTGCGCGCGCTCCGCATCCTCGCACGACACGGCGCCGAGCGACCCTGGCACGAGATCGGCGCCCGCACGTTCGGGCTCCACGAACTCGACGACGCCCTGGCCGGCGCCGAGCGCTTCGCGTATCCGAAGGCGCTCGTGCGCCCGCGTTCGGATGGCTGACTTCGATGAGACAGAACGGCGGGCGGCGATCGGCTGGCGACCAGCGGCCTGACGGGCTGAATCCTGGTCTGGGTCGCGAACCGTCACCTCACGGGGAGTGAGAGCACGAAATGACTGGGAGGCTGTATGGTGGCGAGTGTCAGTGCCGTGGGCCCAGTGCCCAGTGCCAGGTGCCGGCTGCCTGGTGCCGAGTCGACTCTGATCGGACAAAACGGCGGGCGGCGGGCGGCCGGCAACCTGCGGCCTGGTGGGCTGAATCGTTCCTTCCGTCGCGAACCGCCACCTCACTGGGAGTGAGAGTACGGCTCGACGGGTTCTTGAAGACTTCCGCCGTGCAGGCCGCGCGCCGTGCGCCGTGCTGGCCGCAAGCCGCCCCGCCAGC
>CAYLZN010000222.1:0-9896 GCA_964387935.1 uncultured Vicinamibacteraceae bacterium | reverse complement strand
AGCCCATGGCCTGGTAGATCAGGCCGGAGTAGAAGTCCACGTTCGGGTAGAGCTTGCGCGAGACGAAGTAGTCGTCTTCGAGGGCGATGCGTTCGAGTTCGAGGGCCACCTCGAGCAGGGGGCTCCTGCCGGTGACGTCGAAGACCTCGTAGGCCGTGCGCTTGATGATCCGGGCGCGGGGATCGTAGGACTTGTACACGCGATGCCCGAACCCCATCAGCTTGCCCTCGCCGGACTTCACGCGGGTGATGAAGCCGGGGATGTTCGCTGTCGTGCCGATCTCCGCCAGCATGCGGAGCACGGCCTCGTTGGCCCCGCCGTGGAGCGGGCCGTACAGGGCGGCGGCGGCACCGGCGAACGCGGAGAACGGGTCGGCGTGCGAGCTGCCGATGGCGCGCATGGCGGCGGTGCTGCAGTTCTGCTCGTGATCGGCGTGCAGGATGAAGAGGATGTCGAGTGCGCGCTCCAGCACGGGGTGCGGCCGGTAGCTCGCCTCCGTGCCCTGGAACAGCATCCGCAGGAAGTTGCCCGTGAAGCTCATGGTGCTGTCCGGCGCGATGTAGGGCTGGCCCGTGAGGTAGCGGTAGGCGTAGGCCGCGATGGATGGCGACTTGGCGATCACCCGGATGGCCTGGAGCCGCCGCGTCGCCGGGTCGAGGATCTTCTTCGCGTCTGGGTAGAACGCCGACAGGGCGGCCATCGTGGCGATGAGCATGCTCATCGGGTGCGCGCCCTGGCGGAAGCCGTCCATGAACCGTTTGACGTTCTCGTGCGGAATCGTGTGGGAGGCGATGGTGCGGGCCCATTCCTCGTATTGCGCAGGCGTCGGCAGTTCGCCGAAGACGAGCAGGTAGGCGGTTTCGAGGTAGTCGCTCTGCTCGGCCAGTTGCTCGATCGGGTAGCCCCGGTACTCGAGGATGCCCTTGTCCCCGTCGATGTAGGTGATGGCGCTCCGGCACGAGGCGGTGTTGAGGTAGCCGGGGTCGTACGTCATCAGGCCGAAGTCGTCGTCATCGGTCCTGATCTGGCGCAGGTCCATGGCGCGGATGGCCCCGTCGGCGACACGGAGGTCGTACTGGCGCTCGGTACGGTGGTCGGTGAGGGTCAGCTTGTCAGACATGAGGTTCTCGCTCGCCGGCTACCGCGACGGTGGCACGGGCTCAGGCGGCTCCGTGGGATCCAGCGGCAGCGGGGCGTCCTCGCCGGGCACGCGATAGGTGCCATCGGCCCAGGAGGCCAGGTCCAGCGTCTTGCAGCGCTCGCTGCAGAAGGGACGGAAACGCTCGCTGACAGGGCGGGTCCGACAGAGCACACACACCGGCGGCGAGGCCATCCGCAGCATTCTACGGTGCCACGCCCCTCCCGTCGAGGGGACCTCCGTGATCCGGCGGCGCCGCCTGAGGGCGGCGGTGTCTGCCGGCGGTGCCCCTGAGGTACCATGGGCGAAATGGCTGTCAGCGCCAGTCCGACGAACGGGGAATCGCGAGCCCCTATGTCCACGGTGGCCGTGATCGACATGGGCGCCAGCGCCGTGCGCCTCGTCATCGCGGAGCACCAGCCGGATGGCCCCTACCAGGTCCTCGAGGAAGCCTCGCGGGGCATCCTCCTCGGGCGCGACACGTTCTCGAAGGGCGTGCTCGAGTCCGAGACCATCGAGGCCGCGCTGCGGGCGCTGGAAGGCTTCAAGACGGTGATGGACCACTACGGCTCCTACGTGTGCCGGGCCATCGCCACCAGCGCCGTGCGCGAGGCCCGCAATGCCGACACCTTCCTCGACCGGATTCGCATCCGAACCGGCCTCGACTTCGAGGTCATCTCCGAGTCCGAGGAAAGCCGGCTCGTGTACCTCTCGGTGCGCCGGTCCCTGGCGGGGCACGCCGCCCTCGACGCCGCGCAATCGCTCATCGTCGAAGTCGGGGGCGGCGGGGCCGGGCTCACGCTGCTGAACCGGGGCCAGCCACGGCAGTCGGGCGTGTTCGCGCTCGGGTCGGTTCGCATTCGGCAGGGGCTGGGGCTCTCCAGGCACGGGCACGACCAGCGGCTTTCCCTGGTCAAGCGCTACATCGCCAACGTGATCGCGGAGATCCGCGACGAAATGCCCATCCGCCGTGCGTCCTGGTTCATTGCTGCGGGTGGGGACGCGCGCTTTGCGGCTTCGGAGATCCTCGACACGGACGCTCACGGGCCCCGGGAGATCTCGAGGGAGGCCTTCATTGCGTTCTGCGACGGCCTCGAGGCGCTCCCGGAGGAGCGGCTCGCCGAGCGATACCGTCTGCCCGCCGCCGAAATCGAGACGCTCGGGCCCGCCCTCATGGTGTACCGCGCGCTCCTGCAGAGCACGGTCGCGTCCCGCCTGGTCGTGCCCGACGCATCGCTGCGGGCGGGCCTGCTCATCGATCTCACCTCGGGCAACGGGCGACCCGGTGAGGCCGAGTTCGAGCAGCAGGTGCTGGCGAGTGCGGAAGCGCTGGGGCGTCGCTACCGCTTCGATGCGGATCATGGGCGGGCAGTGATGCGGCTGAGCAGCCGCCTGTTCGACGAACTGCAGGACGAGCACGGCCTGGGCTCGCGCGAACGGCTCCTGCTCCAGGTGGCGGCGCTGCTGCACGACATCGGTAACTTCGTGAGCCTTCGGGCGCACCACAAGCACGCGCAGTACCTGCTTGCCGCGTCGCAGATCTTCGGGCTCTCGGACGAAGACCTGGCGGTCGTGTCCAACGTGGCGCGCTATCATCGCCGGGGGCTGCCCCAGAAGACGCACGTGCCCTACATCGCGCTCGACCGCCACGAACGGATGATCGTCAACAAGCTGGCCGCCGTCCTGCGCGTCGCCAACGCCCTCGACGCCGAGCACCTCCAGAAAGTCCGCGACCTGCACCTCCACCCGCAGGGCGACGAATGGATTCTCGAAATCGAGGGCACGGGCGACCTGACGATGGAACGCATGGCTGCGCAGGGGCGGGCGGACATGTTCACCGAGGTCTACGGCCACCAGCTGGTCGTCCGCGGCTCCGGAGTCGGCGCATGAAGGGTCACGGACGGAAGCGCGACCCTGCGCACTTCATCAACCGGGAGCTCTCCTGGCTGGCCTTCAACGAACGCGTCCTCGAGGAGGCGGCGGATGCCACCAACCCCCTCCTCGAACGCCTCAAGTTCGCGGCGATCACCGCGTCCAACCTGGACGAGTTCTTCATGGTCCGTGTCGCCGGCCTCAATCACGAGATGGGCGAGGGGGGACACAAGGCGGATCTGGCGGGGTTGACCCCGGCCCAGCAGAAGGCGGCGGTCGCCGAACGGGCTCATCTCTTCGTTCAGGTCCTCTACCGGCTCGTGTCCGGCGAACTGCTGCCTGCGCTGGCACAGCACGGCATCCGGGTGGTGACGGTGGGGGAGCTGGAGGACGCGCAACGCGCCGCCGTATCGACGTATTTCCGTGAGAGCGTCCTGCCGGTCCTGACGCCGCTGGCCATCGACGTGTCGCGGCCGTTCCCGATGCTCTCGTCGCTGAGCCTCAACGTCGCCGTCTGGCTGGCGCCTGCGGGCCCGGACGAGCCACGCCGACTGGCCATCGTGCAGGTGCCCGCGAAGCTCGCGCGGCTCGTGCGGGTGGACTCGTCGGCCGGCCTCACCTTCGTGCTGCTCGAGGACGTGATCCGGGCGAACCTCGATCTGCTGTTCCCAGGACAGGTCATCCTGGAGTCCACGGTCATCCGGCTGGCGCGCGACTCCGAGATCGAACTCGATGACGAAGGCGGCCGTTCGTATCTGGAGGTCGTCGAAGACGAACTGCGGCGGCGGCGGCGGAGCGACGTCGTGCGTCTCGAAATCGAAGAGGGTTCGAGTGAAGACCTGCTGGCCGTGCTCGTCGACCAGGTGCACGTGACCGCGCAGGACATCTACCGCATCCCGGGCCCGCTGGACCTGCGCGCCCTCATGTCCCTGCTGGACGTGCCCGGACACGGCGCGCTGCGGGACGTGCCCTGGCGGCCCGCTGACGTGCTCGACGAGAGCGAGCGCGCCAACATCTTCCAGGTCGTCGAAAGCCGGGATGTGCTCCTCCACCACCCGTACGACAGCTTCGACCCCGTGGTCGAACTGGTCGTGCGCGCGGCCGCGGATCCCGACGTCCTCGCCATCAAGCAGACGCTCTATCGCACGAGCGGCGATTCACCGATCATCGAGGCCCTCCGGCGAGCCGCCGACCAGGGGAAACAGGTCACGGTGCTGGTGGAACTGCTCGCCAGGTTCGACGAGGAACGCAACCTCCACTGGGTCCGCACGCTGGAGGAGGCCGGAGCGCACGTCATCTACGGCATCCAGGGGTACAAGACCCACGCCAAGATCTGCCTCGTGGTGCGACGGACGCCGCAGGGCATTCGGCGCTACGTCCACCTGGGGACCGGGAACTACAACGACCGGACCGCGAGGCTCTACACGGACTTCGGCCTGATGACGTGCGCGCCAGCCATTGCCGAGGATGCCTCGGCCTTTTTCACGGCGCTCACGGGCTACTCCGATCCGCCGCGCATGAAGAAGCTCGTGATGGCGCCCACCGACCTGCGGGAGCGGTTCCTGAAGCTGATCGACCGGGAACGGCGTCGCGCCGAGGCGGGACAGGCCGCCGAGATCCGGGCCAAGCTCAACTCCCTGATCGACAAGGACATCGTCGAGGCGCTCTACGAGGCGTCGCAGGCGGGAGTCCGCGTCCTCCTCAACGTGCGCGGCATCTGCGCCTTGAGGCCCGGCGTCAGGGGCGTGAGCGATCACATTACCGTGGTGTCGATCGTCGATCGCTTTCTCGAGCACTCGCGCGTCTACTACTTCAAGAACGGCGGAGACGATGAGGTCTACCTGGCCAGCGCCGACTGGATGTCTCGGAACCTCGATCGACGGATCGAACTGATGTTCCCGGTCGAGGACGACGCCTGTCGCGAGCGGGTGTTGTACGCGCTCGGCGCGATGTTCCGGGACAACGTGAAGGCGCGCCAACTGGGGCCGGACGGCACGTACCGCCGCCGCAGGCCGACGCGGGGCGAGGAGGCGTTTCGCGTTCAGCAGCACCTGCACGACCACGCGCGCGCCGGGCAGACGCGTGCCGGCGTTGCGCCAGTCACGTTCGTGCCGCGGACCCGACCGGTGGAGGGAACGTAGATCTCCGATCAGGCGCGGGTCCGCTTCCTGACGGCGGGTGGGGTGGGCGGCGGCGCAGGTTCCTGCGGCAGGGCGCCGGAGGTCAGTTCGAGCCGCACCGGCTTGTCCACCAGCGCCGCGAGCGGCGCGACGTGCCGGTGGGCCGCCCACAGTTCGAGCTCCGCATCGTCGGCCGTACGGAGGCGGAGCAGCAAGTCACTGCCGCGGTCGATCACATCCACCCCGAGCACCACCTGCGAGTGGCTCCGGTCCAGGCCCTCCGCGAGCGTCGTGAACGCCGACAGGACGCGGACGGCCCGCCGCACCGGCCCTGGCAGCGCGCGGAAGGCCTCGTCCGACTTCTTGGGGGCGCCGCGGCGATGGTAGCGGCCGACGAGAGCCAGGACCTCGATCTCATGGGGCTCGAAGCCGCGCAGACCGCCGTGCTTGACCAGGTAGTACGAGTGCTTGTGGTGGCCCTCGTAGCTGATGTGCATGCCGATGTCGTGCAGCAGCGCGCCCAGTTCGAGCCACTCGCGCTCGCGATCGCCGAGCCCGTGCCACGGCTGCGTCTGATCGAAGAGCGCCAGCGCCAGGCGCGACACCTGCTGGGTGTGCGCAGACCAGTAGTTGCAGCGTTCGCCGAGTTCGAGCACGCTCCGGCGCCGGATGTCCGGCACGTGATCGATCTTGGCAATGCGGGCCTGGTTCCGCTGGATGTAGTCGAGGATCAGGCCTTCGCGCAGCGCGAGATCGCAGAGGGTGATCTCGCGGGCATCGAGGCTTCGCAGAATCGTATCGAGCAGGACGCTGCCCGCCACCGAGATGTCGGCCCGCCGCGGATCCAGGCCGGGCACCTCCAGCCGCTGCTGCTGCTCCATGGTCGTCAGCTTGCGCCGGAGTCGCCGGATGGCTTTGGCGGGCACACGCAGGTTGCGCAGTTCCGCGGGAACCGACGTGCCTTCGAGGCCCGCTGCGACGGCGCCGAGGCTCAGGATGGTCCCGGACGTACCGATGACCCTCCGGAAGCCCCGTTTCCTGATCTGGTTCACCCACGGCGTGATCTCGTCGCGGACGTGTTTGGCCAGGCGTCGCTCGTCCCGGGCCGACAGCGGGTCGGTTCGCACGAACCGCTCGGTGAGTCGCAGCACGCCGAGCTTGAAGCTCTTCGCCAACTGCACGTCGTGCGCCCCGCCCAGCGTGATCTCGACGCTGCCGCCGCCGATGTCGATGACGACCCCGGCCCCGCGTTCGAGATCGATGCCGTACGTGGCGGCGATGTGAATGAGCCGCGCCTCTTCGCGGCCCGAGATGACCCGGGCCCGAATTCCGGTCTGCTGCGCGACCGCGGCGAGGAACTCGCCGCCGTTTTCCGCCTCGCGGACGGCGCTCGTGGCCGCCGCGATGATGTCGTCCACCTCATGGGCGTCGGCCAGTCGTCGGAACTTGGCGAGGGTCTGCAGACCCGCCTGAATGGCGGCTGGCGTGAGGGCGCGCCCATCGAGGCCGCCTGCGCCGAGCCGGGCCATCTCCTTCTCCCGATCGATGACCTCGTAGGAGAAGTCGGGGCGGACGCGGACGACGACCATGTGAATCGAGTTCGTCCCAATGTCGATGGCAGCGAGTCGCATAAGCGGGGATCGGCCGGCGCACGCGCACGGCCATGCTACAGTGCCGGGAGACGCCAGAACGGCGCCAGGCCGCCATCCTACCATGTCGCCCTCGATCGACCGGCAGACGCTGCTCGCGCCGCGCCAGGTGGCGCTCGAACGCCACCTCCCCGGGGGCCTGCGGGGCAGCGTGACCGCGGTGCACCAGGCGCGCGTCGCGTCGCGCAGGCTCAGGGAAGTCCTGCCCCTGCTTCAGGCTGCAGGGCCGAAGCGTGTGCGACGGGCGACGCGGGAAGTCCGGCGGATCACGCAGGCGCTCGGCCCGGTGCGCGAGCTCGACGTCACCCTGCAACTGCTCGCGGACCTGGAGGCGTCCCGGCCGGACCTCGGTGCTGCCGTCCGGCTGGTGCGCCGTGCGGTGGCCATGGAACGTCGCGTCAGGCGACACGCGATGATCGACGCGCTCGCGCCCGAGGCGGTCGCGCACGCCATCCGGACGGTGCGCGCGCTGGGGACTCGGCTCGACCGCGCTCCAGACGACCGGGGTCGGTGGCGCAGGCTGCTGGCATCGCGCGCCGCCGACCGCGGCGCCCGCCTGGAAGCCACCATCGAGGATGTCGGGCTCCTGTTCGATGCGGCCAGGCTCCACCAGGTGCGCATTGCCGCCAAGAAGCTCCGCTACACGCTCGAACTCATGGCGGAGGCCGGGCTGGCCCCGACCGCACGGCTGGTGCGGGTCCTCAAGGGAGGCCAGGAGCAGCTGGGCCGGCTCCACGACCTGCAGGTCCTGCTCCTGTTCGTCAAGCAGGCCGAGGACGGGGCGGGCAGGGCCGCGCGCCAGCCGCTGTCGGCGCTCAGGGACCTCATCGAGCGGGAATGCCACCGCGAGCACGCGCGCTACCTGCGCCGACGGCCGTCACTTGTCGACTGCTGTCGCCGCGTGGCCGCGCGGGCCCGCGAGCGCGCGCCGGTGGGAGCGGCACAGGAGTTCGAGAGGAGAAGAACGAGGGATGGCCAACGGAAACCTGGTGTATCTCGTGCGACACGGAATCGCCGCGGAGCGGGGAGACGCCTACCCTGACGATGCGGTGCGGCCGCTCATCCCGGAGGGCAAGGCGCGCCTGAGACAAATCGCGACCGGCCTGAGACAGATGGGCGTGGAATGGGACGAAGTGCTGACGAGCCCGCTCGTCCGCGCCTTGCAGACGGCGCAAATCCTGGCAGAGGCCTTCGACCCGCCCCCGCCGGTGACGGTGACGGACGCGCTGGCCCTTGGGGGACGAACCGACGCCGTCTTCAGCGAGTTGGCCCGGCGCCGCACCGTGAAGAGCGTGGCCCTCGTCGGGCACATGCCCGGCATGGGCATCCTGGCGGCGCAGTTGATCGGGGCGAGCCGGGAACTGGACTTCAAGAAAGGGGCCGTCGCCTGCATCACGCTCGAACGGGGACCGGCCGCAGGCGCAGGCCGCCTGCTGTGGTTCGCCCCGCCGCGACTGTTGCGGGACCGGGCGTGAGGGCGGCGGTGCTACACGGTCGTGCCCGAGGGGACCGTCGCCCCCTTGGGCACGACGACGATGCCGCTCCGGATGAACCAGCCGTCGCCGTCAGCCTTCTCGACGCCATTCTGGTTCACGAGCCGCGCGCCGTCACCGATGCTCGCGTTCTTGTCGACGATGACCCGGTCGAGGACCACGTCGCGTCCGATGCCCGGTGCCGGACGGTCGGGGGTCGTTCGGCCCGGCTCCTCGAAGTAGTCGGCCCCGAGCAGCACTGAGCGCGTGATCCGCGATCCTCGATCGATCCGAGTGCGAATCCCGACGACGCTGCTCTCCACCTGGCACGACTCGAGGTACGAGCCGTCGGCCACGAGGGCGTCCCGGAGGGTGCAGCCCACGAACCTGGACGCAGGCAGGAAACGCGGGCGCGTGAAGATCGGCCGGCTGGGATCGTAGAACCGGAAGGCCGCTCCCGCGCGCGTCAGGGCCAGGTTGGCATCGTAGAACGAGCCCACCGTGCCGACGTCGGCCCAGTAGTCCCTGAAGATCCAGGGCCGGACCTTGTAGTTTGACAGCGCGTGCGGGATCACTTCCTTGCCGAAGTCCACGTGCGACTCGTTCTCGTGCAGCACCCGGAGGAGGACGTCGCGCGAGAAGACGTAGATGCCGAGTGACGCCACGAACGGCCGGTCCGTGTCGGGCGTCATGAACGTCGCGTCGGGGGGGAGGCTGGATCCGATCTCCGCCAGACGTGCCGCATTCGGTTTCTCCTCGAAGCCCACGATCTGGCCGTCCGCCTCGAAGCGGAAGATGCCCATCTCCGGGGCGTCCGCGGTGAGCACGGGCTGCGCGGCAATCGTCACATCGGCTTTCGCGTCGATGTGCGCCTGCAGGAGCTGCGTGAAGTCCATCCGGTACAGATGGTCACCGGCGAGGATCAGGTAGTGCTTCGCCCCGTGCTCCGAGAAGTGCGGGACCGCCCGTCGCACCGCGTCCGCCGTGCCCTGGAACCAGTTGGCATTGTCGGGCGTCTGCTCGGCGGCCAGGATGTTGACGAAGCCTTCCGAGAACGAATCGAGGCGGTACGTCTCCGCGATGTGCCGGTTGAGCGACGCGGAGTTGAACTGCGTCAGTACGAAGATGCGCCGGAGCTGGGCGTGCAGGCAATTGCTGATGGGGATGTCGATGAGCCGGTGCTTGCCGCCGATCGGCACGGCCGGCTTGGAGCGCATGTGGGTGAGCGGGTAGAGCCGATTGCCGCGTCCCCCGCCGAGGATGATGACCAGGACGTCGCGCATGGGGACACGATATCATCGGGCTCGAGGCTCGAGGCTCGGGCCGGGGGGCTACGTCTCGTCGGCGTCGAACGAACCGCTGCCGGTGTCTATACCGGGCTCGCCGCCGGGCTCGCCACCGCCCGCCAGTTCCCCTTCCATGGCGGCCTCGAAGTCGTCGCCGAGGTCCTCGCCCATCTCCTGGCCCATACGCTTCATCCAGCGCATCATGCTGGCGGGGTCCTGCTCGTCGAGCCCGCTCATGGCGGACGGGTCCGCGAGGGCATCGAGACGCGACTCCTCCGATTTCACCGTGGCGAACCGGGACCACAGGCGTTCGAGATCGGCGGACTGGCAGTGCTGGCACCGCACCTCGGACACGCGGT